>JAYQPQ010000005.1:0-44245 GCA_038145405.1 Porticoccaceae bacterium | reverse complement strand
GTCAGGCACCTGTTCATCTACCACGCCGGTTATGTGCTGATAGATTTCAGGATCAAAAAAAGACCCCGCTTCGGCGGGGTTTTTTTTGGCCTGCGGCCCGAATCACCTACCGATGGGATTGCACCTTGAATGAACTCTTGCCTTCGGCAAACAATTAAACTGATCTTTCCCCGGGGGTTTCGCACCCCCGGAACCCCCGCAGGTGCCGGTGGCCCTTGCCCTGCGGGTGCCTTCGCTTATCCGCTTCACGACGGGTCGCCTTGACTCGGCATCGTGCCTCGACAGGGCTCAAAATTCGTCCCTGAATTTTGCCCCTGTTCAGCGGTCGCACTCGGCAAGTCCACTTTATTGGCGCGAAGAGGGGGTCTTCTTCCCATTCCCTTTGAGCCTGCTGAGGAGTGCAGGTCAAAAACCGATCAGGGCGAGGATGACCGCCATGGATGGCGGAAATGCGGAAAATTGCCGGGAGCAATTTTCGCCTGTTTGAGGCGAAGCCGAGTTCCGCAGCCCCGGATTTTGCTGAGCATCGCAGGGCAGCCGTCAGGCCAGGCGATCGGCAGATTTTTGCTCCTGCAAAATCTGCATTTCCGCCATCCATGGCGGTCAGGTGCCCTTTCTTTTGGTTCCTTTTCTTTGGGCATACAAAGAAAAGGAACGCCCCACCGGCAGGTGATTCGGGCCGCAGGCCATCTGACTTACGCAGTAAATAAACCAGATTGGGGGTCCCGGGGGTGCGAAACCCCCGGGGAAAGATCAGTTTGTATTCCTGTCGAAGGCAATTAACCCAATAGGGGACTCCCCACCGGCACGGGTAGGTTGCTGCTAGATACAACGCACCCGCATAGAAAAATCGATGGCGCGGCAGTGCTTGGTCAGCGCGCCCATGGAGATATAGTCCACGCCGCGAAATTCCGGAGCGTTCAGGTTAGCCAGGTCGAGATTGCCAGACACTTCAATTTCGGCACGGTCGCCAATCAGGGCCGTGGCACGTTCGATATCCGCTGCGGGAAAGTTGTCCAGCATGATGATATCGGCGCCGGCATTCACCGCCTGGATTACCTCGTCCAGATTCTCGGTCTCCACCTCGACCGGCGAGTCCGGACTGATATGCCGAGCCTGGGCAACGGCAGCCGCTATCGAGCCGCAGGCAGCAATATGATTTTCCTTGATCAGGAAAGCGTCAAAGAGTCCCATGCGGTGGTTCTCACAGCCGCCGATGAACACCGCATATTTTTGGGCGCGGCGCAGGCAGGGCAGTGTTTTGCGCGTATCCTTGAGTCGCAGGCCGCCGGGTGCTAACTGGTGGCGATAACGGGCGGCTGTGGTTGCTGTTCCCGACAGTGTCTGTAAGAAATTCAGGGCGGTGCGCTCACCACTCAACAGGGCCCGCGCTGGTCCGGACAATTGTACGATTCGGGTTCCAGCCTGCAGCGACTGGCCTTCAGCGGCCAGCCAGTCGATTCTAACCTCGCTGTCGAGCTGCCTGAAAACCTCGTCAAACCAGGGTCTGCCGCAAAGTATGGCCGCTTCCTTGCAAACTACCTCAGCCATGGCCTGCTGGCTTTCGGGTACGAGTGCAGCGGTGATATCGCCCGATCCCAGGTCCTCCTGCAGGGCAAAACTGACGACTGGTTCAAGTTCTTTCAGGTAATCCATGGTTATTTCCCTGGCTGGAGCGGTCGACGCGGCGTACTGGGGATGACAAAAGCGCTTGCTAGTTTACTATTTGGAGACATCAGGGACATCATTGCGACCCCATGGCGGACGCCAGAAACATTGCCGAATCCCGGGAATCCGTGCCGGAGGAAAACATCCGGCAGGCCATTGATTTGTGCCGCGACCTGACCAATGAGCACGGCCGCCGGCTTTTGCAACTGATGTTTGAAGTGGGCGCCGAGCGCTTGCTGGAGCAAGCGTCCGATCCCAAAGCAGAAGACAGCAAGCTGTTTCGCGACGCTTCTCGTACTATTGGATCCTCCGCCAGCCGCGTCATTAAAAACTTCTCGCGCGCCTTCAAAGCAAGCTTTGACGATTCGGGCGAGCAAGTAGCAGCACCGAAGAGCAGCTTTTCAGTTGGTCTCAGCCTGGTAGACGACGAGGCACTGGAAAAGGAGATTCTGGTCAAGCGCATGTCGTCGCGCGCCGCGGCCGAAAACCAGACGAAGTTTTCCAAGCTCAACCGCCGCTTCTGCTTTCTGCAGGATCGCCGCATCAAACCGATCGATAGCCCACTCAGCCCGCAGTCTCTGGCCAACCAGATGACCCAGGTAGTCGATCCGCTGGAGGTGCCGGAAAAGGTTAAAGCCCTGCTGTTCCAAGCCCTGGAGCAGGAGTTTGCCAATGCCCTGGGCTACCTGTATTCCGAGTTAAACGAAATGATGATCGATCTCGGCATTCTGCCCGAGATCAAGCACCACGTATGGCGCGCGGAAATCACTACCCGCAGTCGCAGCAAAGCCAGCCTCACTAAGTCCCAGCGCAAGGCCTTGGAAGAGCTGCATCGGCCGGGTGATGACGAATTGAAGGACCTGCTGTCCCGGGTGGCAGATTCTGCTCAAAAAACCCCTGGCGTGCCGATAGACGTACCCCAGTCCATTTCCGGATTTCGTCGGGAAGCTGAGCAGATTACCAACTTGCTGGACGATCTGGAGGCAAGCGGGCAATCCACAGCCGGCTCCTTGTTGCAGCGTCTCGATGCGATGGCGAACGAAACGCAGGGCGCGAAGAAGCCAGAGGGTGCCGTGCGCGAAATCCTGCAGCAGGCCGACCATATTGCCGAAAACTTTACCCAGGCCTTTGCCCGCGACAAAGATTCCCGGGAGGCCTATTTAGCCGGCAAGGTCGCTGCACCCCTGGCTCGCTTAGCTGTGGACGACCCATCAATTTTGATCAACGAAGAGCATGCACTGCGCCTGGCCATAAAGGAAATGAGTAGCTACGCCGACTACCTCGAGGCCAGCGACCCGGCGGTGCGCAGTGAAGTGCTCGAAGAGTTCGAAGACTTGACCGAGGGCTTCGCAATACTGGACTTCGAAGACCCGGAAAATATCGCCAGCTTCACGACCAATCTGTCGCGCAAATCAGCCCTGATGAAGTTGGACTTCAAAGAGCAGGTACAGCGCCTGGCGCAATTTGAGGAGGGACGCACCCGGCTGGCAAAGGCGCGACGTTCCATCTTTGTGTTGATCAAAAATGCCTCGGTGGGACACCCTTTTCCGGAGCCGGCAGTGGCCTTTTTGCTCGGCAAGTGGACCAGTATTCTGGTGCACTGCTTCCTCAACAGTGAAACCGACGCTGGTGCCTGGCGGGCGGCGCGCTCGGCTACCGACAAGATGGTCACCCTGATTCCTCAACTGGCCGAGGGCGTGCCCGAAGCACGCAAGGCGGATTTGACGGAGCTGCTGAAAAATGTCTGGAACCAACTGGTCAAGCAGACCCGTTACCGCGGTTCACCTGCAGACCTCTATGTCGAACTGGGACTGAATTCCGGTCCGGCGGCTGGGTTGAGCAGTGACGAGCGTGGCAATCTGGCGGCTCTGATCGGTCAGGAGAGTGCCGCCTGGAAAGTAATTAGTGCAGAAGATCCTCAGTTGCTGGCGGTGGAACGCCAGTTGCCTGCAGCCGTGTCGCCGCAAGCGGCCAAGGCCTACCAGCTCTGGAAGGATCGACTGCGCCCGGGAACCTGGGTGCAGATCGAGGAAGGCGCAAACGTTCTGCGCTGCCGTCTGATGAAAGTCTTTGGCGAGGGCGAGCGCTGCGTGTTCGTCGACGGCCTCGGGCGCCTGACCCACACACTGAATGCATTGCAGGTACTGGAGCAGGTAAAACAGGGTAAACTGAAAAAAATGGCCTGAGCGGTCCTGCTGCTTGAAACCCTGTGTGATCGAGAACGGCATCCTTCAGGGGGTGCGCCAGATAGATTCCCCGAACTGCGACGAGCGACCGGCCGGTGTGCCGGTAGACCTGTTGGTTGTCCACAATATTTCGTTGCCGCCCGGTGAATTTGGCGGGAGTCACGTGACGGCGCTCTTCACCAACACCCTCGATCCTGAGCACCATCCATATTTCCGCACCATCGCCGACCTGCGCGTGTCCTCTCATCTCTTTATCGATCGAGCGGGTGAGATTACCCAGTTTGTTAATTTCAATCGCCGCGCCTGGCATGCCGGGCAATCCAGCTGGTGCGGCCGTGAAGCCTGTAACGACTACTCCATAGGCATTGAATTGGAGGGCACCGATTATCTGGCATTTACTGATGCGCAGTACGCTGCTCTGGTGGCTGTCAGTCGGGCGCTGATGCAGGTGTTTCCCGCCCTCAAGTCGGAGCGCATTGTCGGCCACGAGGATATCGCGCCGGGCCGTAAAACCGACCCGGGTCTTTGCTTTGACTGGCACCGCTATCTGGCCGCACTCTAGGCTCCGCATAAGTTTTGCAAAGCTGATGCCAGCGCCTTTTCCATGTGTATAGTGGGATGCTTTCGGGTACGAACAATTCACCATGCAGGACATGCACTCTTCTATGCCTGATGCCGCAGCTCAGCGCCTTTCCTTTCTGAAAGATCTGCCCGCACTGCGGCGGGCACTCGTCATTCTCTGGTTGGGCATTGCCTCGGGGCTGCCCTATCTGTTGGTGTTTGGCACGCTCTCGATCTGGCTGCGCGAAGCCGGTGTTGAGCGGGCCACCATCGGCTTTCTCAGTTGGGCCGCCCTGTCTTACGGTTTCAAATTTATTTGGGCGCCGCTGGTGGACAGCCTCACCATTCCCTGGCTCAGTCAGCGCCTGGGTCAGCGCCGCAGCTGGCTGCTTGTGGCGCAGTGTGCCGTAATTTTCAGCCTGGTCTGGATGTCGCTCTGGGATCCATCTGCCGGTACCCAACCGCTCATCTGTCTGGCTCTGGGTGCCGTATTTCTCGGATTTTCTGCAGCCACCCAGGATATCGTGATCGACGCCTTCCGCATCGACTTTGCGCCAGCCCGCGAGCAGCCCTTGCTGGCCGGTACCGCCGTGGCAGGTTATCGCGTCGGTATGCTCTTTGCCGGCGCTGGTGCCCTGGAGATTGCCTCGCTGTTCGTCGAGCCAGGCGTCTATCGCTTTTCTGCCTGGTCCCTTGCCTATCTCAGCATGGCGGTGCTGATGGCGAGCACCATTCTCTGCACCCTGTTGATCCGCGAGCCGAGCGTTGAGCGCAAACATCTTCAGGGACGGTCGGTGGCAGGGAACCTCGGGTTGCTGCTGCACTTCCTTTTGCTGGCGGCCGTTTTTGTGCTGGGCTTCGCTCTGCTGGGCCAGCTGCGCGGCTTCTGGTTGCAGCAAGCCGGGCTGGCTTTTCCCCTGGGGGCATTCTTCTTCGAAGTGCTCCGTTTTAGTGGAGCATTGGCGCTGGCTGTTGGGATTGCTCCGCTGGTGAATCGCCTCCACCTGGTGCCAAAGGATCAGGTTCGCGATATCTATATCGAACCCTTTGCCGACTTTATGCGGCGCTACGGCAGTCTGGCGATCTGGTTATTACTGCTTATCTGCACCTATCGGATAGCGGACATTGTCATGGGGGTAATGGCGCAGGTTTTTTATATCGATATGGGCTACAGCCGCGAACTCATCGGCCGTATCAGCTTTGGCTTCGGCCTGCTGATGACAATATCCGGTGGCATTCTGGGTGGTCTGGCGGCGCTGCGCTGGGGTGTGCTACCTATGTTTCTGCTTGCCGCGGTGCTCGCAGCCGCCAGCAACCTGGTTTTTGTCTACATCGCCATGTTGGGCGAGCCTGTGGTAGGGGCCCTGGTGCTGGCTATTGTGGTGGATAATCTGGCCGGCGGTATGGCGGGGGCCATGGCGGTTGCCTTTCTCTCCAGCCTGATTAACCGGGAGTTCAGCGCAACCCAGTATGCCGCCTTCACTTCGCTGACAGTACTTTTGCCCAAGCTGCTGGCCGGTTACTCCGGCACCATCGTCGATGCCAGCGGCTACCCTCTGTTCTTTGTTATCACGGCGAGCATGGGTCTGCCTGTTATTGTGCTCATACTGAAAATTTGGAAGCCCTACCAGCAACTGCAGCGTCAATGATGCCTCTCGTCCTGCTGCTCTTTATTTTGACGCCCCTGATTGAAATTTGGCTCTTTCTCCAGGTCAGAGAGTGGGTGGGCATCTGGCCCACCCTGGGCGCTGTCGTGCTCACCGCGGTGGTCGGCATAAGCCTGTTGCGAGTGCAGGGCCTCAGCACCCTGTTACGTGCCCGGGCGAGGCTCGAAAATCAGGATTTGCCGGTGCAAGAAATTGGTGAAGGCCTACTCCTGGCCATCGCTGGCGCCATGTTGCTGACGCCGGGGTTTTTTTTGGATTCCCTGGGGTTTCTGCTACTGGTCAGACCGCTTCGACTGACTTTGTTGCGCCGCTGGATTCTGCCACGGCTAGTCGCTGTTGGCCGTTATCGGGGTGGCCCTGGAGATGTCATCGAGGGTGAGTTCTACCGAAATGACAAAAATGATCGCATCGGCCCTTGAAATCCTCGTCAGTCGCCCAATCTACTGCTGACGAGATGGCAGGTCTTGAAAAATAAAATTGGACCACCAAATCGTCGTAACAACTGATTTCAGCAGTTGAAATCCAAGTACGCAACAACCAGAAATTCGGAGAGAAAGTACGATGAAAATTCGTCCCCTGAACGATCGCGTCGTAGTACGACGTAGTGACGAGGAAAGCAAGTCTGCTGGCGGCATTATCCTCACCGGTTCAGCCAAGGAAAAGCCCAATCAGGGTGAAGTGGTCGCCGTAGGCCCGGGCAAGACCCTGGACAATGGCGACATCAAGCCTATCGGCGTGAAGGTGGGCGACAAGGTGGTCTTCGGCCGCTATGCCGACAGCAATACCTTCAAGGACGGCGATGATGAACTCATCATCATGACCGAGGGCGATATTTTCGGTGTGCTGGAAAAGTAACCAGCGCTGATTCCACCGACAAACATTCAAATTTGAGGAAGACGAGAAATGGCAGCTAAAGAAGTTAAGTTTGGTGACGAGGCACGCAGAAAAATGCTCAAGGGCGTGAATATTCTCGCCGATGCCGTCAAGGTGACCCTGGGCCCGAAGGGTCGCAATGTGATCCTGGACAAGTCCTTCGGTGCACCGACAGTGACCAAAGACGGTGTATCCGTAGCCAAGGAAATCGAGCTGGAAGACAAGTTCGAGAACATGGGCGCCCAGATGGTGAAGTCGGTCGCCTCCAAGGCATCCGATGAGGCTGGTGATGGCACGACTACTGCGACTGTGCTGGCTCAGGCTATCCTTACTGAAGGCCACAAGGCCGTCGCCGCCGGCATGAACCCCATGGACCTCAAGCGCGGCATCGACAAGGCCGTTATTGCCCTGGTTGCCGAGATCGCCCGCATCTCCACGCCCTGCACCGACTCCAAAGCAATCGCCCAAGTGGGCACCATCTCCGCTAACAGCGACCTGGAAATTGGCGAAATTATTGCCAATGCCATGGACAAGGTGGGTAAAGAAGGTGTGATCACCGTCGAGGAAGGCTCAGGCCTGAAGAATGAACTGGAAGTCGTGGAGGGCATGCAGTTCGACCGCGGCTACCTCTCTCCCTATTTCATCAACAACCAGGAAAGCATGTCTGCGGAGCTGGAAAGCCCCTTCATTCTGATGGTCGACAAGAAGGTCTCCAACATTCGCGAATTGCTGCCGCTGCTGGAAGGCGTCGCCAAATCCGGCCGTCCGCTGCTGGTCGTCGCCGAAGATGTGGAAGGCGAAGCCCTGGCTACGCTGGTAGTCAACAACCTGCGCGGTATCGTCAAGGTCGCCGCCTGTAAGGCTCCTGGTTTTGGCGATCGCCGCAAAGCCATGCTGCAGGATATCGCTGTACTGACCGGTGGTCAGGTCATTGCTGAGGAAGTGGGTCTGGATCTCGAATCCGCCACCCTGCAACACCTGGGTCAGGCTAAGCGCGTGGTGTTGAGCAAGGACCAGACCATCATTATCGATGGCGCTGGCAAAACCGCTGAGATCCAGGCGCGCGTCAAACAGATTCGCGTACAGATCGAGGAAACGTCCTCCGATTACGATCGCGAGAAGCTGCAGGAACGCGTGGCCAAGCTGGCCGGTGGTGTAGCCGTGATCAAGGTTGGCGCAGCCACCGAGATCGAAATGAAAGAGAAGAAGGCACGCGTCGAAGACGCACTGCACGCCACCCGTGCTGCCGTTGAAGAGGGTGTAGTGCCTGGCGGCGGTGTCGCCCTGGTGCGTGCACTCAAGGCCATCGAGAAGCTGAAGGGCGACAACGAAGACCAGAACGTGGGCATTGGCCTGATCCGTCGTGCGGCAGAGTCTCCGCTGCGTCAGATCGTCGAAAATGCCGGCGAAGAAGGTTCGGTTGTGTTGCAGCGCGTCAAGGAAGCCAAGGGTAACTTTGGTTACAATGCGGCCACTGGCGAATATGGCGACATGCTGGAAATGGGTATCCTGGATCCGGCCAAGGTGACCCGTACCGCGCTACAGGCCGCCTCTTCTGTGGCTGGCTTGATGATTACTACCCAGGCCATGGTGGCAGAAAAGCCCCAGCCGAAGGAAGCTAGTCCCGCTGGCGGTATGCCGGACATGGGCGGCATGATGTAAATCGAATCTTCGATTCGGAAAATAAAAAAGCCCCGCGGTTGTGGGGCTTTTTTTTGGCCAGATGAACAGTCCGCTACTCAGGCCGAGAAGTTGGCATTGGCAAAGTCCCAGTTCACCAGTTTCCAGAATGCATCCAGGTAGGCCGGCCGCGCATTGCGATAATCGATGTAATAGGCGTGCTCCCACACGTCGACAGTCAGGAGCGCTGATACCGAGGAGTCGGTCAGCGGAGTGCCGGCGTTGCTGGTGTTAAGAATGGCAACCGCGCCGTCTGCATGCTTTACCAGCCAGGTCCAGCCCGAACCGAAGTTGTTCAGGGCCTGGTTGGTAAATTCGTCGCAGAAGGCAGCAAAGGAACCGAAATCGGAGTCGATCGCAGCACCCAGCGGACCGCTGGCCGCGCCACCACCCTGCGGGCTCAGGCAATGCCAATAAAAGCTGTGGTTCCAGACCTGGGCTGCGTTGTTGAAGGTGCCGCCTGAGCTGTTGCGCACGATCGCTTCCAGATCGGCGTTTTCCAGCTCCGTGCCCTGGATCAGCGGATTGAGCTTGGCCACGTAGGTGGCATGATGTTTGCCGTAGTGGAACTCCAGGGTTTCGCGCGAAATATGTGGCTCCAGAGCGTCCATAGGGTAAGGCAGGTCGGGGAGGCTGATAGGCATGCTAAAACTTCCTATAGGTACAACAGAAGGGCGCTATTTTAACGTACCCAAGCCGGCCATTCGGCGCGCTGAGCGCAGGAAAATTTACATGAAGCGAGGGTCGCGGGTCGGGCCCCTTTTTTCACATTAGGCTACAATAGTCGTCTGGCAACGCATCGAATTCAGGTTGGATGAAATAATGGCCGACAAAGATTGGGAAATTGTCCCGGAGCGGGACGACGCGCTGATCAATTCGCGTAAATCCAAACCCGCTGAACCTCGCAAGGCGACAGACGCCGCTGGTCGCAAGCCGGCCAACTCTGAACCGGGCCGATCGCGCGGCGGGGACAGTATGGCCCTGTGGAGTTTCATTTTTCTGCTGGTATTCGCCAGCCTGGGCGCCAACCTCTACCTATACCTGAGCCTTGCCGATACTCAGGCCGAGAATCTGGCGCTGGATACCCGCGTTATGGATTTGGAAGGCAAGCTTTCCGTTACCGACGAGTCCCTGTCGCAGTCGGGTGCCGCTATTCAGGCGCTGTTAAAGGAGCATGCTTCCGAACTCGAGCTGCATATCTCAGAAATCCGCAAACTCTGGGCGGTTGCCTACGATCGCAATCGTCCTGCCATTGAGACCCTGCAGGCACAGATGACGCAAGCGCAGCAGCAGCTGGCCGGCATCCAGAATTTGACCAGTCGCATGACGCAGGTGGAGCAACGCTCCCAGTCCATCGGTTCGCAGTCGCTTATCGTCGCAGCCGATGTCGAACAATTGGGCACCAGCGTACGCAGTCTCACTGACACGCTGAATAGCCTGCGCACTTCCTTCCAGCAGGTGCAGACGAGCCAGCGCGAGCAGAGCGAGGCCATCGCCGCCATCGACGCTTTCCGCGTGCAAATTAACCAGCGTTTGCTGCGATTGGAGGCACCGCCCGCAGCGACGCCCTGATTTTTCATTTCGCCCTATTTGAGAGAAGCATGGTCACTATCAAGCAGCAGGACGTGATCGACAGCGTCGCCGATGCATTGCAGTACATTTCCTACTATCACCCAAAGGATTTTATCGGCGCCATTTACCAGGCCTATCAGCGGGAGGAATCCCAGGCCGCCAAGGATGCCATGGCGCAGATCCTGATCAATTCACGCATGTGTGCTGAAGGACGTCGACCCATCTGTCAGGACACCGGAATTGTGACGGCCTTTGTGCGCGTCGGTATGGGCGTGCAATGGGACGCTGAGATGTCGCTTACCGATATGATCAACGAGGGTGTGCGTCGCGCCTACCTGCATCCCGACAACGTGCTGCGTGCCTCTATTCTGGCTGATCCCGACGGTGCACGAAAAAACACCGGCGACAACACGCCAGCCGTTATTCATTACGAAATCGTGCCCGGCGACCAGGTCGAGATCGATTTGGCTGCCAAGGGCGGCGGCTCAGAAGCTAAATCCAAATTTGCCATGCTGAATCCCTCGGATTCGGTGGTGGACTGGGTGCTGGAGATGGTGCCCAAGATGGGTGCCGGCTGGTGCCCTCCAGGCATGCTCGGCATAGGCATTGGTGGTACGGCGGAAAAAGCCATGCTGCTGGCCAAGGAAGTGCTGATGGAGCCGGTGGATATTCAGGAATTGCAGGCCCGAGGCGCCTCCACCCGGGCCGAACAGCTGCGTCTGGAGCTCTACGACAAGGTCAATCGTCTGGGTATTGGCGCCCAGGGGCTGGGCGGTCTGACCACCGTACTGGACGTCAAGGTCAGCGACTTCCCCTCGCATGCAGCCAACAAGGCAGTCGCCGTGATTCCGAATTGCGCCGCAACTCGCCACGCGCATCTCGTGCTGGACGGCTCTGGCCCCTACCTGCAGACGCCGCCGGCGCTGGAGGATTGGCCCGAGGTCACCTGGGAGATAGGCGCAGGCGTGCGCCGCGTCAATATGGATAGCCTGACCCGCGAGGATGTGAAGTCCTGGAAGCCAGGTGAGACCTTGCTTCTGTCCGGCAAAATGCTGACCGGCCGCGACGCTGCGCACAAGAAAATTGTCGATCTGTTGGCCAGCGGGCAGTCGTTGCCGGTGTCGCTGGAAAACCGCTTTATCTACTACGTTGGCCCGGTCGATCCGGTGCGCGACGAAGTGGTCGGTCCGGCCGGTCCTACTACGGCCACCCGCATGGACAAGTTCACGCGCACCGTGCTGGAAAAGACGGGATTGCTGGGCATGATCGGCAAGGCGGAACGCGGCCCTGCTGCTATCGATGCCATTCGCGATAACCGTTCGGTCTACCTTATGGCAGTCGGCGGAGCGGCCTATCTGGTATCCAAGGCAATTAAATCCGCCCAGGTCCTGGCTTTCCCCGAACTGGGCATGGAAGCCATTTATGAGTTCGAGGTGGTGGATATGCCGGTGACGGTGGCGGTAGACTCGCTGGGCGAATCCGTCCACCAGACCGGTCCGGAATTCTGGCAAAAACAGATCGAGGAGAAGGTGCTCGCCCTGGGGAACCCCTGATCACGGCTCTGCGAAAGGCTGCAAAGCCAGCGCCTGGGCCACCGGAGACGTGTGCAGAGGTTCCTAAGCTAGCGCTCAACCTGAAGCGGGGCAGCTATTAACCAGCAAAGCTTACTTTGGCACGACTATGAAACCACCGGCGCCGATCCAGCCCGCGATCGCCCCGTGCAGTTTGCCGCCATTCGCACCGATGTTGAGCTGAATCCCCTGGGGGAGCCGCTGCAGTATTACTGCCGACCTGTCGAGGATATCCTGCCGCAACCCGAAGCCGTGCTGGTTACCGGTATTACGCCGCAGCAGGCGCGCGCCAAGGGGCTGGATGAGCCCGCTTTTATTCGCCTTGTTGAAGCCGAGATGCTGCAATCCCAGACCTGCGTGGTCGGCTACAACAGCATACGCTTCGATGACGAGGTCACGCGCTTCACGCTCTATCGCAATTTCCGCGATCCCTACGCTCGGGAGTGGCGCAACGGCAATTCGCGCTGGGACATTATCGACATGCTGCGCCTGGTCTATGCCCTCAAGCCGGCCAGTCTGAACTGGCCAGAGCGCGAGCCCGGTGTGCCCAGCTTTAAACTCGAAGCCCTGACTCAGGCAAACGGCATTGCCCACACCGCGGCCCACGACGCCCTGGCCGATGTCGAGGCAACCATCGAACTGGCCCGACTGGTCAAGCACCGCGAACCGGCCCTGTTTGATTTCTGCTGGCAACTGCGGCTCAAGGATCAGGTGTTAAAACAGCTGCACCTGGGCGAGGCGCGTCCGCTGCTGCACATTTCTTCCCGTTACCCGGCCAGCCGAGGCTGTCTGGCCATCGTCGCTCCGCTGGTTCGTCTCAAATCCAATTCGAATGCCGTGGTGGTGCTGGATCTGGAGCAGGATCCCTCGATATTGAACGATCTCGATGCCGAAACCCTGCGGCAACGGGTATTTAGCCCTGCCGCAGAGTTGCCGGTGGGACAGCAGCGTATCTCGCTCAAATTGCTGCATCTGAACCGGTCGCCCATCCTGGTGCCGGTGGCCTCGCTCTCGTCAGAGCGAGCCCAGGAGTTAGGCATTGATCGCGACCGTTGTGAGCGCAACTGGCAGCGTCTGGGCAATCCGGAGAGCTGGCGGCACAAGCTGGAAGCGGTTTTTGCACCCTTTGGTGACCTGATCTACGATCCTGAACTGGCGCTTTATCAGGGCTTTATCCCCGATGCCGACCGCCTGCTCTGCGATCAGGTAGCCAGCGCCGATAGCCAAACCCTGGCAACGCAAACTTTCCCTTTTCAGGATGCGCGCCTGGGCGAGCTGCTGTTTCGATATCGCGCCCGCTTTTTCCCGGATTCGCTCAGCCGGGCAGAGCGCGCCAGCTGGCACGAGCAGGTCCAGCAGCGACTGTTTGCGGAGGATTCTGGCGACAGCCGCACACTGGCCGGATTTCGTGCTCGTATCGAACAGCTGGCGCAGGAACTCGGGGACGACCCGCGTGCCGCAGTGCTGCTTGGAGCCTTGGCGCAGTGGGGGCAGGAGTTGCAGCAGAAATATTCGCAGGCATAATGCGCCACAACCTGAGGGGTTTGCAGCGTGGAATTCGTCGGATCACATATTCTTTCCATCGACCAGTTTGAGCGACCGGATATTGAAACGATTTTCCGCACCGCCGATTCCATGGAGCCCTACGCTCAGCGCCGCCGTCTGACGCGGGTACTGGACGGTGCCATCCTCGGCAGCATGTTCTTCGAAGCCAGCACCCGCACCCGGGTGAGTTTTGGTGCGGCATTCAATCTGCTCGGTGGAGAGGTGCGCGAAACCAGTAGTTTGGAATCTTCGGCGCTGGTCAAGGGAGAATCGCTGCGCGATACCGCGCGGGTTCTGTCTGGTTACAGCGACATAATCTGCATGCGCCATCCCGTCGCCGGTTCAGTCGCCGAGTTTGCTTCTGCCAGCCGCGTGCCCGTGATCAACGGTGGCGATGGTCCCAACGAACATCCCACCCAGGCCTTGCTGGATCTCTATACGATCAAGCGCGAACTGGCCGGCCGGCGCCGCGAACTGGATGGACTGCGCATCGCCATGATTGGCGACCTCAAATACGGCCGTACGGTGCATTCGCTGGCGCGTCTGCTCTGCCTGTACCAAGGGCTGAGTATCATGCTGGTGTCGCCCCCCGAACTGCAGATGCCGGCCCAGCTGGTGGATCAATTGCGAGCTGCCGGCCAGCAGGTGCAGATCACGGACAATCTGGAAGTCGGCATACAGCACGTCGATATCGTCTACTCCACGCGCATTCAGGAAGAGCGCTTTCCCTCTGCGGAGGAAGCCGATCTTTACCGCGGCCGTTTCCGGCTGAACCAGGCCATCTATACCCGTGCCTGCGAACCCAACACTGTGATCATGCATCCGTTGCCGCGCGACAGTCGATCCGAGGCCAATGAACTGGATGTTGATTTGGACACGAACCCTAACCTGGCCATCTTTCGTCAGACCGACAACGGCGTGCTGGTGCGCATGGCGTTGTTCGCACTCATCTTCGACGTTGCCGACCAGGTGGATCGTTGCTCCTCCGAGTTAACCTGGCATCCCGCTCGGCGCAGGAGCTGAGGCACGGTGAGTTTCGATTTTGACGATATTCGTCCCTACCGCGACGACGAAGTCGAATCGGTACTCCAGGGGCTGATACGCGATCCGGAGTTTCTCGACGCCATTGCCCACATGCGACTGCCTCTCCTGCATCGCTGGCTGCCGGCGTTGTCGCGCAGCATGGTGCGCTACAAGTTTCAGTCTTTGCTCGCACACATCCACCGAGTGGCGGATTTCCAGGAGCAGGTGGAAACCTACCTGGATGCCAATCTGGAGCGTACCAGCGTCAGCCTGACCACCTCTGGCGTCGATCACCTGGATCCTCAGCGCAGCTATCTCTTTATCAGTAACCATCGTGACATCGTCATGGATCCGGCGCTCTGTAATCTGGTATTACACCGTGCGGGTCGCGATACCTTTCGCATCGCCATTGGCGACAATCTGCTGTCCAAGCCTTTCGCCGAGCGGTTAATGCGCATCAACAAGAGCTTCCTGGTGCGTCGCCAGGCCAGCACCCGGCGGCAGAAATTTTTTGAGCTGCAGAAGCTTTCTGCCTACATCCGCCAATCCATCCAGAGCGATCGCCAGTCTGTCTGGATTGCCCAGCGCGAGGGTCGTGCCAAGGATGGGTTGGATCGCACCGATCCGGCCCTGCTGAAAATGTTGGCGCTGAGCGGGCCAGAGGGCAGTAGCTTTGCGGAGCGCATTCGCGATCTGCACCTGGTGCCGGTAGTGGTGTCTTACGAGTGGGATCCCTGTGATCAGATGAAGGCGCACGAACTCGCCTGCAAGCGCCGCGATGGGCACTATCAGAAAGCGGAATTTGAAGACATCGAGAGCATCGCGCGCGGCATCCGCGGACAAAAGGGGCGCATACACGTCGCCTTTGGCGATGAAATTGACAGTCCAGCCGCCGACGCCGATGCCATGGCGGAACTGATCGACCGCCAGATCATTGCGCTCTATCGACTGCATCCCAGCAATCTGGCGGCCTGCCAAATAACCGGGCGCGGACTTCCCGATGGTCTGGCAGCGGATGCGGCCATGCTGCAAGCCGCCGCCGACCAGTTGCGCGAACGCGCGAGCAGCCTGCCGCAGGATGAGCAGCAGATACTGCTACAAACCTACGCCAACCCGGTGCACAGCTGGACTGAGCTGCAGCAGCGATTGGTTCAGATGGAGCCGGTTTGACGCCCATTGCCGACAGCGCCGGGTTGGGTCTGCGCGAGCTGCTCATCGACCTCGAATACGTGTTGCGCGATACGGGCCTTTGGAGCGATGAACGACCCTCGGATTGGGCTTTCGCCAGCGAATTGCCCTTTGCCCACGACCGCATGAGCTTTCCCCTCTGGTTGCAGTATGTTTTCCTGCCGACGCTGAGCGACCTGGCCGAAAGTGATCGCCTGTGGCCGGAGGACTGCGCAGTCGCGCCGATGGTCGAATTGCAATTTGGTCCAGGTGAAGCCACGCGCCTGTTGCAGGTGATCCGGCAGATCGATCAACTTGTCAGCCGGCACCAGAATGCCGCAGAGTCGATCAGGACTGATCGAACAGAATGAGGTGATCGGCGTCTACGCGCACGCCGAGCTCCGCCCCTAGCGGGAAGTTTTCGTGGCTCGGCAGCATGGACTCGATTTGGTGCCCGGAAGGCAGGCGCAGCGTATAGAGGGTGCTGGTGCCGATAAATATCTTGTTGGTGACAATGGCGCGATAGGGGCTGCTCTGGTCCTGTACGACATCGTCCGGGCGCAACAGGACCTGCACCTGACTGCCGCTCGGTACCGTCCGGCCCGCGCGCCCGGAAATCTCCCCCAGCTCGGTGATTACACTCCCCTCGGTTTGCGTCCGGCCTGGCAGAAATACGCCGCGGCCGACAAAGTCGGCGACAAAGCGGCTCACCGGTTCGTGGTATAGACTGTAGGGCGAAGCCCACTGCAGAATGCGGCCGTCCTGCATGACGCCGACCTGGTCGGCAACGCTAAAGGCTTCCTCCTGATCGTGCGTGACCAGGATTGCAGTGATCTGCTGGTTCTTGAGAATTTCCCTCACTCGGAGGCCCAGTTCGCGGCGCAGGTCGGAATCCAGACCGGAGAAGGGTTCGTCCAACAGCAACAGGCGCGGCTGGGTAGCCAGGGCTCGCGCCAAGGCAACACGCTGCTGCTGGCCACCCGACAGTTCGTGCGGATAGCGCTCGCCCAGCGCATCCAGTTTGGTCAGCTCGAGCTGAAAGGCGACGCGGCGTCGGCGCTCATCCGGTTTTAGGCGCTGCAGGCCAAAGGCAACGTTCTGGGCCACTGTGAGGTGGGGGAAGAGGGCATAGTCCTGAAACACCATGGATACGCCACGCTGTTCCGGAGCCATTGAGTGGGAGGCGTCAGACAGCAATTCTTGCGCCAGTTCAATGCGTCCGGCCAGCAGCGGCTGAAATCCTGCCAGTGCCCTCAGCACGGTGGTTTTGCCACAGCCACTGGGACCCAGCAGACAGCCGATTTCGCCTTTTTCCAGTCTGAAGCTGGTGCCGCGCAACACCTGCGATCGAGCGATCTCGCAGTGAATGTCGTCGACCACCAGGTAGGACATGGTGAGTTGCCCTAGGCTTGCAGCAGGAACTCAACCAACGCCTTCTGGGCGTGCAGTCGGTTCTCCGCCTCATCCCACACCAGGCTGATGTCGGGATCTTCCAGCACTTCGGCGCTGACCTCGCAACCCCGATAGGCCGGCAGGCAGTGCATGAAGACAGCACGCGGCGCAGCCTGGGCCATCAGCTCAGCATCGACCTGATAAGGTGCAAAGGCAATCTTGCGCGCCTCCTGCTGGGTTTCCTGGCCCATGGATGCCCAGGTATCGGTAACCACCAGTTCGGCGCCTGCTACTGCTTCCTGGGGTGAGCGCAGCAGCTGCACCCGGTCGCGATTCTGCTCGATTAGACCGGCGTCAGGCTCAAAGCCCTGCGGGCAAGCGATGGCAAGCTCGAAGTCCCATTGGCGCGCAGCGTTGATATAGGAATGGCACATGTTGTTGCCGTCGCCGATCCAGGCAACGCGCTTGCCCTGTGGCGACCCGCGATGTTCGACAAAGGTTTGTATGTCGGCCAGCAGCTGGCAAGGGTGGTAACTATCGGTCAAGGCATTGATCACGGGTACCCTCGAGTGGGCCGCAAAGGCGCTGACGCGACTGTGCTCGTGGGTGCGAATCATGAGGATATCGACCATACGTGAGATGACGCGAGCGGTGTCCTCAATGGGCTCGCCGCGCCCGAGCTGCGTATCGGTCGGCGACAGGAACATGGCATGTCCGCCCAGCTGGGCCATGCCGGATTCAAAAGACACCCGGGTCCGCGTCGACGACTTTTCAAAGATCATGGCCATGACCTTGCCGCGGGCGGTCGGGTGCTCGATGCCGTCGCGCTGCAGCTTTTTCATCTCGATAGCTCGGCTGATAATGGAATTCAGCTCGGCCGGGCTGCAATCCAGCAGCGTCAGAAAGTGACGTGAATTCATGCTTGGGTTCCTTGCCATGTCGCGATCAGGGGGACCAGTGTTTTGACCATCTGTTCAGCCTGGCTGTCAGTAAAAGTGAGGGGTGGCAGCAGGCGCACGCGGTTGCCGCCGGTTACGTTAATCAGCAAGCCCTGTTCAGCAGCCAAACCTACCAGGTCGCCGCAGTCGGCATGCATCTCGATGGCCAGCATCAAGCCGGCACCACGGATATCCTTGACGCCGGCATGGTCAGTCAACCGCTGGCGAAATTCGCTCACCAACCAGCTTCCCAGTTGCTTCGCTCGCGGAGCAAGGTGCTCTTCATTGATGATCTCGACCACGCGATGCGCAACCCGGCATACCAGCGGATTGCCGCCATAGGTGGAGCCATGGCTGCCGGCCGAGAAGAACTCGGCAGCTTCGCCGCGCGCCAGGCAGGCGCCGATGGGCAGGCCATTGCCTAGCCCTTTGGCCGTGGTGAGCACGTCGGGTGCGGCCCCGCTGTGCTGCCAGGCAAAAAAGGTTCCGGTGCGGCCATTGCCGGACTGGATTTCGTCGAGCATCAGCAGCCAGTCGTTGCTATCGCACAGTTCGCGCAAACGCGGCAGATAGTCTGACGCTGGAATGTTGATGCCAGCCTCGCCCTGGATGGGTTCAACCAGTACGGCAACGGTATTGGCTGTGCCTGCTGCAGCCACAGCCTCGGCGTCGCCGTAGGGCACTCGTATGAAGCCAGTTACCAGGGGCGCAAAACCCTTCTGCACCTTGGCGCCCGAAGTGGCGGACAGGGTGGCCAGGGTGCGGCCGTGAAAAGCGTCATCCATCACGATAATTTCAGGCGCGCTAATGCCTTTGGCATACGCCTTGAGTCGTGCCAGCTTGATAGCGGCCTCATTGGCCTCTGCTCCGGAATTGCAGAAAAACGCTCGCTCCATGCCGCCGGTCTGGCACAGCAGGTCGGCCAGGCGTTCCTGCCAGGAGATGTTGTACAGGTTAGAGGTGTGTACCAGCGTGGCGGCCTGCTCCTGAATCACGCGCGTGATTTCGGGGTGGCAATGACCCAGCCCGCACACCGCAATGCCGGAAACACAATCCAGATAGCGACGACCCTGAGTATCCCATACCCAAGCGCCTTCGCCCTTGGCCAGCGTCATTTTGCGCTGACCGTAGTTGTTCATCAGGTGTGCTGTCGTCATTCACGCCGTCCCAAAAAGATTGTCGCCCCAAACGCAAACAGGCAGCCAATAGCTGCCTGCACGGCCCCTTAACCAGGGGCTGAGGATATTAGACCTGCATGGCGGGAAATACAATATTCCGCGCCGATCGCCCGGGGTCCTGACACAGCGCTCTAGCCGCTACAATAGAACCATGGTAATCGACGCAATTCAGCTGGGGCTGTTCGCCAACCGCATGACGGCGGTGGCCGACGAAATGGGCGCGGTACTGCGGCGAGCCGCTTTTTCACCCAATATCAAGGATCGTCTCGACTACTCCTGCGCCATCTTTGATGCGCAGGGCCGACTCTGTGCCCAGGCTGCCCATATCCCCGTGCATCTGGGTAGCATGGCCTACGCCACGGCCTCCATCATCAGCGCCTTTGACTGGCAGCCGGGCGACAGCGTGATACTTAACGATCCCTATCGTGGCGGCACTCACCTTCCCGACATCACGCTGGTGGCACCGCTGTTTTGGCAAGATCAATTGGTAGGGTTCGTCGCCAACCGTGCTCATCACGCCAACGTCGGGGCTGATTCGCCCGGATCCATGCCCATTTCCCGGCACATCGACGAAGAGGGAGTGCTCATTCCACCGACCCTGATTGGCCGAGCGGGTCGCCTGGACCAGCAGACGTGGCGCGACATCCTGCTCCAGCTGGGGGAACGGGAGGGAGCCGATCTGGTGGCGCAGTGGAGCGCCAATCGCCGCGGGCTGGTACGGCTGACCGAGATGTTGGAGGCCCAGGGGTTGGCGGAGTTTCAGGCCTGTCTCCAAGCATTGCAGGACTACGGCAGCCGCCTTGCCCGGCTGGCGCTCAGGGATTTGCCGCGAGGTAGTTTTCATTTTATCGATTATCTGGATGACGACGGCCAGGGCAGAACCGACATCCGCATTGCCGTACGGCTGCAGATCAGCGAGGACGCCTTTATTGCCGACTTCGCCGGAACTTCCGCTCAGGTCGAAGGTAACCTCAATTGTCCGATCTCGGTGACGGCAGCCAGTCTCTACTACGTTTTTCGCTGTCTGCTGCCGGCTCATGCACCGACCTGTGCCGGACTTTTTACACCGGTGCAAATCCTGGCGCCGGAGCGCAGCCTGGTTAATGCCAGCTATCCGTCTGCGGTCGCCGCAGGTAATGTTGAAACGTCCCAGCGCATTACCGATGTTCTGCTCGGCGCTCTGCGCCAGGCGCTGCCAGACCGCATGCCTGCAGCCAGCCAGGGCACCATGAATAATCTTGCCATGGGAGCTAACGCCGGCCAGGGTGCGCCGGGCTGGAGTTATTACGAGACCCTGGCAGGCGGAACGGGTGCACACCCCTGCGGCCCCGGCCTGCATGCCGTGCATTCGCACATGACCAACACCCTGAATACCCCGGTCGAAAGTCTGGAAGTCCACTTCCCGCTGCGCGTCCGGCGCTATGAAATTCGCCGCGCCAGTGGAGGACCAGGCACCTTTGCCGGGGGCGATGGGCTGACGCGGGAATATGAAATTCTGCAACCCACCCGAGCCACCATTCTCAGTGAGCGTCGCCAACGCGGACCCTGGGGTGCCGCCGGCGGTGAGGCGGGGCTGCCCGGGGGTAACTGGCTCAATGACAGGCCCCTACCGGCTAAGGTGGCACTGCATCTGCAGCCTGGGGATGTGCTGCGTATCGACACGCCGGGCGGCGGCGGTTGGGGCGTTGTCAGTCAGCAGACGGGCGAGTAATATGCCCATCCCCGCGCACACCAAGCAGGTACTCTTTTGAGCGACATCAACGAACTCCTGAAAGACCAGATCGAAAGCAATCCCATTCTGCTCTATATGAAGGGCTCGCCGAATGCACCCCAGTGCGGTTTTTCAGCGCGTACCGTGCAGGCCATGATGGCCTGTGGTGAGCGCTTTGCCTATATCGATGTGCTGGCCAATCCGGAAATCCGCGCTGCGCTGCCAGGCTTTGCCAACTGGCCGACCTTTCCTCAGCTGTGGGTAAAGGGCGAGCTCATTGGTGGGTGCGATATCGTGACCGAAATGCACGGCAAGGGTGAATTGAAACCCCTGCTGCATGGAGCCGCGGAAGGCAGCTGCTGCTCAGGCCACTGAGAGCAGATCGGCAACCACTCGGCGCAGCCGTTCGGCTGACGCCTCACTGATATCCAGCGCAACGCCTGCCCGAATCAGGACAGAGCGTCTGCGCCATTGTGGCCGCTTGCGCAGCACCGGCCCCTCGCCGTGACTGAAGAAACTTCCCCACATGCCGCGAATGCCAAGCGGGACCACTGGCACCGGAGCCAGTTCGAGAATTTTCTCGAAGCCGCGTTTGAAGACATGCAGTTCGCCGTCGGGCGAGAGTCGCCCTTCGGGAAAGATACACACCAATTCGCCGGCCTTCAGGCTTTCGGAGGCGCTGGCAAAGGCCGACTGAAAGGTAGCTCTGTGCTCCAGCGGGGATGCCAAGGGAATGCAGCCCGCTGCGGCCAATACCCACTTCAGCCAGGGGCGTTCGTAAATATCCCGCGTCATCAGAAATCGCACCGGCCGGCGAATCACTGCCATCAGCAGAATGGCGTCGGCATAGCTAACGTGATTGCAGACCAGCAAAGCGGGGCCCGACTGCGGAACCTGCGCGAGGTCGCGCACCTCAATGCGATACACCAGGCGCGCCGCCATCTGCGCCAGCAGGCGCAGTAGTGGGCGCGTCAGGCGCAAGCTGAACCAGATCAAAGGGATAAGATTAAGCAGCGCCAGCACCAGCATGAAGTCGCCCAGGGAGCGCCCCACGGTGCCGAGCACCAGCATGCCGAGCAGCGCGGAGCTGATCATGAAGAGCGCATTGGCAACGTTGTTTACCGCGATGATGCGCGCCCGGTTGTGCAGTGCGGTGGTCTGTTGCAGCTGGGCGTAGAGGGGTACGCCGATGAGTCCACCAGCCCAGCCGAGCAAATGTATGTCGAGACCTGCGCGCCAGGCGCTGGCCTGGCCAATTTCCGTCTCATTGAGCAGCAGGCCCAGATCCAGGCTGACCAGCGAGATGAGCAGCAGGGCCAGCGGAACCAGGGCTAGCTCGGGGCGTTGGTCGCTCAGCCAGGCACAGAGAACTGCGCCGCCGCAAACGCCCAGAATAAAGACCAGTATCAATTCCGACACCAGGGTCTCGTCGCCACCCAGGTAAAAGCGTGCCAGCGAAGGCAGCTGAGTCAGGTAGGCGCTGCCCAGAAACCAAAACCAGGAAATGCCGATCAGCGCCAGCCAGATCATCGGGTTGCGCCAGGTGTAGGTGAGGCTGAATTTCACTTCGCGCAGAAAGTTGTAATCCAGTTTCAGGTCGGGCGCAGCGACAGCCAAGGCGGGCAGGCGGCGCGCCGCCAGTAACCCCAGCAGGGCTACGCCGGCAGTACTGCCGCCAACCCATAGCCAGGTTGTTTCCGCGCGCGCCAGAATGCCGCCAAGCAGGGCGCCGAGCAGAATGGCGACAAAGGTTGCCGACGCCACCTGGGCGTTGCCCCTGACCAGCAGGGCGTCGGGTAGAAGTTGCGGCAACACTGCATATTTGTTGGGGCCGAAGAGGGCAGACTGGGTGCCCAGGGCAAAGACGATGCCGAGCAATGCCGGCACGGAACCGATATAGAGCGCCAGCATGCCGAACAGGCAGATGCCGAGTTCGAACAGCTTGTTGTGGCGAATCATGCGGGCCTTTTCGCCGCGATCGGCCAGTTGCCCGGCCAAGGGAGACACCAGCAAAAAGGGCAGGATCAGCAGGGCGGCGGCCAGATTATTGAGCAGGGCAACTTCGCCGGGCCGGTCGGCAAAGCGGAAGGCGATGATGACCAGCAGCGCACTCTTGAAAATGTTGTCGTTCAGCGCGCCGAGAAACTGACAAAGATAGAGCGCAATAAAGCCGGGAGTATCGCGGAGGCGCTGGACGGGAGCCTTGGTTCGCTGCACCGCTAAAACGACCGCGAAATGGAAAAGCGGGCGATGGCTTCCAGCGTGGCCTTGTATTCAGAATCCGGCAGATTGTGTAGCTGTGCAATGGCCTGATCCGCATGGGCCTGGGCACTGCGCTGGCAGTAATCCAGACTGCCGGTGGAGCGGACGATCGCGAGGATTTCTCCGAGCTGATCGATGCGGGATTCGCGCAGTGCCGTCGCGATCAGCTCCCGCTCAGCGGCGCTGCCGGTGCGCATGGCCTGGATCAGCGGCAGGGTAGGCTTGCCCTCGGCCAGATCGTCCCCCAGGTTTTTGCCCATGGCCTGCGGATCGCCCTGATAGTCCAGCACGTCATCCTGCAACTGAAATGCCATGCCCAGATCGCAGCCGTATTGGGCCAGCGTCTGGCGCTGCTCCCGACTAGCTCCGGCCAGGGTGCCGCCCGCCTCGGCGGCCGCCTGAAACAGGATGGCTGTCTTCTTGAAGATGGTGGCGCGGTAGACGTCTTCGCCAATGTCGGGATTGCCGGCATTGACCAACTGCTGCACCTCGCCTTCGGCAATGATGTTCGTGGTCTGCGCCATGATGTCCATGATGTCCATATGCTGCAGCTGCACCATCAGCTGAAAGGCTCGGGAGTAAAGGAAGTCGCCAACCAGAACGGTCGGGCTGTTGCCCCAGATGGCATTGGCAGTGTCGCGTCCACGCCGACGGTCTGACTTGTCCACTACATCGTCGTGCAGGAGCGTAGCGGTGTGAATGAATTCGACAATGGCGGCCAGTTTGATGTGTTCCTGCCCGGCATAGCCAAGCGCCTTGGCAGCCAGCAGCACAACCAGCGGGCGCAGGCGCTTGCCACCGCCTTTGATGATGTAGTGGCCGATGTTTTCGACCATGGCGACATCGGAGTGCAATTCCTCGACCACCATGCGGTTCACAGCGGAGAAATCGCTGGCGACGGTCTCGTGGAATGCCAGCATCAGTAGAGTTGCTTAGTTGTTGAATTTAAGGGGGAAAAAAGCCAAGGGCATGCTAGGTACCAGGCCTCGACCTGTCAAGGCTATGTTTTTATCGGCGGGGCCGCAAAGTCGCTTGAACCGGCTCTTTGATTTACGTAGAATTGCCGCCCTCGCGACGGGGGCCTCCGGCCCTCATCCATCTGGAGAAAATGAATGTACGCGATTATCGAAAGCGGCGGCAAGCAGCATAAGGTTTTTGAGGGTGACGTCCTGCGCCTCGAGAAGCTCGAAGCCGTTGCCGGCGAAACAGTGAATTTCAGCAATGTCCTGCTGGTAGCCAGCGAGGATCAGGTGACCATTGGTGCTCCCTACGTGGAGAATATCCAGGTAACCGGTGAAGTACTTGAACAAGGGCGTGGCGATAAAGTTCGCATCATCAAGTTCAAGCGCCGTAAGCACCACCAGAAGGCCACCGGCCATCGCCAGTACTTCACCGAAGTGAAGATTACCGGCATTCAGACCGGTGCTGCGCCCAAGGCCAAGAAAGTCGCCGAGGTCGCCGAAGAACAGCCGGCTGCAGAAGCCGCAGCCAAAAAGCCTGCTGCCAAAAAGGCTGCGGCCAAGCCCGCAGCAAAAAAAGCGGCACCCAAAGCCAAGTCCACGGCGAGCAAGAAAGCTGCCGCTGATAAAACCGAGGAGTAATGCATGGCTCACAAGAAAGCAGGTGGTAGTACCCGTAACGGCCGCGACTCCGAAAGCAAACGCCTTGGCGTCAAGCGCTTCGGTGGCGAGCAGGTGAAAGCCGGTCAAATTATCGTGCGTCAACGCGGCACCCAGTTTCATGCCGGCGGTAACGTGGGCATGGGCAAGGACCATACCCTTTTCGCCAAGGCCGATGGCCAGGTGAATTTTGTATCGCGCGGAGTCAACAAGCGCAAGATTGTCGAGGTTACCTCGGCCAGCTAGTCGGGTATCTGACGGCGACAGAAAAAGGCTCCGATTACGGGGCCTTTTTTGTGGCCCCAGCGTTTTCAGCAGACTAGGCATTACAATGGCGCCAACAGCGCAGGTAACCCGATGAAATTTGTAGATGAAGCCATTATTCAGGTTTCCGCCGGAGACGGCGGCAATGGCTGCCTGAGCTTCCGCCGCGAGAAGTACATTCCCTTTGGCGGGCCCGATGGCGGCGATGGCGGCGATGGTGGCAGCGTCTATCTGGTGGCGGATGAGAATCTGAACACGCTGGTGGATTATCGCTACGTAAGAAATTACCGCGCCGACAGCGGCCGCGCCGGGTCGGGTGCCAACTGCACCGGCAAGTCTGCGGAGGATCTGCTTTTGGCTGTGCCGGTGGGAACCACCGTGCTGGATGAAGAAAGTGGTGAAATCATTGGCGATCTCACCGCCAAGGGCGACCGCTTGCTGGTGGCTCAGGGTGGGTTTCACGGCCTCGGTAATACGCGATTCAAGTCGTCGGTCAATCGTGCCCCGCGCCAGACCACCAAGGGCTCGTCAGGCGAAAAACGCCGCTTGCGGCTGGAGCTGAAGCTGCTCGCCGACGTTGGCCTGCTGGGCTTACCCAATGCCGGCAAATCAACCTTCCTGGCGGCTGTATCTGCGGCGCGCCCGAAAATTGCCGACTACCCCTTTACCACCCTTATTCCGCAGCTGGGCGTCGTCAAGGTGGACGCCATGCGCTCCTTTGTGGTGGCCGATATACCCGGTCTGATCGAAGGAGCCGCCGAGGGGGAGGGCCTGGGTACCCGCTTTCTGCGCCATCTGACCCGCACCCGCCTGTTGCTGCATCTGGTCGATTTGCAACCGCTCGATCAGTCTTCGCCAGTCGAGGCGGTGGAAGTGATTACCGCCGAACTGGAGAAATTCAGTCCGACCCTGGCCACACGTCCGCGCTGGCTGGTCCTGAACAAGGCCGATCTGGTCACCCAGGAGGACGCCGAGACGCTGCGGGACCTGATCTGCGAAGAAATTGACTGGCAGGGACCCTGTTTCGTGGTCTCAGCGGCGACGGGAGCCGGCATAAAATCGCTGTGCCAGAAAATCATGGACTATCTGGAGGCCTATCGGGCGCAGCTGGAGGAAGACCCGGATTTTGCCCGACTGGAACAGGAGCGCGTGCTGGCCATGCAGGCCGAAGCCCGGCAACAGCTCGAGGTGCACGAGGTCGAGGCAGAGGACTTTGACGAAGACGATGAAGATGAAGATGAAGATGATGATTCGGATGTTGAGGTGATCTATGTGCGCGATTAGTCGCAGGAGTGCGGTATGAGCCGCCGCCAACGCCTGAGCGAACCGGGACGCTGGGTCGTCAAGATCGGCAGCGCTGTGCTCACCGATGACGGTCGCGGATTGAATCGTGCCCTGTTTGATAGCTGGGTGGCCGATATCGCCGCCATGCGCTTGCGCGGCTACGAAGTCGTGATCGTCTCTTCCGGCGCCGTTGCCGAGGGTTTGGTGCGACTGGGTAAAAGTCAGCGTCCGGTAAAGATTCACGAGCTGCAGGCGGCGGCGGCCGTCGGCCAGATGGGCCTGATTCAAGCCTGGGAATCGGCCTTTAAACAGCACAATCTGCATACGGCGCAAATCCTGCTGACCCACGACGACCTGGCCGATCGGCGGCGATATTTGAATGCCCGCAGCACGCTGCAGGAACTGCTCAAGCTGGGTGTGGTGCCGATCATTAATGAAAACGACACCGTGGTCACCGATGAAATACGGTTCGGCGACAACGATACCCTGGGCGCTTTGGTGGCCAACCTGCTGGAGGCAGATAACCTGGTTATTCTGACGGATCGGGACGGTCTCTACGCGGGTGATCCCAAGCTCTATCCAGATGCTGAACTGGTGCACGAGGCGCGCGCCGGCGATCCAGTGCTGGATACCATGGCGGGTTCGAGTCGCGGGCACCTCGGGCGCGGAGGCATGTATACCAAGCTCAATGCAGCCAAGCTGGCGGCGCGCTCCGGCACCAACACTGTGCTGGCCAATGGGCGCATCGAGTCTGTGCTGCAAATTATCTGCCAGGGAGCCTCCGTCGGCACTCTGCTGGTGGCCGAAACGGCACCGGTGGCCGCGCGCAAACAGTGGCTTGCGGGTCATCTGCAAGTGCGCGGGCGGTTGATCCTCGATGCCGGAGCAGCTAGCGTGCTCGCCCAGCAGGGCCGCAGTCTGTTGCCGGTCGGCGTGGTGGAAGTGAAGGGCGATTTCGAGCGCGGTGAGCTGGTCAGTTGTGAAGATCAGGAGGGCCGTGAGCTGGCGCGCGGACTGGTCAATTACGATGCCGAAGAAGCTCGTCAAATCAAGGGTCAGCCCAGCAAGCGCATAATTGAAATTCTTGGCTATTGCGACGAAGAGGAGCTCATTCATCGCAATAATCTGGTGCTGATCTCATGAAGCAGTTTTTTCGCAACAATCTCTATGGCATGAAGCCCTATCAACCGCCGTTGGAAGGTCGCTCGGCCCAGCGTCATCTGTTGCTGGATTTCAACGAGCGCACGCTGCCGGTTAGCGAGCATATCTGCCGCGCCCTGTGCGACTACATTCAATCCGGATCCCTGCAGAAGTATCCGGCCTACGGCGACATTGCAGACAGGCTGGCAGCCTACCTGGGGGTAAGCCCGGAACAGGTCATGATTACGAATGGCTCGGACCAGGGCATCGACCTGGTGATCCGGGCCGTGGCCGTACCCGGTTGGAAGGCGGTGATACCGGCGCCCAGCTTTGCGATCTATCGTCAATTAGCTGAAGTGGAGAACGCGCGCATCCTCGAGCCGCAATACAACCGCCAAACCGGGTTTCCGCTGCAGGCGGTGCTGGCGGCCGTCGATGTCGATACACGGCTGATCGTGGTGCCCAATCCCAATAACCCCAGTGGCACTGGGGTGGCGCCGGCCGACATCGAGACGCTGCTCCGCGCGGCGCCTGACACGCTGGTGCTGGTCGATGAGTGCTATTTTGAGTACAGCGGGCTGAGCGTTGTGGATCGGGTGGAGCGCTATCCCAATCTGGTCGTGGCGCGCACCTTCTCCAAGACCTGGGGTCTGCCCTCGCTGCGCTTTGGCATGCTTGTGAGTCAAGCCGAGAACATCAGCCAATTGCTCAAGATTCGTGGGCCTTACGATATTAACCAATTGGCTGTGGTTGCCGCCGAGGCAGCCCTTGAGCAGCCGGAATACACCCGCGACTACGTCAGCGAAGTGATGCAGGAATCGCGTCCGCTGTTTGAGTCCTGGCTGCGTCAGCACAAAGTGGATTACTGGCCCAGTGCGGCCAATTTTCTCTGGACCTTTCCCGAGCGCGCCAAGGAGCTGGCTACCTACCTGCAGGAACAGAATATTCTGGTGCGTCCCAAGGCCGATAGCTCTGGACGAATGGGCCTGCGCATCAACCTTGGCACCCTGCAGCAGACCCAGCGACTGATCCTCGCGCTCGACCAGTTCTATCAGGCATAAAAAAGCCGGCATTAGCCGGCTTTTATCATCATCTAAGTTCTCAGGAGCTCAGCGCTTTGACGTGGGCATTGAGTCGGCTCTTATGGCGCGATGCTTTGTTCTTGTGAATTATGCCCTTGTCGGCCATGCGGTCGATAACCGGCACGGCGGCCTGCAGCGCAGCCTTGGCGGCGTCGGCATCCTTGGCGGCTACGGCGGCATAAACTCGTTTGATATAGGTGCGCACCATGGAGCGCTGGCTGGATTTCAGCATGCGACGCTGCTCTGCCTGGCGAGCGCGTTTTCTGGCTTGCGTAGTGTTGGCCATAGGTGTTTTTTACAACCTCAATCAGGGTCAGGAATTCAGGGGGCGCAACTATGCCTGTGGCGGCCCTTTATGTCAACAGAAACGGGGGTTTGGAGGCCGGGGGTGAGGCAGGTAAACTGGCGCCACCCCTTGCCCAGAGTTCATAGCCCTGCATGGCTGATGCCGCACCCCAACAACCTCAGGTAAACGCCAGGAAATTGCTCGGGGCTAGCAGTTCTGTCGGCGGGCTGACCTTGGTCTCGCGGGTGTTTGGCCTGGTCCGCGATGTGGTGTTGGCCCAGGCGCTGGGTGCTGTGGCGGCGGCCGATGCATTCTTTGTCGCTTTTCGGATTCCGAATTTCTTTCGTCGCCTCTTTGCCGAGGGTTCCTTCAGTATTGCCTTCGTGCCGGTACTCAGCGACTACCGCCACAATCGCAGTCGCGCAGATACCCTGCAGCTGCTGAATCGGACGGCGGGTGCTCTGGGTTCTGTCCTGTTCATGGTCACCTTGCTGGTCGTGGTCGCCTCCCCGTTGGTAACCACTGTGTTTGCGCCCGGTTTCCGGCTCGATTCCGAGAAGTTCGAGCTGACCGCACAGATGATCCGTATCACCTTTCCCTACCTGTTTTTTATTTCACTCACCGGCATGGCGGGAGCCATCCTCAACGCCTACGATCGCTTTGCCGTACCGGCGTTCACACCCGTGCTGCTCAATGTCTGCCTAATTACCGGCGCATTGCTCGGCCAGTTCTGGACGGGAGAGCCCGCCATGACGCTGGCCTGGGCGGTGCTGGTGGCGGGGATTGTGCAGTTCTGCTTTCAGCTGCCCTTCCTGGCGCGCATGCATATGCTGCCAGTGCCGGAACTGCGCTGGGACGATCCCGGGGTCAGACGCATTCTGAAACTCATGGCGCCGGCCGTCATCGGTGCGTCGGTCTACCAGGTTAATGTCTTGTTCGATACCCTTTTGGCGTCCCTGCTGCCCACCGGCAGTGTGTCCTGGCTCTACTATTCGGATCGCCTGTCAGAGCTACCGCTGGGTGTTTTTGGCATCGCTATCGCCACGGTCATTCTGCCGGCCCTGTCGCGCCAGCACTTTGCCGCGAACCCGGCGGAATTCTCCGCCACTTTGGACTGGGCCAATCGCTTGGTGCTGCTGATTGGCATGCCCGCCGCCCTGGCTCTGGTTATCCTGGCGCTGCCCATCCTCTCTACCCTTTTCATGTATGGCGAAATGAGCGCCTTTGACGTGCAGATGTCGGCGGCCAGCCTGCGCGCCTACGCGCTCGGTCTGGTCGCTTTTATGCTGGTCAAGGTGCTGGCAACCGGCTATTTCTCGCGGGAAGACACCCGTACACCCGTGCGTATCGGCATTATCGCCATGCTGGCCAACATGGGCATGAACCTGGTACTGGTGCTGGTGTTCTACCATCTTTGGCAGATTGGTCACGCCGGGCTGGCGCTCGCCACGTCGCTCTCGGCCTACCTCAACCTGGCGCTGCTCTACCGCGGTCTGCGCCGCACCAACGCCTACCAGCCCTTGCCGGGCTGGCGCCAGTTCAGTCTCAAACTGACCCTGGCGCTGGCAATCATGAGCCTTGGCCTGCTATGGCTTTGTCCCGCCGCCGAGACCTGGGTCGCCTGGACCGCCTGGCAGCGTCTTGGCGCACTGCTGGGCCTTTGCAGCCTTGGTCTGGCGAGCTATCTCGGCACGCTGGCCCTGCTCGGTATGCGTCCAAAAGACCTGCACTAATCCGTTATACTGCGCAACTTTTCCGGACTCTGCCGTGACCGCCCTTCAAACGTCCTCCGTCCGCAGTCGATTGCCGCGTCGGGCTAACTGGCCTGCCTGCGGGCTGACGATTGGATCCTTTGACGGCGTGCATCTGGGGCACCAGGCAGTAGTCAGCGAATTGGTACGCCAATGCCAACATTTGGGAATACCCTCCTCTGTGCTGACCTTCTATCCGCGTCCGGCGCAGTATTTTGCCGGCGAGGATGCCGCACCCAGCCTGATGGGTTGGCGCGAAAAGGTTGGCAGCCTGGCGCAGCTGGGCCCAGATCAGGTGATCTGCACCAAGTTTGATCAGCATATCTGCGGCCTGAGTGCCCAGGCCTTCGTCGAAGAGGTGGTAGTGGGCAGTCTCAATGCCCGCCTGGTCATGATCGGCGACGATTTTCGCTTTGGTGCCGACCGGGGCGGGGATTACGAGTTATTGAAAGTGCTGGGCGCCAAGTATGGATTTACCCCGCTGCGCAGTCCTACTCTGGAGCAGGGGGGCGCCCGCGTCAGCAGTTCCCGCATTCGCGCCGAACTGGCGCAGGGTAATCTGGCGTCTGCCAGGCAGTTGCTGGGACGCGACTACAGCATTCAGGGTCGCGTCGTAGCTGGCCGCCAGATAGGGCGTCAACTCGGCGTGCCCACCGCCAATATTCCGCTGTCGAAGGATCGATTGACCATTCGCGGGGTATTTGTTGTGGAGGCGCGACTGGAATCGGGGGCGGTGCATCAGGGCGTCGCCAATCTGGGTTACCGACCTGCGGTAGGCCAGAGTGATCATCCGCTGCTGGAAGTGCATCTTCTGGATTTTTCGGAAAACCTGTATGGTCGCCGCCTTTGCGTGAGCTTTTTGCAAAAAATTCGGGACGAGCAACACTTTGCTACTTACCAGGCGCTGGAGCAACAGATTCGCGCCGATATGAACTGGGCGCGCCAGTGGCTGGCGCAGCAGACGAGAGCTTGAGACGAGATGACGGACTACAAATCGACACTTAACCTGCCGCGCACGGACTTTCCCATGAAGGCCAATCTCGCCCAGAGCGAGCCGGCACGGCTGCAGTACTGGATTGATAGCGGCCTTTACCAGCAGGTGCGGGAAGCGCGCCAGGGCAGGGAAAAGTTCATTCTTCACGACGGCCCGCCCTACGCCAATGGGGACATCCATATTGGCCATGCGGTGAACAAGATTCTCAAGGATATTATCGTCAAGGCGCGCACGCTCGATGGCCTGGACGCACCCTATGTACCGGGTTGGGACTGTCATGGCCTGCCCATCGAGAACCAGGTTGAGAAGAAGATCGGTCGCGCCGGGGACAAGGTCGATCAGGCCACCTTTCGAGCCAAGTGCCGCGAATACGCCATGCAGCAGGTGCAGTGCCAGCGCCAGGACTTTATTCGTCTCGGCGTGCTGGGCGATTGGGATCATCCCTATCTGACCATGGATTTTCGCACCGAGGCCGACATCGTACGCGCACTTGGCAAGGTGATCGCCAATGGCCACCTGTACAAGGGGGTCAAACCAGTTTATTGGAGTGTCGTCGGCGGCTCCGCCATGGCCGAGGCGGAGGTGGAGTATCAGGACAAGCAGTCCTGGTCGATCGATGTGGCCTATCCGGTCGCATCGGCGCAGGGCCGCCAGCAGCTGGCTTCAGCTTTTGCACAGGCTGGCCTTGAGCAGGATGTTGGGCTGGTCATCTGGACCACTACGCCATGGACTCTGCCATCGAGCCAGGCTATCAGCGTGCATCCCGAACTGGAATACCAACTGGTCCGCATCGAAGGACAGGATCGCCTGCTGGTGGTTGCTGCCGCGCTGCTGGAAAGCTTTGCCCAACGCAGCGGGCTTGCCATCACGAAAGTGCTGGCGACCTGCCAGGGTGCCGCGTTGCAGGGGCTGCAGACCCAGCACCCCTTCTATGCTCGCTCCATCCCGGTTTTGCTCGGTGAACACGTCACCACGGATGCTGGAACCGGGCTGGTGCATACGGCGCCGGATCACGGTGAAGACGACTTCCGCATGGGCCAAATATATGGTCTGGAAATCCTCAATTACGTGGATGACCACGGCTTGTTCCGGCCGGGTGTCGAGTTGTTTGCCGGAGAACACGTCTACAAAGTGGACGAAAAGGTTATGGCGGTACTCAAGGAACGCGGAGCGCTGTTGTCCGCGCACCAGTTCACCCACAGTTATCCGCATTGCTGGCGCACCAAAACCCCCCTTATTTTTCGCGCCACGCCGCAGTGGTTCATCAGCATGGATCAGGCTGGCCTGCTAAATGAGGCGCGCGCCGCGGTCGCTCAGGTCGACTGGATTCCCGGCTGGGGTCGCGCACGCATTGAGGCCATGCTCGAAAGCAGTCCGGACTGGTGTATTTCGCGACAACGCACCTGGGGTGTACCTATCACTCTCTTCATCCATCGTCGGGATCAGACCCTGCACCCGCGCACCGCCGAACTGATCGGGCAGGTGGCTCAGCGTATGGAACAAACCGGCATCGAGGCCTGGTTTGAGCTGGATGTGCAGGAACTGTTGGGCGACGAGGCCGGGGATTATGCCAAGGTCACGGATACGCTCGATGTCTGGTTTGACTCCGGCGTGACACACGACACGGTGATGCGGCAACGCGAAGCGCTCGGTTTTCCCGCCGATCTTTACCTGGAGGGCTCCGATCAGCACCGCGGTTGGTTCCAGTCGTCTCTGAAGACATCCATCGCGATCAACCATGCCGCACCCTATCGTGCAGTGCTCACTCACGGTTTTACCGTCGACGCCGATGGTCGCAAGATGTCCAAATCCCTGGGCAACGTGGTGGCACCGCAGTCCGTGATGAATCAGCTTGGTGCCGACGTACTGCGACTTTGGGTGGCGGCCACGGACTTTTCCGGTGAAATGACCGTTTCCGATGAAATTCTGCGACGCACCTCGGACTCCTATCGGCGCATTCGCAACACAGCGCGCTATCTGCTGGCCAATCTGGATGGGTTTAATCTGCCAACCGACAGTGTTGCGCCGGAACAGATGGTTGAGCTCGATACGTGGGTACTGGAACGCAGCCGCGAACTGCAGCAGCAGATTTTGCGTGACTACCAGGACTACCGTTTCCATCTGATCTATCAGCGACTGCACAATTTCTGTATCAATGAGCTGGGTGGCTTCTACCTGGACGTGATCAAGGATCGCATCTATACCGGCGCTCGCCAGAGTCTGGCGCGTCGTTCGGCGCAGACGGCCATCTATCATCTGGCGCAGGCCTTCGTGCGCTGGATTGCCCCCATTTTGAGTTTCACTGCCGATGAAATGTGGAGTTATCTGCCCGACGCTCAAGGGTCGGTCTTTACTGCCGAGTGGCACGTATTTCCGGCGCTGCCTGCGACGCACAGCCTGAGCGATCAGGATTGGCAGAATCTGCTGGCCATTCGCGAAGCGGTAAACGGTGCCATTGAAAAGGCCCGCAAAGAGGGTCAACTGGGCGGATCGCTGGAAGCCAGCGTGCAATTGCACGCGCAGGGTGAGCTGCTGGCAACCCTGAAGAAGACCGGTGACGAGTTGCGTTTCCTGCTGATCACCTCGGCGGCCACCTTTACTGAGGCAAGTGGCGGCGTCGCCACCGAGTTACCGGGGCTTGCTATCACCCTGCATACGGCGCCTGGAACCAAGTGTGTGCGCTGCTGGCATGTTCGCGAGGACGTGGGCAGTCTGCCCAAGCACCCTGAGCTCTGCAGCCGCTGCGTGGAAAATATCGAGGGAGCCGGTGAATCGCGTCGCCTGGCTTGAAGCCTGCAAAGCAGCCTGGCTCTGGTATCTGGCTGCCCTGCTGCTGATCCTGCTGGATCAGTACACCAAGTCGCTGGCCAGTGCCCATTTGGTCTATGCCCGTCCGCTGGAGGTATTGCCCTTCTTTGATCTGATCTTGTTGCATAACCGGGGTGCGGCTTTCAGCTTTTTGTCGGACGCCGGCGGCTGGCAACGCTGGTTTTTCACCCTGCTTTCTCTGGCTGTGTCCCTACTATTGCTGGCCTGGCTGCCACGCCAAGCCGAGGTACTTGCGCGCTTGGCCTTTTGCCTCATTCTGGCGGGAGCGCTGGGTAATCTGATCGACCGAGTCAGCCTCGGCTATGTAGTGGATTTTATTTCGCTGCACTATGGCGGAAAGTACTTCCCCGCCTTTAACCTGGCAGATAGCTGTATATCGGTTGGCGCCGCCTTACTCATTGTCCTGTGGTGGCAGGAATCGCGTGAAGTACCCCATGATTGAAATTGGTCCGCAGACACGCATCAGCCTGAATTTCGCCATCAAATTGGCGAGTGGCGAGGTCGTCGACTCCAACTTCGACCGACCGCCGGTGCAATTTGTCGTTGGCGATGGCAATTTGCTGCCCGGTTTTGAGCGCGCTCTTTTTGGTCTGCGAGCCGGACAGCGCGCCGAACTACGCATCGATGCAGACCAGGGCTTCGGTCCGCATCGGGAAGAAAATGTACAGGTATTCGACCGCGATCAGTTTGACGCCAATCCCGAGCTCGGGATGGTGCTGAACTTTGCCGATGCCGCTCGCGGCGAGGTGCCGGGTGTCGTTATCGCCGTCGCCAACGCACGTGTTGAAGTCGACTTCAATCACCCGTTGGCGGGACGCGAACTGCTGTTCGAAGTACAGATTCACGATGTGCAGCCGGAGGTGAGCTACTAGCATGCAGATCCAGCTCGCCAATCCGCGCGGATTTTGTGCCGGTGTCGACCGCGCCATTGATATCGTCAACCGCGCCCTGGATGTCTTTGGGCCGCCGATCTATGTTCGCCACGAGGTAGTGCATAACAAGTTTGTGGTGGATCAGCTGCGCAATCGCGGCGCCATTTTTGTCGATGAGCTGGATGAAGTGCCGGACAACGTCATCGTCATCTTCAGCGCGCACGGCGTGTCGCGAGCCGTCAAGGAAGAAGCTGATCGCCGTCAGCTCAGGGTATTCGATGCCACTTGTCCGCTGGTCACCAAGGTGCACATGGAAGTCGCCAAGTACAGTCGCGAAGGTATGGAGTGCATCCTCATCGGTCACCAGGGCCATCCCGAAGTCGAGGGCACCATGGGCCAGTTCGATCGATCACATGGCGGCAAGATGTACCTGGTGGAAGATGCGGAGGATGTACAGGAGTTGCAGGTTCGCGATCCGTCGCGACTGGCCTTTGTTACCCAAACCACGCTATCCATGGACGATACGCGCCGAGTGATCGATGCCCTGCGCGAGCGCTTTCCGGCCATTGGTGGTCCGCGCAAGGACGATATCTGCTACGCCACCCAGAATCGCCAGGATGCCGTGAAGCAGCTGGCGTTAGAGGCAGATCTGGTTCTGGTGGTTGGCTCGGAGAACAGCTCCAACTCCAACCGTTTGCGCGAACTCGCCGAGCGGTGCGGCGCCGAGGCGCATCTAATCGAGACGGCCAGCCATATCGATCCGGCTTGGTTGGTAGGTAAGCGCAGTGTGGGTGTCACCGCCGGTGCTTCGGCACCAGAAGTTCTGGTGGACGAGGTGGTGCAGTTTCTCGTGCATCACGGCGGCAGCGAACCGCGCCAGGCCAGCGGCATCGTCGAGAACGTCCACTTTGCATTGCCCCGGGAGTTGCGCGATAGTTAGTTGACGGCTCGGCAGGATGCTGGCCGTTTCACGCACAAGACAAAGAGTGTCTCATGCCAATCTCTCCCTTGCGGGCGGGCTTTAGCCTGCTTGAATTGCTCTTCTCCCTTGCTATTTTCACACTTCTGTTGGCCCTGGCTTTGCCGGGGCTTGGCCGATGGCAGGCCGCTTTCGATGCCGCCACAGCCATAGGCCAGAATGGATACCGCCACCAGATCGATCACCTGGTTGGCGGTATTCTCAATCGGGAATCCTGGCGCGTGATGAGCCAGCCAAGACTGGAAAAGATCACTGCAGCCACCCAGCTGACCGCCGTCAGCAGATAGAGACGGGAATGCGTAATCTGGATCAGCAGTTGGTCGCTTGTGGCAAAATACAGCAGGAGCAATACGGCAGCGAGCAGCAACCGATAAACTCGCGAAATTTGCCGTACTCGTTCGACCGTATTCAAGGCGCTTTCTCCGCCGCGAATGCCAGGCTGCAGTGTAACCAATGCCGAGCCGCCAGTCTGCGCCGTGGGCGACGCCTTGGACCCGCCAATTAGGGTGATTTTTTGATGGACATTACTGCATGAAAATCATGCTCGCCCAGGCCAATCCCCTGGTGGGAGACATCCACGGCAACACCGAAATGGCCCTGGGATATATTCGTCAGGCCATGGCGGAACAGTTGGATGTGCTGGTTTTTCCGGAACTCTTTCTGTGCGGGTATCCGCCGGAAGACCTGCTGTTGCGGCCCAGCCTCAAGCGGCGCATCGATCGCGCCCTGCATCAATTGCAAGGGGCTATTCAGGGCTCCCTGCATGTCATCATGGGGTATCCCGCGATCACCGACCGGGGGTGCATCAACGCCGCTGGGGTGCTGACCAGCGCCGGACTTCAGCTGCTCTACGCCAAGCAGATGCTGCCCAATTATCGGGTATTCGACGAGAAGCGCTATTTTGTCGAAGGCAAAAGAGCGGAGGTGGTGGACATAGGCGGATTTCGCATCGGCCTGACCATCTGCGAAGACCTGTGGCATCCCGGCCCGGTGCAGGACTGCAAAGACGCTGGCGCCGAACTGGTGATCAATATCAATGCCTCACCCTGGCATACCCGCAAGTATCAGATGCGACGCGAGGTGCTTAGCCAGCGTGCACGCGAGGTGCAGCTGCCGATCCTCTATCTGAACATGGTGGGCGGGCAGGATGAGCTGGTGTTTGACGGCGGCTCCATGGCCGTCAATGCGGCCGGCGATCTGGTGGCACAGACAGCCAGTTTTATGACGGCTACACCGGTTCTGGAAATTCAGCGCCGCGAAGGGGGAGCGGAGATTCTTCCAGGATCTTTCGCTGAGGTACCCGACTTGCCGCAGTCGCTTTACCAGGCACTGGTCACCAGCGTGCATGACTACGTTGAAAAAAACGGCTTCAAGGGCGTGATTCTGGGCCTTTCGGGCGGCATCGACTCGGCCCTTACGCTGGCTATTGCCGTCGATGCCCTGGGACCGGAGCGGGTGGAAGCGGTGATGTTGCCCTACCGCTTTACCTCGGATCTGAGCCAGACAGCGGCCGCCGATCAGGCCTGCCGCATGAGCGTGAACTACCGCTCGATCAGTATTGAGCTCATGGTCGAGACCTTTCTGCAGGGCCTCAGTGAAGAGTTCAGTGGATTGCCTGCAGACAAGACGGAGGAGAATATTCAGGCGCGCTGCCGCGGCGTCGTTCTCATGAGCATCTCCAATAAAAAGGGCTATCTGGTACTCACCACCGGCAACAAAAGCGAGTTGGCGGTTGGCTATGCCACGCTCTACGGCGACATGGCCGGCGGCTTCGATGTGCTCAAGGATGTTTCCAAAACACGCGTCTACCAGCTGTCGCGCTACCGCAACGAAGTCAGCCCGGTGATTCCAGAAGCGGTCATCGAGCGTGCACCTTCAGCCGAGCTGGCGCCGGGTCAGGTCGATCAGGACAGCCTGCCGCCCTACGATATTCTGGATCGCATCCTGGAGCTTTATATCGAGCAGGATTGCAGCGCGCATGACATTATTGAGCAGGGCTTTGATGCCGCCATCGTCAATCGCGTGCTGCGCATGGTGGATCTCAATGAGTACAAGCGCCGTCAGGCGCCGATCGGCCCGCGCCTGACGCAGCGCGCCTTTGGGCGCGACCGGCGCTACCCCATTACCAATGGCTGGAAGCTGGGCGACTAGCTGCGTCTAGATATTGCGACTGTTGCGTTGGCGGCGCTGCTCAATTTCTTCGGATGGGCCGCCACGCTGGCGGAAGAAGCTATCCAGGCCCGAGGGGTCTTCTTCCTCTTCCTGGTAGATTTCCTTATATTCGGGGTTGTAGATAGCCCGAGTATCAAAGCCGATGGGCTCGGGTCGGTCGAGCAGACCAAAGGTAGCCCGGTTCAGCCAGGACCGCACTTCGCCGGAGAGCACGTCGCGCTCTCGGAAGTTACCGTTTTCATCCAGTGCCGGGTGTTCCGGGTAGTTTTCGCGCAGCACGCGAACGGCGTCATCGGCCAGGTCGTTTAAGCCCATCATGGTGTAACCCTGGGCCATCACCGCCAGGCCATCCGGCACGGCAGGGGAGCCCTGGTAGTTTTCCACCACATACTTGCCGCGATTGGTGGCGGCAACAATGGCGCCACGCTTGAAGTAGTAGTTGGCCACATTGATCTCGTGGCGAGCCAGCATATTGCGCAGGAAGAGCATGCGCTTGCGGGCATCTGGAGCGTAGGGGCTGTCCGGGAAGAGCGCCAACAGCTGGGAAAAGTGGGTAAAAGAATCGCGTGCCGAGCCGGGGTCGCGCGCCGTCGGGTCAACCGGCAGGAACTGGCCGATAAAGGTGCGCTCCCGGTTAAAGGAGATCAGCCCCAACATGTAATAGGCATAGTCCACATTGGGGTGTTCCGGGTGCAGGCGAATAAAGCGCTCGGCGGCGGCGATGGCCGCTTCGTGGTTGGAAGCCGCGTAATAGGCGTAAATCAGCTCCAGCTGGGCCTGCTCGGCGTAGTTGCCAAAGGGAAAGCGGGCTTCCAGCGATTCCAGGTAGGCGATGGCCTGGGTGTTCTGGCCGCGATCCAGCGCCTGCACAGCGTTGTCGTACAGCTCGGTCTCAATCATGGTCGCGGTGCGTTCTTCTTGTTCGTTGGAGAACAGCACGCAGCCTTGTAACAGGGTAACTGACCCAAGGAGCATCAAGAGTGCGCAGGTCTTTAGATTCATGGGGCTTGGTACCAAGATTTGCTTTCCGTCCGGGTGATAAAATGCGCCATTTAAGCACAGCGATACTGTCTAGTGAACGCAACCGGCGAAGTTGGATTAACGGAACGGGTTCCAGAAGAGCTTGCCGGCGAGAGGTTTGACCGCATCGCGGCCGAACTGTTCGATGAATTTTCGCGTTCGCGCCTGCAAAAGTGGATCGATAGCGGCGATCTGACAGCCGACGGCAAGACACTGAAAGTAAAGGACAAACTGGCAGCCGGTACACTACTGCGGCTGAATGCCGTGCTGGAGGAAGAGGGCGACTGGCAGGCCGAGAATATCCCACTGCAGGTGGTGCATGAGGATAAAGCCATCATTGTGTTACACAAGCTCGCCGGGCTGGTGGTGCATCCGGCTGCCGGCAATCCCGGCGGTACACTGCTCAATGGACTGCTCCATGCTTTCCCCGAGCTGAAAAATCTGCCGCGCGGCGGCATTGTCCATCGCCTGGACAAGGACACCAGTGGCCTGATGGTGGTGGCGCGCAGTCTGGAAGCGCACCACAGCCTGGTCAAACAGCTGCAGGAACGCAGCGTCTCGCGTCACTATTACGCGCTGGTCAAGGGTGTGCCGGTAGCTGGGGAAACCATCCGCACCTGCTTTGGCCGCGATCCGCATCACCGCCTGAAAATGGCTGTGCTGGCGCGCGGCAAAGAGGCCATCACTCATTTTCGGGTTGCCCACAAGTTCAGCCATCACGCCCTGCTGGATGTGAGCCTGGAGACCGGTCGCACCCACCAGATTCGCGTGCATCTGGCGCACCGGCATTTTCCCATCGTCGGCGATCCGCTCTATGGCGGCCGGGCCAGATTGCCAGGCCAGATATCCGAGTCGCTGCGCGCGGCGCTGCAGAATTTTCCGCGCCAGGCCCTGCACGCTTATCGCTTGCGCCTCGACCACCCGCTCTCCGGTGAATCCTGTGAATGGCAGATTGCCATAGCAGAGGATATGGCCGAGCTGATGGAAAGGCTCGATGAGTGATTTCCAGTTTTTTCAGCCCGACTGGCCGGCACCGGACAATGTCGGGGCCCTGGTCACCACCCGTTCGGGGGGTGTCAGCCCGGCGCCCTGGAATGAATTAAACCTGGGTATCAATACCGGGGACGATGCCGACCGCGTCGCCGAAAATCAGGCTCGCTTGCGGCGCTACCTTGGAGATCTGCCCATCCAGTGGTTGCGCCAGGTGCACGGCGCCGGACTGGTGGACGCGCTGAGCGGAGCAGCAGACACCGATTATCCCCGCGCCGACGCCTGTTATAGCGACCAACCCGGCCGTGTCTGTGCCGTACTGACCGCCGATTGCCTGCCGGTGTTGTTCTGCGCCAATGACGGCAGCGAGGTGGCCGCGGCACATGCGGGTTGGCGCGGCCTGGCTGCCGGTGTTTTGCCGGCAACCCTCAAGCGGTTTCGCAGCCCTGCGCACCAGATTCAGGCTTGGCTCGGCCCGGCCATCAGTGCAGCCAATTACGAAGTGGGCGAGGATGTACGCGCCGCCTTCCAGCGCGCAGAGAGCTTTGCCGGCGTCGCGGTGGATGAGGCCTTCCAGCCGGGCAGGCCAGGCAAATGGCAGGCCGATATTTACCTGCTCGCGCAGCGCCAACTCGAGCGTCTGGCTGTTGGCGCCGTGCAGGGCGGGGGCTTTTGTACCTATGCCGAAACCGAGCGCTTTTATTCCTATCGTCGCGACGGCGAAACCGGTCGCTTTGCCACCTTGATCTGGCGCAAGAACTAAGCAGGCTCCGCACCACGCGCCTTGATTACCGCTGCGGCGGCCCAAAATACTGCATCAATTCTGTATTTTGGAGAACGACTGATGCGTCTCGATAAAATGACCAGTCAGCTGCAAACGGCCTTTGCCGAGGCGCAGTCCATGGCGGTGGGCCGCGACCAGCCGAGCATCGAACCCGAGCACCTGCTGCTGGCCCTGATTCAGCAGCAGGGCAGTTCGGTGCGGCCGATGCTGGCGCAGGCCAAATTTGATCTGACCAAACTCAAGCAGGAGCTGACCAACCGCATCGAAGGATTTGCCCACCTCAAGCAACCCACCGGCCAAGTGCAGCTGAGCCAGAATCTGGCGCGCTTGCTTAATCTGGCTGACAAGAAAGCCCAGCAGTTTGGCGATGCCTATCTGTCCGGGGAAATTGTTTTTCTGGTAGCCCTGGAAGACACCGGCGCCACCGGCAAGCTGCTCAAATCTTGCGGCAAGCTCGATGACTTTCTGGCTGTGGTGGACAAGCTGCGTGCCGGTGAAACCATTATGGATCCGGAGGCCGACAGCAACCGCCAGGCGCTGGACAAGTACACCGTCGATCTTACCAAGCACGCCGAAGATTCCAAGCTGGATCCGGTGATCGGTCGCGACGATGAGATTCGCCGCACCATCCAGGTATTGCAGCGTCGCACCAAGAATAACCCGGTTCTGATCGGCGAGCCCGGCGTGGGTAAAACCGCCATCGTCGAAGGGCTGGCCCAGCGCATCGTCAATGGCGAGGTGCCGGAGGGTTTGCGCAACAAGCGCATTCTGGCACTGGATATGGGCGCACTGCTGGCGGGATCCAAGTACCGCGGCGATTTCGAGGAGCGGTTGAAGAGCGTGCTCAATGAGCTGGCCAAACAGGAGGGCCAGGTCATTCTCTTTATCGACGAGTTGCACACCATGGTCGGCGCCGGCAAGGCCGAGGGCTCCATGGACGCCGGCAATATGCTCAAACCCGCCCTGGCGCGCGGTGAACTGCACTGCGTTGGCGCGACCACGCTCGACGAATATCGCAAATACATCGAAAAGGATGGCGCGCTGGAACGCCGATTCCAGAAAGTGCTGGTCGAAGAACCCTCCGAGGAGGACACCGTCGCCATACTGCGTGGCCTCAAGGAGCGCTACGAAGTGCACCACGGCGTCGAAATTACCGACTCGGCCGTGGTCGCCGCTGCGCGCCTGTCGATTCGCTATATCACCGATCGCCAGCTTCCAGATAAGGCCATCGACCTGATCGATGAAGCGGCCAGCCGCATTCGCATGGAAATCGACTCCAAGCCGGAGTCCATGGACAAGCTGGAGCGTCGCCTTATTCAGCTGAAGATCGAGCGCGAGGCAGTCAAGAAGGACAGCTCCGAAGCGGCCGGCAAACGCCTGAAGAAAATCGAGCAGGACATTGAAGAAATCGAGCGCGAGTACGCCGATCTCGAGGAAATATGGAAAGCCGAAAAAGCGACGGTCACCGGCGCGGCGCAGATCAAAAGCGATCTGGAACAGGCTCGCATCGAGCTGGAAAGCGCGCGTCGAGCCGGCAATCTGAACCGTATGGCGGAGTTGCAGTACGGCCGCATTCCGGAGCTGGAGAAACAGCTGCAGGCGGCCAGTGCCGGTGAAGTGACCGAAGCCAAGCTGTTACGTAATCGCGTTACCGAAGAGGAAATTGCGGAGGTGGTTTCCAAGTGGACCGGTATTCCAGTTTCGAAAATGCTCGAAGGCGAACGCGAGAAACTGCTGCGCATGGAAGAGGCCCTGCACCAGCGTGTGATCGGCCAGGACGAAGCGGTGCGCGCCGTGGCCAACGCCGTACGCCGCTCGCGTGCCGGCCTATCCGAGCCCAATCGTCCCAATGGATCTTTCCTCTTTTTGGGCCCAACGGGTGTGGGCAAGACTGAACTGTGCAAATCCCTGGCGACCTTCCTGTTCGACAGTGAAGACGCCATGGTGCGTATCGACATGTCCGAATTTATGGAGAAGCACTCGGTGGCTCGGCTGATTGGCGCACCTCCGGGTTATGTCGGCTACGAGGAGGGCGGCTATCTCACCGAAGCGGTGCGCCGCCGACCCTATTCTGTGCTATTGCTCGACGAGGTGGAGAAGGCGCACCCGGATGTCTTCAACATCCTGTTGCAAGTGTTGGACGACGGTCGGTTGACCGATGGCCAGGGCCGCACCGTCGACTTCCGCAACACCGTTATCGTGATGACGTCCAACCTCGGCTCGGACATCATCCAACGGCTCGCTGGTGAAGAAAATTATGAAGCCATGAAATCTGCGGTGATGGAGGTGGTTGGCAGCCACTTCCGCCCCGAATTTATCAATCGGGTCGATGAGGTGGTGGTGTTCCATCCGCTGGGCGCCGAACAAATCCTCGGCATCGCCAGTATCCAGCTGGACCTGCTGCGTCGCCGTCTGGCCGATCGGGAACTGGGGCTGAACCTGTCGGAAGCGCTGCTCAATCGCCTGGCCGAGGCGGGATTCGATCCCGTCTATGGCGCGCGGCCCTTGAAGCGCGCTATCCAGCAGCTGATCGAGAACCCGCTGGCACAGGAGGTGTTACAGGGGCACTACGCCCCGGGCGATACCATCGAAGCCGATCTGGAAAATGGCAAGGTGGTGTTTCACTAGACCGTGACGGGCGCAAGCCAGTCATGTGCCTGCTGGCACTAGGTTGGCTGTGCCCACCCACTAGCCGCAATACTGGTCGACCAGCGCCTGGGTGCGGGCCACTTCTTCCTGCTTCTGTTTCGGCGTCATCATGCTGATTTGCCCGGTATCCGGGTCGACCCGGCGCACCTGAGGCGCACTGTTCAGCGTCTGCAGATTGGCGCGCGCTTTGGTACACATTTCTTCGTTGGTGGTGGAGCCGGGGGTGCGATTCACCGGCGCCGCTGCGGTCGAGGCAACCGCGGTTTCGGGCTCATCTGCGTCTGAGGAAGCCATATTCCCCATGCCGCGCGTCAGGTGACTGTCGCGAATCTGTTCCTGCTGGGCCTGGGTGTTGTCAGCGGGGGGGTTCACTGAAATGCACCGTGCCATTGGCATCGACCCAGCGGTAATACTGTTGGGCCTGCGTGCTTTGGCTGATGCCCAGCAGCAGGGCGAAAAGGCTCAGAACCAGGCCAGGGGTGATGTGTTTCATGCTGCATTCCTCCGGTATATAGCCCGCAAAGTGTTGACAATGC
>JAYQPQ010000004.1:0-51761 GCA_038145405.1 Porticoccaceae bacterium | reverse complement strand
ATGGACATCACCAAACTGTCGGCCACGCTCATTGCCACCCCGGTGCGCCAGCGACGCTGTATTGCCGATATTTCGCACGAACTGCGCACGCCCGTCGCCATTCTGTCGGGAGAGATCGATGCCCTGGTCGACGGCGTGCGCGAGCCCAGCCCGCGCGAACTGCAATCGCTGGCCGCCGAGATCGACCGCCTGCGTCGTTTGATCGAAGACCTCTACACCCTGTCGCGTTAGGATGTAGGCGCGCTCAGCTATAGCATGGAAAAAAAGGAACAGCGCGAACCGGTGCAGGACTGCCTGGATCGCTTTGCCGAGCGCTTTGCCGGCCAGGGACTGCGCCTGAAGCCCGGTCTGGGCGACGCGGCCCTGATGATTGATGGCGACAGTGATCGCCTGGAACAGCTGGTCAATAACCTGCTGGAAAACTCCATTCGCTATACCGACGCAGGCGGACAAGTGCGGGTTAGCCTGGAGCGCACCGCCAATCAGGTACTGCTGCGCGTGGAAGATACCGCCCCGGGCGTACTGGCCGATGCCCTGCCGCGCCTCACCGATCGCCTGTTCCGCGCCGAACAGTCGCGCAACCGCGAATACGGTGGCGCCGGCCTGGGGTTGGCCATCGCCGCCAATATCGTCAAGGCCCACGGTGCTGAGATGCAGATCAGCGCATCCGAGCTGGGCGGGTTAAAGGTTGAAATTCGCTTTGCGGAGGCAAAATGATCGGCCCCATTCTCGTCGTGGAAGATGAGCCCAAGCTGGCAGCCCTGCTGCGCGACTACCTGCAGCTGGCCCAATACCAGGTGCACTGGCTTGCCGAGGGCACCAAGGTGGTGGATTGGGTGCGCGGACACCGGCCACGGCTGATCCTGCTCGACCTGATGTTGCCCGGCAAGGACGGCCTAGACGTCTGTCGGGAAATTCGCAGCTTTTCCGAGGTACCCATCATCATGCTCACCGCGCGCGTGGAAGAAGTCGACCGCCTGGTAGGCCTGCAGCTGGGTGCCGACGACTACGTATGCAAACCCTTCAGTCCACGCGAAGTTGTAGCGCGCGTGAAAAGCGTGCTGCGCCGGGTGGAAGCCAGCAAATCGGACGAGGACGACGAACTCAGCTACCGCACCATCCACCTAGACGAATCCCGTTTTCGCTGCATCGTCGACGACGAAGAACTCGAACTCACACGCGTGGAGTTCCGCCTACTGTCGGCCATGATGCGTCGCCCCGGCCATGTGTTCAGCCGCGACCAGTTGATGAACCTGGCCTATAAAGACCAGCGCGTGGTGAGCGACCGCACCATCGACAGCCACGTGAAAAACCTGCGCCGTAAAATGAACGCCCACTCGCGTACTGGCGATTTGATTCACTCTGTCTATGGCCTGGGCTACAAGGTCGAGTAGCATGAAAAATTGAATACGAATGCGCGCAGTTGGGTCGCGCATTGCATCGGTCTTGAGGCTGTATCGTTGCCAGAGCACGCCCGCATTTGGTATGCACACATCAGCACCCTGCCTTTCCCCTCATCCTTCCTGCTAAGCTAGCCGCAAAGGAGCAGTCACCGAAGGACGCGAACTCATATAACTAACGCGAGAGGGTGGACAAATGAACAATAAAGTCGTGCTCATTATTCTGGCTATTCTGTTACCTCCGGTGGCCGTCTTTCTCAAGAAGGGCGCCGGCAAAGACCTCATCATTAATGTCCTGTTGTGCCTGGTGTTCTGGATTCCGGGCTTGGTGCACGCGATTTGGCTCGTCACCCGCTAGGGCCGCTGTTGTGCAGCGCTTTGGGCCGGTGATCTGCAAATGCTGAAGCACCTCCTTATGCTGCTATTTGGTCTGTGGGCTGGCGTGGTGGTGGCCGAAGCGCCAGCCTTTGATCAATTTCCTGCTGAATTGGATACCGCGCCCAGGGTGGATGCGCCCGATCTCGCCAGCCATGCCGATGCGCCCACTTTTGCCGCTTGTTTGAATTTGGCATTGGCCGAGGGTGACCGCTTTGGCGGACGTTTCGCCTTTGCCGAGTGGGGCTGCGGCAGCAGTTGCCAGATGGCCGCGATCATCGATCGCGCCACTGGCGCCGTGCACTTTGCGCCCGTTGCCAGCCTCGGCTATGCCTATCGGGTCGACAGCAATCTACTGATTCTCAACCCACCGGAAAATATCGGCGAGCCAATGCCCAGCGATCCCATCTGCCAGGATGAATCTGCGCGCTGGGCTACCACCTCGCACTACTATGCGTGGGATGGCAGTGCCTTTGTGCATCTGACAGACGTCGATGCCTGTGACTGCCCCACTTGTTCCTTCGAGCCGCTTTAATCCACACTGGCGTCCTCCCCACTCCCCATTGGAAGCACCATGAGCAAGCTGAAACTGAGTTATTTTGACGTGCACGGCGGTCGCGGCGAGCCCGCTCGCCTGGCCCTGCATATTGGCGGCATCGCCTTCGAGGATCACCGCATTCCGCGCGACCAGTGGATGGCTGCCAAGCCACAAATGCCGCTGCTGGCTATTCCGGTGCTTGAAGTGGACGGCTATCAGCTGACCCAGTCCAACACCATCAATCGCTATGTCGGTCGCTTGGCCGGGCTTTACCCTGAGAATGCCTGGCAAGCAGCCCTGTGCGACGAAGTGATGGATGCGCTGGAGGATGTCGCCAATAAACTGGTAGCCACCTTCTTTATGGCAGACGTAGAAAAGAAAACCGCGCGCGAGGCGCTGGTGAAGGGCCCGCTGCCGCTTTACCTAAAGCGGTTAGAAGCCTGTTTGCAACAGCGCGGCGGTCAGTATTTTGCCGATGACCGGCTGACTGTGGCCGATCTTAAGGTTTTTGTCTGGATACGGCAGTTGCTCTCGGGCGTGCTGGATCATATCCCCACCGATCTGGTCGGTCGCGAAGCGCCGCTGCTGGTCGAGCACTTTGAGCGGGTGAACAACCACCCCAAACTGAAAGCCTACTACGCCGCTCGCCCCGCATAGGGCTTGAGCCTGGGGTTATCATGGAGCCGACAACCGGACGGGAGAATTAACGTGAACTACCAGACTGCACTCATCACCGGCGCCACCTCGGGCATTGGCAAGGCCACTGCCGAAGTGCTGACGAAGCGGGGTATGCGCCTGGTGCTGATGGTGGTGCTCTTCCTCAAGACCTGCAAAACGGCCTGAAGCAGCGCTCCTTAGCAATGCATCTGTTTGACCGGCCCAAGATCGACTGCCATGCGCACATCTTTGATCCGGTGCGCTTCCCTTATCTGGACGACACGCCCTTTCGGCCGGCCGGCGGCGAACTGGGCCGGCTGGAGCAGCTTGATCAGGTGATGGAGTGCTACGGCGTGCGCCAGGCACTGCTGGTGCAGCCGAATTCGGGTTATGGCGAAGACAACCGCTATTTGCTGCAGGCCGTTCGCGAGGGAGGTAGCCGCTTCAAGGGCATCGCCAAGATCAACCATGGCATCAGCCTGGATGGCCTGGCCGAACTCAAGGCGCAGGGCATTATCGGCGCAGCGGTGAACCCCACCTTTGAGGGCCTGGATTTTTATCGGCCCGCGCGTGCCCTGGTGGAAAAGCTGGCCGAGCAGGACATGTTTCTCGACCTGCAGGTGCAGCAACAGGATTTTCTGATGTTCCTGCCCTGGATAGCCGAGATTCCCGTCAAGGTGGTGGTGGATCACTGTGCCCGGCCGACGCCGGAGGCCGGTCTACAGCAGCCCGGCTTCTGGGAGCTGCTCAAGCTCGCCGATAGCGGCCGGGTATCGGTGAAGATTTCCGGCTATGCCAAGTTTTCCCGCGAATTAACGCCCTATGCGGACACCTGGCCCTATGTGCAGGCGCTGTTGGAGGCCTTTACCCCGCAGCAGTGTGTCTGGGGTTCCGACTGGCCCTTCCTGCGTCCGCCGGAACGTCAGGATTATGGCCCCCTGCTAAAAATGGCCGAGCGGTTGTTCGGCGACGATCAGGTGTGCCAGGCCATTTTCTGGGATACGCCGCGGCGACTCTTTGGTTTCGATCAAGCAGCATAAAAAACGGCACCTCAAGGTGCCGTTTTTGTCAGGGTTGCTGGTGGGCCGACATGCTGGCGGATTTCCTCGGCGCTGATAAAGCGCAGGCGTCGTAGCAGGCGGAAGGCGGCAATGGTCAGGCCGGCCACCATGGCAGCCCAATAGCCGGTGGGGCCTTGCAAGGCAGGCCAGGGTGCGAAGTAAGCCAGCCACAGCGCCAGAGGGAAAGCCACCAGCCAAAAAGCCACCAGCATGTAGCGCGGCGGCGTGGCCGTGTCCTTGTAGGCGCGCATGCCGGATACAGCGCAAATTTGGGTGGCGTCGGCCAGCTGGAAGATGGCTGCCCACAGCAGCAGTTGAGAAGCCAGGCTAATCACCGCGACATCCTGCGTATAGAGTCCCGGCAGCCAGTGACGCAAGCTGACCAACAGCATGGAGATCAGGCTGGCCAGCACAAAGGTCATGGTCAAGCCCACCCGCACACTGAAACGCGCTGCGATGGGCAGTCCGGCACCCAGGCTTTGCGCGGCGCGGATGGTGATGCCCTGGCCCAGGCCCATATAGATCATGAAGGACATGGAAGCCAGGCTGATGGCGATGGCGTGAGCGGAAGCGGACACCGCACCGAACAGCGTGATCAGAATGCCGGCGCCACAGAAGAAGCTCAGCTCGATCAGCACCGAGTAGCCAATGGGCAGGCCGAGCTGCAGCGTACTGCATATCTGCGCCCAGTGCGGCGGCTGGAAGTTGTGAAAAATGGCAAGGCCGCGGTTCGCCGGGTGCTTGCTCAACAGCAGGTAAAAAGCCAGCAGCGAGGCCCAGATAACCAGCGTTGAGGCGATGGCACAGCCGACCCCGCCCAGCGCGGGAAAGCCCCACTTGCCGAATACCAGGGCGTAATCCAGCGGAATATTGAGTAGAAATGCAGAGAGGTTCACCACCATGACGACCCGCGTTTGGTTCATGGCTTCGATGCTGGTGCGCAACACGGGGATCAGGGCCATGGCGAAACCACCGGGAATCAGAATGGCTACATAGAGTTGCCCGATACGGCGTACTTCAGGGTCGAAGTGAACCAGGCCGATAGCCACCACAGCAAGTCCCAGCACCAGCATGCAGGCAAATCCACACAGAAGACCCGACCAAAGGGATTGCTGAACCTGCTGGCGTATGGCGGCCTCATCGCGCGCGCCAAAGTGCCGCCCGACCAGAATCTGCGCCGACAGGCCGATGGCAAAGAAGAAATAAGCGAAGAGGTTCCAGGTATTGGCGCCCAGGGTGACGCCGGCCAACTGGTCCGTGCCAGCGCGACCAGCGAACAGCACATCGGTGAGACCGATACCCATGATGGCCATCTGGCTAAGCACCACAGGCAGGGCCAGATGCCAAAGGGCGAGAGCCTCCCTGCGGAATTCCCGGCTGGTAGTCATGCGCTGTCTCGTCAAGCCCGGCGTCGTGGTGGTGGAGGCCGAACTCTATAGCGCCGCAACGAAATAGCAAGTCTTCACTCGCGGGCTGTGGCCGCCCGGGTTGCTACATGCTGTTATAATTTGCGCCCACATCATGATGCAGCCTCTATTTTGACTCGAAAGTCCTCCCGCCCTGGCCAAGCTGACCAGCAGACTTCTTCCCCCGCCTGGGATATTAGTGAATTCACGGTTGAACCAGCACCCGGCAAGGTGCGATTCCACGATCTTGGTCTGGATGACCGCATCATACACGCCATTGCCGACCTCGGCTTTCACTACTGCTCGCCGATCCAGGCCCGTGCGCTACCCCATACCCTGGCTGGACACGACGTGGTGGGCAAGGCGCAAACCGGCACCGGCAAGACCGCCGCCTTTCTGATCACGATTTTCGAGGACCTGCTGCACAACCCGCCCGAAGGGCATCGCTTTCTAGGTGAACCGCGCGCGCTGATCCTGGCGCCGACCCGCGAGCTTGTGATGCAGATCGCCGAGGATGCACGCCTGCTGGGGCTCTACACCGATCTCAAAATCCACACACTGGTCGGCGGTATGGATTACCACAAGCAGCACGAGCGCCTGAAACACGAGTTTGTGGATATTGTGGTCGCCACGCCGGGGCGCTTGATCGACTTCTGTACCAACCAGGATGTCTTTCTGGATCGGGTCGAGGTGCTGGTGATCGATGAAGCCGACCGCATGCTGGATATGGGCTTTATTCCCCAGGTGCGGCGACTGGTGCGCATGACGCCACACAACGACTACCGCCAGACCCTGTTTTTCTCCGCTACCCTGACCGACGACGTGCAGCGGCTGGTGGAACGCTGGCTGTTCAAGCCGGTGTTTGTGGAAATTGAACCGGACAAGCTGGCCGCCAGTTCGGTGGATCAGCACATCTACATGGTCAGCGCCAGCGAGAAGTACCGCCTGCTGCGCAACCTGATGCGCTCGGATGGGGTAGACAGCGCCATTATCTTTGCCAACCGTCGCGACGAAACCCGCATGCTGTATGAGCGACTGCAGCGCGACGGCTATTCGGTGGGCATGCTGTCCGGCGATGTGCCGCAGCTGAAGCGCGTGCGCACCTTGGAGAACTTCCGCAGCGGCAAGCTCAAAATTCTGGTGGCCACCGATGTGGCCGGGCGCGGCATTCACATCGACGATATCAGCCACGTCGTCAATTACAACCTTCCCGAAGAGCCGGAAGACTACGTACACCGCATTGGCCGAACCGGCCGCGCCGGCAAGACCGGCACCTCCATTAGCCTCGCCTGCGAGGACGATGCCCTGCGTCTGGAGCCCATCGAAAAACTGCTGGGCCAAAAACTGCACTGCGAACTGCCCGATCCCGACCTGCTGTTGACAGAAAAAGCCTAGTTGCAAAAATCGGTACGGAGATGGTGCGGGTATTGCGCGGCCCGCAGCCTGGAGCGTTGCTATGTCTTGCGGTCGTAGGCCAGCTTAACCAGATAAGCGCCCAGATTGGGATCGTCGTATTGGTAGGATTTAATCAGTCCGCGCCAGCGCGCGGTTTCTAAGTCGAGCGCCAGCTCCTTGTTGATTTTGCCCGAGCCGACGATCAGGCGCAGGTAGCCATAGCCCTGATCTCGTGCCTGCTGCAAGGCTTCCTCAAACTGTTCGATGGCGTCGTGCATTCGCTGGCCGTGATGGGCAATATCCACCGTCAGGGTGGCGCGGCGATTCTCCTGGTAGGGCGGCGTGTCGCACTTGGGGCAGCGGCCAGTGCTGATGTCATAGAGCATGCCGCATTGCGAGCAGCGTACTCGGCGGGTCATGCCTCGGGCTCCGCGGCCACGGCATAGCGGCGAAATTCCGCACCTACTTCTACAGCCGTCAGCTGTCCTCCCCAGACACAGCCGGTATCCAAAGCCTGGATGTGCGGCGTGGCCACAGCGCCCATCAGGCTAGCCCAATGGCCAAACAAGATCGGGGTTGTGGCCAGCTGACGCTGTGGCAGGGCGTACCAGGGAAAGTATCCGACCGGCGCGGTTTCCGGCCCCGCCTTGTGGGCCAGTTCCAGCTGGCCGGCAGGCGTGCAAAAGCGCATGCGGGTGAAATAGTTGGTAATCAGGCGCCAGCGGTCGGTGCCCTGCAGGCTGCTGTCCCAGCGGTCAGGTTGGTTGCCGTACATATGCGCGAAGTAGTGATCGGCCTGGTCAGACTGCAATACCTGCTCGATTTCCGCCGATCGCTCCAGGCAGTCCTTTAGCGACCACTGCGGCGGCACGCCGGCATGCACCAGCGCCACCTCTGCCTGTTGGTCGTAATAAAAGAGTGGTTGGCGCTGCAGCCAGTCCAACAGGGGTTCCCGGTCGGGACTGGCCAGCACGGCGTCCAGGGTGTCGCTGCGGCGCGGCTGGGTATGGCCCCGGGCAATGGCCAGTAGGTGCAAATCGTGGTTGCCCAGCACGGTGAGAAAGCGATCGCCCAGGTCCCGGCAAAAACGCAACACCTCCAGGGAATGGGGGCCGCGATTGACCAGGTCGCCCACTACCCAGAGACGATCCCGGGCCGGCTCGAAGGCGAGACGGTCGAGCAGGCGCCGCAGAGCGTCGTAACAGCCCTGAACATCCCCGACGGCGAAGGTTCTCACGACAGCGGTCTAGTTGATCTTGCCGGGCTGCGCCAGCAGAAAGGCTGGAATGGGCGCCTCGAAGGGGTTGCCCGTTTCGTCCACCAGGTAATAGGTGCCCTGCATGGTGCCCACGGCAGTTTTCAGCGTGACGCCACTGGTGTAGGTAAAGGCCGTGCCGGGATGCAGAACCGGCTGCTTGCCGACCACGCCCTCGCCGCGCACTTCCTGCTGCTGGTCATTGCTGTCGATGATCAGCCAATAGCGACTTTTCAGCTGGCATGGTTGCTGGCCGCGATTGGTGATGCTGATGGTGTAGGAAAAGAAAAATTTCTTCTGCGCCGGACTGGACTGTTCCGGCACATAGCGCGGGCGCACCTTGATTTCGATGTCCGCAGGATTCATGACGATGTGCTCGGGGCGTGGAGGCTGGCTGCAGCCAGACGTTGGAAGGCAGTCAGATGCAGGGTTTCGGGGCGCACCTGTGGATCGATTCCGAGAGCTTCCAGTTGTGCTTCGCCAAACAGCCCCTTAAGACTGTTGCGCAGGGTTTTGCGTCGGTTGTTGAAGGCGGTGCGCACAATGGTTTCCAGTGCCTGCAGTTGCTCGGTCGAGGGCTGCTCGGCCTTGGGCGTCAGTCGCACCACGGCGGATTGCACCTTGGGTGTCGGGAAGAAGGCTTCGGCTGGCACCTCGAGCAGATTTTCGGTGTGGCAGCGCAGCTGCAACATGATGCTCAGGCGCCCCCAGTCGGACGAGCCGGGTTCTGCCGTGATGCGCTCGACCACTTCCTTTTGCAGCATGAAATGCATGTCGGCGATCTGAGCCAGATGATGGGTCAGGTGAAACAGCAGGGGCGTGGAGATGTTGTAGGGCAGGTTGCCGACGATGCGCAGCTTGCCGCCCTGACTCAGGCGCGAGAAATCCGTCTTCAGGGCATCAGCGCTGACAACTTTTACCTGAGGCAGCTGGCCATACTCTGCCTGCAGGGTTTGCACCAGATCCCTGTCCAGTTCCACCAGGGTGAGGCGAGCACCACTGGCGGCAAGCTGTCGGGTGAGCGCCCCCTGACCAGGGCCGATTTCGATAATTTCGTCGGTTGCCCGCGGATGTATGGTCGCCAGGATGCGATCGATCACACTCTGATCGGTAAGGAAATTCTGGCCAAAGCGCTTGCGCGGAATATGGCCGAGGTGGGCTTCCCTAGGCATGGCCGCAGAGCCTCGTTGCGAGCTCGATGGCCGCATGCAGACTACCCACTTGCGCCCTGCCGGTGCCAGCCAGACTCAGGGCAGTGCCGTGATCGACCGAGGTGCGCACAAAGGGCAGGCCGAGCGTGACATTGACGGCCTCGCCAAAACTGAGGGCTTTAAAGGGCGCCAGACCCTGATCGTGGTACATGGCCAGCACCGCGTCGGCGCGCTCCAGATTGGCCGGGGTAAAGAGGGAGTCAGCCGGCAGTGGCCCTTCCAACTGCATACCCCGATCGCGCGCGCGCTGCAGCGCCGGACCGATAATATCCAGCTCTTCGCGGCCGAGGTAACCGTTCTCGCCGGCATGCGGGTTTAGGCCGCAGACCAGAATGCGGGGCGCAGCAATACCGAAGCGCTGCTGCAAATCTCGCTGCAGGATGTCCAGTGTGGTGTCCAGTTCGGCCGGAGTGATGGCGTCAGCCACCTGGCGCAAGGGCAAGTGGGTGGTGACCAGGGCAACCCGCAACCGTTCGCTCGCCAGCATCATAACGACCTTGTCGACACCGGCACGCTCCGCCAGAAATTCGGTGTGGCCGCGGAAGGGAATGCCGGCTTCATTGATCAGACTCTTTTGTACCGGGCCAGTAACCAGGCCAGCGAACTGGCCTGACAGGCAGCCTTGCGTAGCGGCTTCGAGGGTGTTCAGTACATAGGGGCCGTTCGCCGGATTGAGCTGCCCGGGGGTCGCGGCGCTGGCCAGTGGCAGATCGAGGATGGTCAGCACGCCCGGCTGGTGCGCGGTGGCAGCCGCATTGGCATCGAACTTGCGCAACTGGATGCGCTGGCCGAGCTGGCGGGCACGTTCGCGCAGCAAGGTAGCGCTGGCGACGGCTACCAGCTCAACGGGCCAGGGCCGTGTCGCCGCCGCGATCAGCAGGTCGGGGCCGATCCCGGCCGGCTCACCCGGCGTGACAGCCAGGCGCACCGGGGTCATGAATCCTGGTCGAGTATCTGGATAAAGGCGTCGCTTTTGATTTCGCGCAGCCAGAGCTCCAGTTCTTCGTCGTAGCGCTGGCTGCCGAGCAGGTTGCGGGCCTGTTGCCGCATAAGTTCGTCTGTCATGTCCACTTCGCGTCGACCCTCGACCTGAATAATGTGCCAACCAAACTGGGTGTGTACCGGCGCGGCAAGTCCGCCTACGGCGGTGGCATTCATCGCCGACTCAAACTCGGGGACAAAGTTGCCGGGCGAAGCCCAGCCCAAATCGCCGCCGCGCAGGGCATTGCTCGAGTCTTCACTATAGGTTTTGGCCAGTTCCTCGAAGGTTTCACCCTGCAGGGCGCGTTGGTAGATATCCTCGGCCAGCTGGCGCGTTTCTTCTTCCGTACGAATCTCGTTGGGCGAAACCAGAATGTGGCGTGCCTGCGTTTGCTGCACCATATTGAGGTCGCCAGCACTGCGCATATCGTTGACGCGAAAGATGTGGATGCCGCCTGCACTGCGCACTGGGCGAGTTACCTGTCCTGGCGATGCCTGGATCAAAAGCTCGGCGATTTCGGGCGGGAACTCGGTGGTCTTGCGCCAGCCCAGATAGCCACCTTGGAGGGCAGTAGGGCCTTCCGAATACTGCACTGCCAGGGTGCTGAAGTCGGTGCCGGCAGCCAGCGCCTGCTCGACTTCGTTCACCGCCTGCTGGGCTGTCTGCACGGTGGTCGGAGAGGCAGTGGCCGGCAGCGAAATAAGGATGTGCTGCAGTTCGTAGTCGGGGGCGGTCCAGAACTGCCCCTGTTCGGAGTTGAGGAAATTAGTCACCTCGGCGTCGGAGATAAAAATGCGCTGAGCAACCCGAATCTGCTGTACCTGTTGAATCAGCATTTCGTCGCGGATATCGCGCAGGGCTTGTGTCAGATCTTCACCCTGGGCTTCCAGGCTGTTGAGGAATTCCTCCCCACTCATGCCGTTGGCCGCGGCAATACGGCGAATGGCATCGCTGAGTTCAGCTTCGGTGATGCGGATGCCACCGCGGTTGGCCATCTGCAGTTGCAGCTCCTCGAGAATAAGCCGATCGAGCAGCTGTTCGCGCAGCACGTCATCCGACGGCAGTTGGCCGGCGGCACCGGCGAAGCGGCGCTTGATTTGTGCCAGTCGCTGTTCGATCTGGGACTCCAGCACCACGCCGTCGTCGACAATGGCAGCGATGCCGTCCAGGTGTTGCTGGGCCAGAGCCGGAAGGGCCAAGCTGGTCATTAGGGTCGCCGCCAGAGCGGCTGCGAGAGTGCGTCTCATCATGAATCCAATGTGGTTAGTAGCCCGGGATGCTCCCGGAAAGCATGTTGTTTAGGCGCTCACCGACGCCTGCCAATCCCTTCAGTTCGAAGCTGACAAATATACCATTGTCGTGCTCCAGTGCCTGCTCCGGCACCAACAGGTTGTCATCGCGCTCCAGCCAATGGCGCCAAACCAGGCTGGCGCTCCAGCAGCAGGCGTCATAGCGGGCCCCAGCCAGGACCTCCAGAGGGCGGGCGTGGGTCAGGTCCTGTTGCCAGCGACCGAGCAAGGTCCAGTTTTCGTCCAGCTCTAGGACAGCAGACAGGTCCAGCTGTTCCACATTGCCTTCAATCACCTCGCCCCCCTGCACGCGATTGTCCTGATTGGCGTCGCGGAATACGGGGCTGCGTCGTTCATAGTGGTAGGCCAAATTGGTCAGGGCACGCGTGGAACGATAGCCCAGCTCAAAGCTGCCGTAGTCTGCCTGGTTGCCTTGGTCCGACCAGTCCAGCAGTGCCCGCCCGTACCATTGGTCGGACGGCGCCAGTTGCAGGTATGCCTGAATACCGGAGCGCGAAGCCATCAGGTCGCGCAGTTCCTCGGCGCCGCGCTGGGCAGCCAGTCGCAGGGGATCATCTGCTGCGAACAGGCTGGGGTCGACCAGGCCGGCACTTAGGCGAGGGCTGAGGTGCACGCTACGCTCGCTCAAATAGAGTTGCTGGGCAAGGCCGAGGCGCAGGGTTTCGCGGCCGGATGCCGCTGATCGCCAGCCCGACTCGATGCCCAGGCTGAGTCGCTCGCCGTCGCCGATGCGGTCGCCACCCTGGAATGGATTGGGCCGATAGAGGGTCTGGTAGCTGAAGCGCGGGGTCAGGGTGTCAAACAGCGGCAGTTGATCCTGGTCGTCGCTGTGCATGCTGAGGAATTGCAGCCGGAGCTCCAGTGTTTGCTGGCCTCTGTTGCTGCGGCGTTCGAATATCAGCCCGGCATCCACTAATAGTCCGCTCGCCTGGAGTTGCGGATGGTCACCGGCACCGCTGAGCAGGGCATTATCGAGTTGATACTGGCGCAGCGCGCCGATCAGGCCGAGATCGACAAAGCTACCCGCATTGCGGAAGCGCCAGCCGAGGCGCGTATCCAGGCTGCTGCGCGAACCCTGGATCCATTGGCCGTTCAGATCGGATTGCAGCAGGGAAGTCGGTTGCGTGTCTTCGTGCACCGGGCTGAAATCCACCCATTCCAGGTCGCTTTCTAGATACCAGTTTTGGGCTGCCTGCCATTGGCCCGTCAGCTGCAACCGGGGAAGCTCGCGAAAGCCGCGCAGCTCCTTGTCGGTGAGATCCTGGTAGGACAAAGCTGTCAGGCGAAGGTCCAGATTGGCACCCTGCTTGTCAAAGGCAAAACGCCGCTCCAGCCAGGTCTGGCTGCTGCTCTCTAGGCTGGCATTGCCCAGGTCGGCGAAATAGCGGCTGTCGCTAGCGACGCTGTAATCCAGTTGGATATCGCCCCCCCAGGCCAACTGTGCGACCTGCAGCTGGCCGAACCAGCGATCTTTGGTGCGGGTGATGGTGGATTGACCGCCGCGGTCGTTAGGCAGGTAGGCACCGTCGATGGACCCCGAGCCCGCGCCATGGAGCCAGCGAAACTGAGATTCCAGCATAGTGCCGCGGCGCTCGATAAAGCGCGGCGTCAGGCTCAGGTCGTAATTGGGCGCCAGATTCAGGTAGATGGGCTGGGCGTAGTCGATACCGTTGTCGCCGCTGCTCTCGATAATGGGATAAAGCAGGCCGGTCTTGCGCTGATCGCCGAGCGGAAAACTGAAGCGCGGCGAATAGAAGATGGTGACCGGTCCGGCCTTGATGCGCATGTCACTGGCGAGGATGCGCGCCGCCTCCGGATCGATCTCGATTTGCCCCGCGACAAAGTACCAGTCCTGATCCACGGGTTCGCAGGTGCTATAGATGGCGTTGTCGATAAAGATGCGACCATCCGGCAGGCGTCGCACCTGGTCCGCGCTGCCCTGGATGCGCAGGTCGTGCATTAGGTAGGAAGCCTGTTCGAGCACCAACTCGTTGGTGTCGGCCTGGATGCGGGCCGACTCGCCGATCAGCAGCAGGTCGGGTTCGCGCAGCGTGATATGACCCTGCATTTCAAACAACAGGGTAGCGCGATCGATATCGATCTCATCTGCTGCTACTTGGCGCCAGCCCTGAGTGAAGCGTACCTCCCCTTGTAGTCGGGCTGTGCCACCTTCGCCGTCCAACTGGTAGCTGTCGGCCTCGGCGTTGACCTCGGCCAGGGCGGGATCGATCTGATTAGCGGGGTCTGTGCGGCCGGGCTGCAGGTAGCCGCCGGTGCAGCCCCGCGGACAGCTGGCGAGCAGGTCTTCAGGCAGCTCCGAGCGCGGCACCCAATCGAGTTCGGCAGCGGAAACCGCACCATCCTGGGCCAGGCTGGTGGATGTCACGACCAGGCTGGCGATCAGCAAGGCGGGATGAATTAGGTGGCTGCGGGACATGAATCTGGCATGGCAAATTTGCGACATTTTACCCCAAGCCCGGCAGCTAACGGATGCCGGCGAATTTCCACTGCCTTTGGTTGGCGCCAAGCAGTCGCGCGTGTAAAGTGCTGCCCATGGCAAATGCATCGGAATCCCTGCGACAGGTCCAGCTGAGCGAGTTCGCCAGCCAGTATTTGCCCCAATCTCTCGTTGTCGATATCCAGGAAAATCCCAGCCCGCTGCCAGGCGATGCCGGCTTCCGCCGCTACTATCGCTGGCAGTCCTGCCCCGAGGTGCTGGGTGTCGACGCCCCGCCCGAAACAGAGGACAGCCTGGCCTTCGTGCGCATTGCCGATCTGCTGCGCAGTCTGGGAGTGCACAGCCCCACCGTATTTGCCGCCAACCTGCACCAGGGCTTGCTGCTGGTCGAGAATCTGGGCGAGAACAGCTACCAGGATGGCCTCAGCGCGGAGAATACCGCTGCGCTCTACGCGCGGGCACTGGATGCCCTGCTCAAGATGCAGTGTTGCGCGGAGCGACCGGCCTGGCTGCCGTTGTACGGCGAGGCCCAGTTGCGCCAGGAAATGAGCCTGTTCCCCACCTGGTTTGTCGAGCAGTTACTCGGCTATCCGCTGAGCGTCGAGGAAGAAGAGCAGATCAATCAGGTATTTGATTGGCTGATTCAGATGGCTCTGGATCAGCCGCAGGTGTTGGTCCACCGCGACTACCATTGCCGCAACCTGATTCTGACAGCGGACAATTGCCCTGGCGTTATCGATTTTCAGGATGCAGTTTGGGGGCCGGTAACTTACGACCTGGTATCCCTGATGCGCGACTGTTATGTCCGCTGGCAGCCGGCACGTGTCGAAGCAGAGCTGGAAAGCTATCTGGCCCGTCTGGCCGATCAGGGCGTGATTCTCGAGCATACCATTCCCGGCCTGCACAGGAATTTTGACGCCATGGGCCTGCAGCGCCACATCAAGGTGCTGGGCATTTTTTCCCGGCTCTGGTTGCGCGACGGCAAGCCGGGTTATCTGGCCGATCTGCCTCTGGTGATGCGTTATGTGCTGGAGGTTGCCGGTCAGCTCGAGCAGACCCGCGACTTCGCCGACTGGATGCAGAACAAGCTGGTACCGCTCGCTCAACAGCAGGACTGGTATCGGGGCTGGAGGCAGGCGGGTGATGACAAGACTCTCTGGTAGTTGGTCCGGGTGAAGGCTTTTCTGCTCGCTGCCGGTTTGGGTAAGCGCCTGCGGCCCCTCACCGATCATCTGCCCAAACCTCTGGTGGAAGTGGCGGGCAAACCCCTGATTCAGTGGCATATCGAGAAGCTTCGCGATGCGGGCATCGGTGAGCTGGTCATCAACTGCCATTGGTTGGGCGAGTTATTGCAGGCCCGGCTTGGCGACGGCCGCGATCTGGACGTGGCGATTCGCTGGTCCTTTGAGCCCGAGCTGCTGGATACCGGCGGCGGCATTCGTGCGGCACTACCCTTGCTGGGCACTGAGCAGCCCTTTGCGCTGGTCAGTGCCGATTGCTGGACCGACCTTTCCTACCAATGGCTGACTGAAACCGATCTGCAAGGTGCTCTGGCGCAACTGATGATGGTACCCAATCCGGAATTTCATCCGGCTGGGGATTTTGGTCTGGATGCGCAAGGATGGTTGCGACCGCGCGGCCTGGGCATGCGCGACCTCACCTACAGTGGAATTGGCCTGATCGACCCGTCTTGGGTAGCGCAGTGGGAAGCTCCAGCACCCATTTTCCCGCTCATACAACCCCTGGCTCAGGCGATCGGCCAAGGCAGGGTGCGCGGCGCGCTGCTGCAGGGACACTGGACCGACGTGGGCACGCCGCAACGCCTGCAGGAATTGCAGTATTATCTGGCGGGGTGACCAGCGAGCTGCAATGAGTGTTTGAAGTCGCCCGGTGGGCCGGGTAATCTGCCAGCAACTAAACCGGGGTTGTCACCATGTCTGATTTCATCATCGCACCCTCCATTCTTTCCGCCGACTTTGCCCGTTTGGGCGATGAGGTGATTGCCGTGCTCGAGGCGGGTGCCGATTGGATTCACTTCGATGTGATGGACAACCACTACGTACCCAATCTCACCATCGGCCCAATGGTGTGCCGCGCCCTGCGCAACTATGGCATCGATGCGCCGATCGACGTGCATCTGATGGTGGAGCCGGTCGACGAATGCATTCGTATGTTTGCCGAGGCCGGCGCTTCCAGCATTACCTTCCACCCCGAGGCGACGCGCCACGTCGACCGCTCGCTGCAGTTGGCGCGCGATCTGGGCGTAAAGACCGGCCTGGTGCTCAACCCGGCATCCAGCTTGAGTTTGGTGGAACACGTGTTGGAAAAGTTGGATATCCTGCTGCTGATGTCGGTTAACCCCGGCTTTGGCGGTCAGCGCTTTATTCCCGAGACTATCTACAAGCTGGAGTTGGCTCGCGAGCTGATTGAGGAATCCGGTCTGGATATTCGCCTGCAGGTGGATGGCGGCATCACGGTGGACAATATTGCCGAAGTGGCGCGTGCCGGTGCTGATACCTTTGTCGCCGGCTCCGCCATTTTCAGTCAGCCGGACTACGCGGATGTAATTCAGCGTATGCGAGACGAGCTCGAAGCCGAATAGCGGCCATTGCCGCCATTCGGCGGAACTGCAACCTCATGGAATTCACGCTCTACAGCATAATCGTGCTGGCCATTGCCTTCTGGTGGTCTGGCCTGGTGCGCGCCGGCCTCGGTTTTGGCGGCGCCGGATTGATGTATCCGGTGGCGTTGCTAGCGGTGGATTCCGTGGTGTTTCTGGTGCCGATCATCTGCGTACAGTTGATGATCTTTTCGTCCGCAACGCTGATTCAGGATCACGGCAAGATCAACTGGCGCGTGCTGGGCCTGCTGATGGCGATCATTCTGCCGACCTTCATGCTCGGCGTGTTCGGACTGATCAATTTTCCCGAGTGGTTTCTGCTGGCGGTGGTCTACCTGGTCATCATCAGCTATTCGCTGTTCTATATTTTCAACTTCCACACCAGCGCTCACCAGAACTGGTGGGTTGATCTGCCTATCCTGCTGTTTGGCGGCTATGTGTCGGGCTTGTCGCTGGCTGGTGCACCAATCATTGCCGCGGTGAGTCTGCGCCTGCTGGATCGTCACCAGCTGCGCGCAACGCTTTTTGTGCTCTGGTTTATCTGCTGCGCCATCAAGCTGGCGACTCTGGCTTACTATGAGATTGATCTGCAGTTACGCCATCAGCTGTGGTTGCTGCCCTGCGCGCTGGTCGGCCACCTCATGGGCCTGCGCTTGCACCGCCGCATTCTGGCGCTGCAATCGCCGGTCTTTTATCGCTGGATGGGACTGGTACTGCTGGGGCTGAGTCTGGTGAGTCTGGCCTATCAGCTGCTGAACTAGATGTCTTCTTCCAGCTGCTCTTCGGCGCGGGCAATGAACTCTTCGATGATGATGGAATAGAGTTCATCCTTGATAAAGGCGTCTTCTACACCGGCATCAATACTGGGATTATCGTTGACCTCGATGACTACCACGCGGTCGTTGAGCTGCTTGAGGTCCACTCCGTAAAGGCCGTTGCCGATCAGGCTGGCTGCCTTGACCGCTGCCTGCACCACGGCCTTGGGTGCCTCATAGGTGGCCAGGGTCTTGAAACCGCCAGAGGTCGCTGCCCCACCATCGTGGTAATAAATCTGCCAGTGGTTGCGTGCCATGAAGTACTGGCAAGCGTATAGCGGCTTGCCATTGAGCACGCCGATGCGCCAGTCAAAGCTGGTGTAGATGTACTCCTGCGCCAGGAGAAGTTCGGATTGCTCGAACAGGGCGTCGGCCAGGTGGAGCTGCTCGGGCGATTCGATTTTGACGATGCCGCGGGAAAAAGATCCATCTGGAATTTTCACTACCAGCGGATAGCCCAGTTCTTCGCCAGCCTGCGCCAGCGACTCGGGCGAGTCGCGGTGGATCAATCGGCTGTGAGGGATGGGCACGCGATGCCGCGTGAACAGTTCCATCAGGAACAGCTTGTTGGTGCAGCGAACGATGGAAACCGGATCGTCGATCACCACCAGCCCCTCTTCCCAGGCCCGCGTGGCGAAGTCAAAGGTCACGTGGTTGATGGCCGTGGTTTGGCGAATAAACAGCATGTCGAATTCGCTCAGGCGGTTGATCGATTTGGGCGTGATCAGTTCGACATCCACGTTCTTTTTGCGGCCGGCCTGGATAAATTTCTCCAGCGCCTTGCGGTCGCTCGGCGGCAACTTTTCATCGGGATCGTGCAGGATGGCCATATCGAAGCGTGCCGGCCGCTTTTGCTTGGGCACGCGCCAGATTTTTTTGCTGTGCGCGTCCAGGGCATCGGCGAAGGCTGTCTGCGAGGCGTCGTTCAACTGGTTCAGCGACAGCGGCGCAACTTCCTTCAACTTCCAGTAGCCGTCGAATTTGAAATGCGCACGCAGCAGGGGATAGGGCATCATTTCAAAAAGCAATCGAGCCACAGCTTCGAAACCGGCCCGCATGGGGCGGCCGAAGAAGATATCGACTTCCAGCTGCGCCTCGCCGTTCTGCGCGATACGCTTGGCCTGGCGCACAATGCGATCGTCGACGGTCTTCAACGCCACTTCGCGCGGATTGGCGTCGGATAGAGCAGTGAGAGTCATGACTGTGGGAATAGTGCTGTGACCGCGCGCCTCTGCCAGCAGAGATACGTAGTAGCCCTTGCTCAGGTAGTGCCAGCTTTCCTTGCAGAGGTTAATGACCCGGGTTTTGACTCCAGGTGGACTGGAAATTTCCAGGTAGTCGGCGGCCGTTATCAGGTTATCGGAGGGCTGGTACGGCGCCCAGTCCTCCTTGCTGTCGACGACGATGTAAAGCTGGGACATGCAGGAAAGAGGTTTTCCTTTTTACTTGTATGATGCGCGCCGATGATAATCTTTCTTTGCTAGCAGCGCGAAAATTTTTTCATGAAGCTTGAACTAAGGCCATTAGGGGCATGCCAGGTTGCCGATTTGACCCGCTTGGAGCAGGCCAGCTTTACGTCCGATCTGCTGTCGCCACGCAGTTTTCGGCGCTTTATTCACAGCGCCACCGCGGATGGTCACGGTGCCTTTATCGAGGGCAGGTTGGTGGGATACAGCCTGATGCTGATGCGGCGCAATAGTGCCCGGGCGCGTATCTATTCGCTCGCCGTGGACAGCAGCCAGCGCGGAAAGGGCGTGGGACGCAGACTGTTGGAAGCGCTGACCCCGCTGGCACTGGAGCATGGCAAGACCAGCTTGCAACTGGAGGTGGCAACCACCAACACTGCCGCCGTAGTGCTCTACGAATCGCTGGGATTTCGACGCGTCGCCTCGCGACCGGGTTTCTACGAGGACGGCGGCGATGCCTGGGTCTATCGCAAGGACCTTAGCCGGACTGCAGCCGGCCGTCGTTAAGCAAAAAATACCCGGCTGCCAATGATAAAATTCCCCTTCTGCAATACTGGAGAACCGCAATGGCAGTGACTGAATCAAAGATGTTGGAGCTGGGTGTATCGGCACCGGATTTCAGCCTGCCCGAACCCCTCACCGGTAAAACGCTCGCGCTCGATGCCCTGCGCGGAAAGCAGGCCACCCTGGTGGTGTTTATCTGCAACCACTGCCCCTTTGTCATCCATGTCATCGATGGCCTGGTGGATCTGGTCAAAGCCTATCAACCCAAGGGTTTGGGCGTGGTGGCTATCAGCAGCAATGATGCGGCCAGCTATCCCGAAGACGGCTCCGCCAAGATGGCCAGGTTTGCCGAGCAGCACGGCTTCAGCTTTCCCTATCTGTACGATGAAACCCAGGAGGTGGCGAAGGCCTACGCGGCCGCGTGCACGCCGGATTTCTATCTGTTCAACGACCAACTGAAGCTGGCCTATCGCGGCCAGATGGACGGCTCGCGGCCCTCCAATCAGCAGCCCGTTGACGGTGCCGATCTGCGTGCCGCGCTGGATGCAGTGCTTGCCGGCAGGACGGTCAGTACTGCCCAGTATCCCAGCTCTGGCTGCAGCATCAAATGGAAGTCAACCTGACCAGGCTGTGTCATAACTGCTGCGCTCGACGATAATGCGTTGGAAATCCGCTCAAAATGCTCATGTACGCCTGTGTACGCTCCGCTTTTTCGCGAATTTCCGCCTTGTCCCGCCTCCGCTCGCGACGTTCTGACACACCCTGTTAAGCCGGTTTTCTCTCCGGTCGATCCGATCTTAGAGGTGCAGGCAAACTCTGCCCTCGATGACCTGTAGCGGAACGGTTTCAAGTTGCTGGCCGCTGCAGGGGCCAGCGATACAGTGGCCGGTTTCCACTTCAAACAGCGCCATGTGATTGCTGCACTGCAAAAACCGCTGTTCGCTATCGAAAAAGCGATCGGTCTCGAAATTCAGGGGCCAGCCCAGGTGGGGACAGTGGTTGCGGTAGGCAAAGAGTTGGCCGAACCAATTGACCAGGATAACTTCGTTTGTGCCGAGGCTGATGCCTCGGGTCGAAGTCTCGGGGAGATCTTCTACCCTGCAGACCTCGACCCACCCGGAACCGGAGCTCACGAGCCAGAGCTCGGTTCGGCGCCTTCGGTCACCACAACCTGATTGCGTCCGCCCTGCTTGGCGCTGCGCAGTGCGGCGTCCGCGGCATCCAGCAATGCTTCCAGAGTTTGCCCGTGGTCGGGGAAACAGGCTATTCCAATGCTGACAGTTCGGATATGGGTGCCGTCAGGCAGCTGCACCTGGTGTGAGGCGACAGCGTTGCGGATGCGTTCGGCAAAGGCTGTCGTGGCGACCAGCCTGGTGTTGGGCAGGCAGACAATAATCTCGTCACCACCGTAGCGGAAGGCCAGATCGTAGCTGCGGCAAAGCTTCTGAATAATGTCGGCGATATCCCGCAACACGACATCGCCAGCCTGGTGACCCTCGTAATCGTTGACGGATTTGAAGTTGTCGATATCGATGATGAGAAAGCCGAAACTGAACTCGTTGCGACGCGACTGCTGCAGCAGGTTCTGCACGCGCTCCAGGCCGTGGCGACGGTTGGGCAGTGCCGTCAGCTCGTCCAGGATCGAAAGCTGGCGCAGTCGATCGACGCGACGCGTATCCTCGGTGACGTCGAAGACGATGCCGACACTGCCCTCCATACCACTTGCGCCATAGCGGCAGAGTTGAATTCGGGCTGTCTTATGACCCCGATGGCCGGGCGCAGTAAATTCCATTTCAAAGCTGAGAAAGGCGGGTGCGGTGAAATCGGCGGGGATTCCGGTCAAGTGCTCGACCAGCACTTCGGGAAGCAAGCCAGCAATTGCGCCGCCCTTGACGGTTTCATCGAGACTGAAAAAATCAAGAAAGGCCCGGTTGCAGTCCGCCAGCATCCCATCGGAGGAAATGACAAAGACCGGCGCGGGAATGAGCTCGATTACCCGCTGCAGGGACTCAGGCGTGATGCCCATGACATCCTGCATTCCGGCTCTGATCATTTGCCTGCTTTACTCGATCCTGAGAGAGGGTGGAATTGAGTTACAACGCATTTCCATGGTGCAGTGCGATGCCGGCTTTGTCGAGGGGGAAAAAGTAAAGAAAATTAACGAGATTGCCCCGCCGTGAACCAAATCACGGCGGAGCTACAAGAACGATCAGAACTGACTGCGCAAAGCCTGGATGCGAGTTTCCAGCGGCGGGTGCGTCATAAAGGCGCGCATCATGCTTTGCTTGAACCCGCCTGAAATGCCAAAGGCAGTCAGGGTATCCGGCATCTGATTGGGGATGTGAGCCTGGGTTTCCATTTGCAGGCGTTGCAGCGCGCTGATCATGGACTCGCGACCTGCTAATTGTGCGCCGGCTTGGTCGGCGCGGAACTCGCGTTGACGCGAAAACCAGAAGACAATCATGGAAGCCAGGATGCCGAGCACCATTTCGGCGAAGATGGTGGTGATCCAAAAGCCAATGCCGTGACCGCGCTCGTTTTTCAGGATGACGCGATCCACGACATAGCCGATGATGCGGGCGAAAAACATGACGAAGGTATTTACCACGCCCTGGATCAGCGCAAGGGTGATCATATCGCCGTTGGCTACGTGACCGATCTCATGTCCGAGCACGGCGCGAATCTCATCCTTGTTAAAGCGCTGCAGCAGGCCGGCGCTAACAGCTACCAATGCCTTGTTGCGGTTCCAGCCTGTGGCAAAGGCGTTGGACTGCTGGGCGGGGAAGATGCCGACCTCGGGCATGCCGATGCCGGCTTCGCGCGCTAGATCTGCCACCGTTTCCACCAGCCAGCGTTCTTCCGGTGTGCGCGGTGTATCGATAATTTGTGTGCCGGTGCTGCGCTTGGCCATCCACTTGGAGATAAGCAAGGAAAACAGTGAACCGGTGAACCCGAAGACCGCACAGAAGACCAGTAGGGCCTGCAGATTGAGGCCACTGCCGCTTTGTTCGAGGTAGCTGTCGACACCCAGCAGGCTCAGCACCAGGCTGGCAATTATGATGACGGCCAAGTTGGTCAGCAGGAAGAGTCCAATTCGAAACACAGTGTGCCTCCGCAGATGAAAGGTCACCGATTAGATTGCGTTTGACGGCAAAAAATCAATAGCACAAACAGCAAATTAACCCGGCCTCTGTTTAATAGCCAAAATCTACCAATTTATTATTTATTAGTATTTCTAATTATATGGCGACTTGCCTATAGTGGCGCCCATGCCGGGACCTTCCCGGCAGTTTTATGGACGACCATGGAAAACCTTGATCAACTTAACGACCAGCTTCGCGATGCCTCCGCCGAGGGCATTATTGCCTGGGCGGCGCGCCAGCCTGGCCCGCTAATTGCCAGCACCAGCTTTGGTCCCAATTCCGCGGCCCTGCTGCATTTGGTCAACAAGGTGGCGCCTCGTACGCCCATCGTGTGGGTCGATTCCGGCTATAACCTGCGCGACACCTACCTGGTCGTCCAGGAGTTGATCGAAAGCCTCGATCTGAACATGAAAATCTATGTGCCAGCTATGACGACGGAGCGGCTCAATGTATTAATGGGAGGCATCCCCACTCTGGAGGATGCCGTCCAGCACGAGAAATTCACCCGCATCGTCAAGCTCGATCCCTTTAACCGGGCCCTCGACGAACTCAAGCCGCGCCTATGGATCTCCGGTATTCGTCGCGATGACACGGACTTCCGCAAGGGGCTCGATGTGCTGTCCCGCGATGGCCGCGGTATCCTCAAGGTGGCCCCTATTTTCTACTGGTCCGATGCACAGTTGGCTGGTTACATGGCGGCCCATCAGTTGCCTTCCTGCCGGCACTACTTCGACCCGACCAAGGTGGAAACCGGCCGCGAGTGCGGCTTGCACACAGCAGCCTAAACCTCTAGCCCCGGCGGCATGGTACGCTGCACCAATTTCGGTATAATCCGCGCTCCGCAGTCCCCAGGCCGATGCAGACTTACGGCCTGATCCTCAGTTCAAGGAGACCCCATGACCTATACCGGTGAATATTTGCCCTGGCGCCCGCATCCCTGGCACGGCCTGGAGCCGGCTCCTCCCGGCAAGACCATCGATGACTTGGTGCGCGCCTACATCGAGATGACGCCCTTTGACTCGGTCAAGTACGAGGTCGACAAACTCACTGGCTTTCTCATGGTTGACCGTCCCCAACGCACGACTTCGCAACCACCCGCTCTCTATGGCTTTATTCCGCAGACTTACTGTGGTCCGCGCGTGGCCCAACTCTGCGACGACGCCAATGTTGCCGACGGCGATCCGCTGGATATCTGTGTCTACTCCGAGCGGGCCATTACGCGTTCACCTATCCTGTTGAACGCCCGAGTCATCGGTGGCATTCAGATGATCGACGGCGGTGAGGCGGACGACAAGATTATTGCCGTGCTCGAGGGCGACAACATCTGGGGGCAGGTGCGCGACATCAAGGATCTTCCCGACATCAAGACCGAGCGCCTGCAGCACTACTTCAAGACCTACAAAATGGTTCCTGGCAAGGACGTCAATATTAAGGTCGACAACGTCTATGGTCGCGAGCAGGCGCTGAAAGTGATCTCTGCCGCCATGGCCGATTACAAGGACGAATTCGGACATCTGGTTCTGAAATAGGGCCGGATTCCGCTGCTCCCTTGCACTGGCGCCTGCCAGACGATTTACTGACCACATGCAGATTTGTATTGTCGGCGCCGGCATAGGGGGGCTGGGCCTGGCACTGGCTCTGGCCAGGTCCGGGCATCAGGTGCAGCTACTGGAGCAGGCGGCCGCCATCCAGGGAGTTGGCGCGGGCATTCAGATCGGCGCCAATGGCTGTCGTATTCTGCACCACTGGGGCCTGCTTGATGCCTTGCGCGAGCGCGCCTCTTGCGCGCCCTTTGGCTGGCTCGGCGATGGGCTCAGCGGCCGCAAGCTCTGTACCTTCCCTCTCAGTCGTTTTGCCGAGCAGCAGTTCGGATTTCCGCACCTGCATGTGCATCGTGCCGATCTGCAGGATCTGCTACTGCGCGCTTGCCAATCGGAGTCCAATATCCGAATCGAGCTCGGCGCACGCTTGGTGGCGCTGGAGCAGTCGAGAAGCGGCGTCAAAGCCCTGGTGGAGAAGGGCAAAGGGTATGACAGCGACTTGCTCGTCGGCGCCGATGGTATGCGTTCATCGGTAGCCCGACTCGGCCTGCATCGCAACGCTGCCCGCTTTTCGGGGCGCGTTGCCTGGCGTGCCCTGGTCGATGTGCGGGAACTGGCCGGCCGGCCGGATATCAGCAAACCGGGCATCTGGCTGGCGCCGGGCAAACATCTGGTGCACTACCCCCTGCGCGGCGGCACGCTTCTCAACCTGGTGGCCTGCTCCAATCACCCCGAGGCGGTTCCGCCACTTTGGCACAACGCCGCCGACTCGACTGAATTTCGCACCGCCTTTGCCGATCTGGCTGCACCGCTGGCTGCATTGCTCGATCCACTGGAATCCAGTTACCGGTGGGGTCTGTATCAGTCGGACTGGAGTCAGCCCTGGTGGAAGGGTCGCATTGTGCTGCTCGGCGATGCCGCACATGCCATGCTGCCCTCTATGGCGCAGGGCGCGGTCATGGCACTGGAGGATGCCGCCGTGCTGGCGGTATTGCTTGAGCATGCTCCAATTGAGTTGGACGCAGCTCTGCACCGCTACCAGAGCTTAAGACTGCCTCGTGTTGCAGCGATACAGCGGGTCGCCGAACAGAATATGCAGACCTTTCACCAGCCGCGTGGAATGCTGCGCACGATGCGTCTTGGCGGCATGCACCTGTTGGGTAGCCGAGGAGACCAGGCGCTAGGGCAGGTTTATAAATGGGTCTATGACTACGATGCGCTGGCGGCGACTTTAACGACCTGAGTTGCTGCCGACGCCCAGTTCAAACTCCGCATCAACTTCGATCTGAACCTCGAGGCCGACAGCTGGCCCAAATTGATCGAGGGACCAGTTTGCCCGGTCGAGGCTTCCTCGTGCCGAGATACCGAAACCAGGATTTCCCGTCAGGGGGTGGGCTCCTGCCCGGTTGACCACGGTCCGCAGCTCGAGCGGATAGCCAATGCCCTTGATGTTTAGTTCGCCATCCACGCGATAGCGATTTTCACCCAAGGCCTGAATTTTGCGACTGGCATAGGAGATGACTGGATAACTGGAAGCTGCAAAAAAGGCACCACTCTTCAGCAGGCGGGTAAGTTCAGCCGATCCGCTCTCCAGATCTTCAGTCAGTAGATCTACCTGCAGGGAAACCGGTTGGGCGTCGCTGTCCAGCGTCACGGATGCAAGCATGCGAGTGAACCAGAAGCTGGCGGTAGAAAAGCCCTGATGGTCGAAGGACAGGCGCACAAAACTGCGTCCGGGGACGAGCTGATAGGTCCCGCCGCTGATCTGGGAAAGGGCCCGCGAATCGCCTGGTACCAGTCGGGTGCCATTTACCCGCTCGACTTCCTGCAACTGCAACCGGCCCGTGCTGGCATCCAGCACCTGGCCGCGCACCAGAATAACTTCACCGGGGGTAAGGGAGTTCGACGTCCAGCCAAAGCGTCGCAATTCGACCGCCGAACGCGTCTCAGCTGTCCAGGCCGAGGCGCTGCCATCGGAGTTGCGTACGTCCAAGACAATACGCGTGACTGGACTGGTGAAATCAAAAGCTATCACTTCACCTTGCAGACTCAGGGTGCGGGGAGTGCTGGCCTCCGCAGCCGGTTGCGGCAGCTGAGCCTGAGCCGCAGCTGGCACCAGACAGAAAAGGGCGAGCAGGACAAAAAGGCGCTTCATCTCAATGGTTGGCAGGCTGACTGTTGAGCTAGCGGCAGGATAGCAGCTTTGCCCCAATTTTGCTGAGGGCGCCCGGGGTAGGCGCTTCGCTTACCCGGGCTGCTGACTAATAGCGCAGCGTGTAGCTGAACTTGAAGGAGGCTGAGCTTTCTACGCGCGTGAACTCACCGTTTTCGTCGGTATCGCTCATATTGTGGCTCAGGACGAACCAGATGTCCTTGCCGGCACCCAGGTTCCAGCGGAAGCGCGAGTTAAGTCCCAAGCTGTCCGAGACATTTTCGTACTGCACAATATTGACCAGCGAAAGCGACGGCGAGAAAGCGACTTCATTAGTAATGGTCGCGACGCGGGTATAGGCCTTTACATCCGGCATATCGTACTGGGTGAATGTGTAGTTCAGGTCGAAGGACAAATGCTTGTTGAGACGCCAGCCAAAAGCTGGTCCTACCACCAGCCTTGTTCCTGTGTAGTAATCACCGCCGCTAACACGCAGGCGGGAATCCCAGGATCTTGCGCCGCTGGTGTTCAGCATCAAGCTGATGTCGTAGTTGTTGTATTCATCAGCAGGAATAACGACGCCCAGACTGGCCAGCGGGACGCGCTCACCCACGCGCAGCAGCTCGACATCCTTGCTGGCATTAAGACTCAGCACATCGCCACTTATTGTACTCAGGTTGATGATGGTCCAGTCGATGCTGCTGGACTGACGGCTGCCATCATCGAGGTTCTCGTACTTGGCCAGGGCCAGACTCGACTGGATTTGCTGAATCCAGGGGTGACCGCGGAAGATCCAGTAGTTGCCGCCAGTCAACGAGTACTGACGGACGCCAGTGCGATTGGCAAAACCCAGACGCGGGTCAAAATTCTCCTGCACTTCCTGCACGCGCCCCATCATGTTCCAGGAATTGCGCGAGGGCAGATTGAAAGAGGCGTTCCAGGCCATATTGTCCGAGGTCACTCCTGGGTTGTCGCTCTGCTGCGCCCACAGCTGAATTTCCAGATCGCGGTTATTGCCGATGCGGGTATTGCGGTAGGTAAAGTCAACACCCAGGGTCGAGGTCTCATCGTTGGATGAGGGATCGCCATTGGTATATATCACGCCCAGCTCGGATTCGGTCAAGACAGTTCGCTTGAGTCGACCAACGAAGAGGTTCGTGGCATCGACCGTGCCGGCTTCGTCCTGGCGAATCAGCAGCGTGCCGACATCAAAGCCACCGATACGACCACTCAGCTTGACGCCGCCGATCAGGTCGACTGCCTGGCCGCGCACAATGCCGATATTGCGCGAAAAGAAGGGGTCGGGACTACCCGCGCCACCACCACCTCCGCCGCCTGAGCCACCACTCATGCCACCGCGCGGGGCGAAGGCGAAGATGTCCATATCGGTCAGGAAAAAGCCGCGCTTCTCCTGCAGTCTTGTGCTGAAGCGCCCCAGATCGAGCTGAATACTGTCGACTTCGGTTGCAGCAAAGTCGGTATTCAGGGTGAGTGTCAGGTTCAGCGACGGCGTCAGCTTATAGGTCATGTCCAGCGACGGATTGGCCTCTGAACGCGCTCCGGTCAGCTCGTTGTCGGCGTAGGTCGAGCTCAGCACCGGCGTGATATCGAGTCCCATACCCTGGTTCAGCCCGGTGAGCCCGGACATGGTGCCGGAGTTGGGCAGATTGCTCTGGCCATTGCGCGACATCCAGCCAATGCGCGAGCGGTCGCGGGGAATTTCGCGCCAGAAATTGACGCCCCAGGTGTCACTATCCGGACTGAAGGTCAGGCTCTTGAAGGGGATGCGCATCTCGGCGGTCCAGCCGTCGGCGACGATCTGTGCGCCCGCGTCCCAGATAGCGGTCCACTCATAGGATATACCGTTGGCTCCGGTATAGAGCCCCTCGTAGCGTACCCCGTTGGGATTGGTCTGAAATTGGTAGCCACTGCGCTGATTATTAAAAGTGTCCAGCAGAATATGGACACGATCATCGTTCATGAGAGATACGCCGTGGCGCAACACTTGAGCGGTGATGTTGGCGGGGTTGTCGTAAGCATAGACACCGACCAGTAAGGCATCTTCGGTGTACTTGAGGTAGTAAACCGTACGCATCTTGGCCTCGGCAAACTCGATCGGACGCACCTCGTAGAAGTCGTCAATCACCACGGCATCGTCCCATTCACCTGGGGAAAGCTGGCCATCAATGGTAGGTTCGGCGTCGACCTTGGGAATCTGGAAAGACTTATTTGCCGTATTCACAGTCTGGGCCTGGAGAGAACTGGCAAGGGTAAACATTACCAGCAGGCTTCTCAGCGCAAATTTCATTGAAATTCCATCAGGGGTTAAGTGGTGAAATGGAGGACAGTGAACCCGTTGCAAATGATAACTGATAGCCTTCGGCGGCAGGCGTAAGCCTTTCGCTAGAACTTTTAAGTCTTGTAAAGCACTGCACCATTTTCAGTGGGGTCTCGGTCGATCGGGTCGCTCTGATGCGGGCGCAGGCCGCATGGCGAAAGGCTGCGCATTGTAACGGATCGAGCTCGGGATGCTATGATCGTTGCCCGAATTTCATGTGCAAATGAGATGCTGGACAAAGCAATTTTTTGCCGGGATATTTCCCTGCAGAGTAGCGAGATGCTGGCCGGCACGGTGGGTACCCGCCGCGCCTGGCTGTTGCTACAGGATCATGCGGCCTGGGCTATTCAAGCCTACGCTGGCAGTGCGGTTCCGCCACACGTGCGGGACCATCTGGCGCACTTCTTTGGCCAGGAAAAGTCCAGCATCCTGTTGATTCGCAATTCCGACGCAAAGCTGCTCCCAGTTCGCAAAGCCTTTGTCATTATCAGCCGCAATGCGCGGGCCGAGATTTATGGCTTTGATTGGATCGAGTATGAAGATCTGCTCGAACTGCCCTATGCGGAGATTCTGGCTGGCACCTATGCCGGCCCACAGACAGGTCCAATCTACCTGGTATGTACCCATGGCAAGCGCGACAAGTGCTGCGCCAAATACGGCATGCCGGTCTATCAACACCTACGCCAGCGCCTGGGCGAACGCGTGTGGCGCGCTTCTCACGTCGGAGGTGACCGCTTTGCTGCCAACCTGGTTTGTATGCCGCACGGCCTTTACTACGGTCGGGTGACCCCGCAGCAGGCACTGGAGCTGGTGCAGCTCTACGAAAAGGGAGAACTGGCACCGGAGCACATGCGCGGACGCAGCTGCTACCCTAAATTGACGCAGGCGGCGGAGATCTTTGCACGTCGTGAAGTGGGAATCCATCGCATCGATCGTCTTCAGTTCCACTCCCATCATGCACGGGGCGATCGAGGGCATTGCATCAGATTTCAGGATCGCGAGACGCAAATGCTGCTCGAGGTGGACATCGAGGAAACCCAATCGACTGTGGCTAACTTCCTGACCTGTCGAGCGGAGGAAACCGAACATTTCCCCATTTATCGAGCGCTGGCGGTGCGCCAGATTGCCATCGATCAGGAACCCCATGTTCTTCCGGCCTGAACAGGACAAATCGACACTCGGCCTGGCCTTTAATCCCATCAAGGCGCTAGTGTCGCCGCGGCCTATCGGTTGGATATCTACCCTCAGCCCTGAGGGCGTCGCCAATCTGGCGCCCTTTAGTTACTTCCAGATGCTGATCGACGATCCGCCGACCCTGATGTTTTCGGCCGTGGGTCCGCATCTGGAAGGCGACGTCAAGGACACGCCCTATAACGTCATGCGCACCGGCGAATTCGTCTACAACATGGCCACCTGGGATTTGCGTGAGCAGGTCAACCAGAGCTCGACTGCATTGGCCCGGACGGTCGATGAGTTTGAGTACGCCGGCGTGACCAAGGCGGATTGCCAACTGGTGAAGCCCCCTCGGGTGGCAGAATCGCCGGTCAGCATGGAGTGTCGTCTACGCCAGGTCTTGCATATTCCCAGCCGCAAACCCTCGGTGCAGGCACGCATCGTGATCGGCGAGGTAGTGGGCATCCATATTGCCGATAAGGTGATCACCGATGGGCGCGTCGACATCCGCAAACTACGCCCCATTGCCCGTCTGGGTTATCAGGACTACGCGCTGATTGAGGAGACCTTCGAGATGCCGAGGCCCGAATCGCGAGGATGAAAGGCACTTTATTCTCGCTGTGTTTGCTGCTCGCCCTGACCGGGTGCTCCCGGCCCGAGGAAAGCGTGCGCCTGGCCGGCGTGACCATGGGTACCACCTGGTCGCTGGTGCTCACCGAGACGCAAGATCGCGATTTGACTCTGCTGCATACCGGCATCATGCAGGTGTTGGCCGAGGTCAACAGCGCCATGTCGACCTGGGATCCCGATTCGGAGATCAGTCGCTTCAACCAGATGGCGGCGGGCTGTGTGGATATTTCCCCGGCTTTTGCCGAGGTCATGGGTGCGGCGCTGGAGATTTCCGCGCTGACCCAGGGCGCCTACGACGTCAGCCTGGGACCGGTCATCGATCTGTGGGGCTTTGGCGCAGCGGAAGGTGTCAGCGCGCCGGATGCCGGTTTGATCGCTGCCACGCTGGCGCGCTCCGGCTACCAGCATCTCGAGCTGACGGGAGCGCGCCTTTGCAAGGATCGCGACGACCTGCAGATAAATCTCTCGTCCATCGCCAAGGGCTATGGCGTAGATGCCGTGGCGAATTACCTGCGCGCTGAGGGACTGGATAATTTCCTGATTGAGATCGGCGGCGAACTTCTGGCGCAGGGCGACAAGTTTGGCGAGCCCTGGCGGGTTGGGGTGGAAAACCCCGCGGCCGGCAATCTACCCTCTGCCACCCTGACGCTTCCACTGGTTGATCAGGCCGTGGCAACCTCTGGCGATTACCGCAATTTCTTTATTCTGGACGGTCGCCGTTATTCGCACATCATCGATGCGCGCACGGGCCAGCCGGCGGACAACGCTATCGCATCGGCTTCGGTGGTAGCTGAAGACGTGACCATGGCAGATGGTTGGGCCACGGCGCTGATGATACTCGATCCGGCCAGCGGGCTGGCTCTGGCCGACACTCAGGGGCTGGCGGTGCTACTGATACTGCGCGACCCTGCCGACGAGAGCAATTTCCACGATTTGACCAATGCCCGCTGGCAGGCATTATTCGGCGATTAGATTCCACCTAGCAGAATGTACTTTTCCTCGAGGTACTCCAGCAGGCCCTGGCGTCCTCCCTCGCGGCCGATACCGGACTGCTTGACCCCGCCAAAGGGGGCAACCGCTGTGGATATGATGCCGGCGTTCACCCCCACCATGCCGACTTCCAGCCCTTCCGCAATGCGCATAATGCGTCCCATGTCCCGACTGTAGAAATAGGCGGCCAAACCGACCTCGGTGGCATTGGCTTGCGTCAGCACGTCGGTTTCATCCTCAAAGGCAAACAGCGGAGCGACGGGACCAAAAGTTTCCTCTTGCGCCACCAGCATGTCGCCACGGCAATGGCTTAGTACGGAGGGCTCGAAAAATAATCCCCCACGGACGTGGCGTTTGCCGCCGCACAGCAACGCGGCGCCCTTGCTGGTGGCATCCGCGATATGCTCCTCTACTTTCTCCAGCGCATCGCTGTTGATCAGCGGGCCCTGGTTGACGCCGGCTTCATCGCCCGGTCCAACCAGCAGGTCTGCCACACGCCCCACCAAGCGGTCGGCAAATTCCTGGTAGACGCTGCGCTGCACATAAATGCGGTTGGCACAAACGCAGGTCTGGCCGGTATTTCGAAATTTGGATGCCATGATACCCTCGACCGCGGCGTCGAGGTCGGCATCGTCAAAGACAATAAAGGGTGCGTTGCCGCCCAGTTCCATCGACACCTTCTTGACGCTGCCAGCGCACTGGGCGAGCAACTTGCGCCCCACCGCTGTAGATCCGGTAAAGCTGAGTTTGCGCACCATTTCATTGCTGGTCAGCTCGGCACCGATAGGCCCCGAATCCCCACTGATGACATTGAACACACCGGCCGGAAAGCCGGCCTGATGCGCCAGCTCTGCCAGCGCCAGAGCTGTCAGCGGCGTCAGGCTAGCCGGGCGACTGATCAGGGTGCAGCCCGCAGCCAGCGCGGGAGCAGCCTTGCGGGTAATCATGGCGAGCGGAAAATTCCAGGGGGTAATGAGCGCGCATACCCCGACGGGCTGGCGAATAACCCAGATACGTTGGTCGGTACGCGGTGCGGGTATGGTTTCGCCGTAGACGCGCACCGCTTCTTCGGCGTACCACTTAACGAAAGAGGCGCCGTAGTCGACTTCGCCTAGAGCTTCGGTGAGCGGTTTGCCCTGCTCGGCTGTCATGATGCGCGCCAGATCCTGGCGATGCGATTTGATAAGTTGATACCACTGCATGAGCAGGGCGGCGCGTTCCGCGGCGGCGCGTGCACGCCAGGCTGGCAGGGCGGCCTGGGCACAGTCAATGGCCTGTCGGGTTTCTTTAGCGCCCAGATTCGGCACGCTGGCGATCAGCTCGCCGGTCGCTGGATTATCCACGGCAATAGTGCCGTTGGCGCCGTCCACCCAGTTGCCATTGATATAGCATTGGGTGTGCAACAAAGCAGAATGTTCCAGTTTCATGGCGGTGCAGTTTCGGGGTGGCTACCGATCAGCACGTTAATCAATGCGGCCATGGGCCGCAACCGCAGCTCATTCTCCCTGACTGTCGGCGCTTGCTAGTTTTCCCGCCAGTGCGCCGATAAATTCCGCCAGTTGCAAATCCTTCTCCGTCAACGAGCGGCTGCTGTGGGTGGTCAGGCAAATGGTTACCCGGTTGAAGCTGTTGGACCAGTCGGGGTGGTGATCGATGCGCTCCGCTTCGCGCGCCACTTCCTGCATCAGGCCAAAAGCCGAGCCGAAATCGGCAAAGCGCAGCTGACGGCATAGCTGATCGCCTGAGATCGATAGAATCCAACCCTCACGTTGCAGTTGCTTGAGTCGTTCGCTGAAGTTTGCCGCGGTCGGCATGTTTCAGAGCACCTGGCAGGCCTGATTGAAGCTGAGGCGGGGAGCCCGTGGGTGCAGGGCTTGCGGATCACCATAACCCAGACAGCAGATAAAGTTGACGCGCCAGCTACTGTCGGCAAAAAAGCGAGCGTTGACTTCTTCGGCCTTGAAGCCGGACATGGGGGTACAGTCCAGGCCCAAGCCGCGCGCAGCCAGCATCAGGTAGGCGCCCTGCAGCGTGCCGTTGCGCAAGGCGGTCGTCGCGGCGAGTTCGGGTTTGTTGCGGAAGTCATCGGCGGCGTTGGGGCGGTGCGGTACAAGCAGGCCCAAGTGCTCGTAGAATTTTTCATCCGTGGCAATGATTACGGTGGCCGGCGCCGTGCGGATGCGCTCGCGGTTGCCTTCACTGGCACAATCGGCGAGCTGCTCGCGTGCCTGCTTTGACTGCACAAAGGTAAATCGGGCAGGGCAGTAATTGCCGCTGGTGGGGCCCCACTTCAGGTGCTCATAAAGCGCCTCAAGCGTGCCCTCCGGCAAGGGACGGTCGAAGTAGCGGCGCTGGGTGCGTGCCTCATCGAAGAGTCGTTCCAACGTTAGCGGGTGGTTCACAAATAAGGTTCTCGAACTAGAAATCAGAAGGCCAGTCTAGTGCCTGCTCGCGTCAATCCCAGCTTTGTTGACGGATGGTAAGCTGGGAGACTGACAGGCTTGAATTTTTCTGCCCTACACCAGAACATCGCTTGTACTTGGAAAAGACCGCGAATGCAAAGCAGCTGGACCGTCTATATCATCGAGACTGAAGATGGCCTGCTCTACACGGGCATATCCACCGATCCTGAGCGACGCCTGCTGGAGCACCGTCAGGGTGCGCGAGGGGCGCGTTTTTTTGCCGGTCGCACGCCGCGTGCCATCGTGCACCGCGAGCCGGGACTGACCCGATCGAACGCGCTGCGGCGCGAGTATCAGATAAAAAGCCTGAGTCGGGCCGAAAAGCTTGCATTGATTGAAGGGTGCCTGCCTGTCTGCCCAGACCCCGCAACGGAGAATTCTGCATGAGCTTCCTCGACCAGTTTGCACTGAAATTTCTGGCCGTTATGGCCTTGCTCTTCATGCTAGCGCTGCTCGCCCTGGCCCTGTGGCTGAGCTATCTCTATATGCAAGACAGAAACCAGAAGCAAAGCACGATCCGGCGTAACTATCCCCTGCTGGGCAGGTTGCGTTATCAGTTTGAGCATCTGGGTGAATTTTTCCGCCAGTATTTCTTCGCCCAGGATCGCGAGGAGATGCCCTTTAACCGCGTGCAGCGCAGCTGGGTTTACCGTGCGGCCAAGAATGTCGATTCCACCTTGGCTTTTGGTTCCACCAAGCTGATGAATCAGACTGGCGAGTTTCTTTTTCTGAATCACCACTTGCCCGTGGTGGAACAAGATAGCGTCGAAGCGCCGCCGATATGCATCGGCGAGGGCTTCGTGGCCAAGCCCTACCTTGCACAGTCCTTTTTCAATATTTCCGGTATGAGCTTCGGTGCTATTTCCGAGCCCGCGGTGCGGGCACTGTCGCGCGGTGCCAAGCGCGCGGGCGTCTGGCTGAACACCGGTGAAGGCGGGCTGTCGAGCTTTCATCTTGAAGGCGGGTGCGATCTGGTGTTTCAAATCGGCACGGCCAAGTACGGAGTGCGCAACGAACGCGGCGAGCTGGACGAAGCGCGCCTGGCTCAGGTAGCAGCGCACGACACCGTACGCATGTTTGAAATTAAATTGAGTCAGGGCGCCAAGCCGGGCAAGGGCGGCATCTTGCCTGGGGTCAAGGTGACCGAGGTTATTGCCTCGACGCGCGGTATCCCGGTGGGCCAGGATTCGATCAGTCCGAACGGTCATCCGGAAATCCGCAGTGTCGGCGACATGCTCGATCTGGTCGAGCGCGTACGCCGTGTGACGGGCAAGCCGACGGGCATCAAGTTTGTGCTGGGTCGCAGCGAGTGGCTCAATGAGTTATTCAGTCTCATCCACGAGCGTGGTCTGGCCAGTGCGCCGGATTTCATCACGCTGGATTCGGGTGATGGCGGCACGGGAGCGGCACCTCAGGCGCTGATGGACAACGTCGGGTTGACCCTGCGCGACAGCCTGCCGATTCTCGTCAACCGACTGGTGGAGTTTGGTCTGCGCGAACGCATCCGCGTCATCGCCTCGGGCAAGATGATTAATCCGAGTGCTGTGGCATGGGCGTTGTCCATGGGTGCCGACTTCGTCGTATCGGCGCGCGGTTTTATGTTTGCGCTGGGCTGCATCCAGGCTCTGCGCTGCAATCGCAACACCTGCCCGACCGGGGTTACAACCCATGACCCAGAGCTGCAAAAGGGGCTGGATCCTACGGAAAAGTCTGTGCGCGTGGCCAACTACGCCAGTGCCATTGTGCGCGAAGTCGGTGTTATCGCCCATTCCTGCGGCGTAGCGGATCCTCGTCATCTGAGCCGCGAGCACATCCACGTGGTGGACGGCGACGGCCGCTTGCGTCCGGTGCAGGATTTTTATCCGGTACCTGCTGTCCGCCAGGAGTACGCGCCCAAGATTTAATGCGGCACTAGCACCCTAGGGTGTTGCCATGAGCGGCAAAATCCTATTTAATCGGTTCCACTGTGTTACCGGCAGTTAATGCGGGAACCAACAGAATCCCTAGGGTTGAACAACTGAGGGGGGATAAAAAGAAAAATTTATAAGGGGACAACCCCGAAAATCGGAACCCGCACAAGCGGGTTTTTTTTTAACTCCAGTTAACTCCAATAGCGATATGAAGCAGACACTGGCAGCAATACTTCTTTTCTTCCTTGGGACCGGCCCGACCCAGGCCTGGAATACCCCCCTGCATATGGCAGTCGTCGAGCTGGCGCTGGATCAACTCAGCGATCGTCAGGCTCAGGCCATCAATGACATCGCTTATGACCTGGTGGTGGAATTCGATCAGCAGCGACGTCTGACGCTCATGCGCCGGTACCCGGGAACGTCCTGGCTGGCCCAAATTGCCGTCATGCCCGACATGGATCGAAGCATGACGCTGGACGAGCTCTTTCTGCACTACGGCGCCGAACTGCCTCCGGCCCTGGCGGACTTGCGCCTTCAGGATACGGCAGGGTGGCACTTCATCAATCGCGCCCTGGACGGCGATCCGGCCGTAGCCCAGTGTGAACTGGCAGGCCCGGTGAACTTGGTCAGCGTATTTCCGCTTTTATTGCAGGCCTACAGCGGCGCCACCACCGATAAGGAGCGGGCGTTGCTGCTGGCCTTTATTGTGCATCTGACGGCCGACGCACATCAGCCCTTGCACAACCTGACTCAGGCCGATGCCAGCTGTCAGCACGACGCCGGCGGCAATGGTTTTTGCGCTGTGCGCCGCCAGCCCACTCAGCGCTGCGAAACAACGCTGCACCAGACTTGGGATAGTGCGCTGGGGTTCGCGGAGGACCTGGAGTTGGTGGAGGAGATGGCTCGTCGCATCGGCGCGGCAAAGGCGCAGCCGGAGCGGGAGCCGGTTCTCGACTTCGCTGCCTGGAGCGATGAGAGCTATCGCTTTGGCCAGTTTGTCTATGCCACCTCGGTCGATCGGCTACCCGATCCCTCCTATATTCGGGAAGGCCGCGCCATATCGGCGGAACAACTGCGCCTGGCCGCCATGCGCCTGGCTCTTTTGCTCAGTACATTGTGAGCCTGGGACCGGGCAGCTGGATTCTGGTGACCGGATGTTCCTCCGGCATTGGTCGACACGCTGCCTTGGCTCTGCAACAAAGAGGCTATCTGGTGATAGCCAGTGCTCGGCGTGAATCGGACGTCGAGGATTTGCGCCGCGCAGGACTGCAGCACGTCATCCAGTTGGATTTGGCCGACTCCGACTCCATACGCCGGGCCGTAGCACAGGCATTGGCGCTATCTGACGGTCGACTGGCCGCCCTTTTTAATAATGCTGGTTACGGCCAGCCTGGGGCAGTAGAGGATCTCAGCCGCGAGGCGCTGCGCTGCCAGTTTGAGACTAATCTTTTCGGTTGGGTCGAGCTGATTGGGCTGCTGATGCCCGGATTTTTGCAGCAGCCTTCCGCGCGCATAGTGCAGAACAGTTCTGTTCTTGGCGTGGTGGCGATGCGTTTTCGGGGCGCGTACAACGCCAGCAAGTTCGCTCTGGAGGGCCTGACAGACACGTTGCGACTGGAGCTGGCTGGCACCTCAGTGAAGGCCGTTTTGATCGAGCCGGGTCCTATCGCCAGCCGCTTCCGGGAGAATGCCCTGAGCGCCTTCCGCCAGCACATCCGCTGGTCTGAGAGTCGCTTTGCGCCGGCCTATAGCACCCTGATGCAGCGACTGGAGCAGGAGGGTCCGATCGTACCCTTTACTCTGGGTCCTGAGGCGGTGACGGCGGCCCTGATCAGGGCGCTGGAATCAAACCACCCCAAGGCGCGCTATCGCGTCACATTCCCTACCCGGTTGTTTGCGCTGCTAAAGCGCTTGCTGCCTGCGCGCTGGCTGGATGCCATCGCCAGACGCTACTAAGCGCCCTAGTCGACCTGAAGAATTTTGAGGGTGTTGGTGGCGCCGCTCTTGCCGATGCTGTCGCCAATGGTCACCAGAATATTGTCTCCACTTTCCAGTACACCCCTTTGCTTGAGCAAGGCGATGCCGCCAAGGATGGTGCCCACTACTGTATCGCTTTCATTCGGGTAGTGCACCGGCGTGACGCCACGGAAAAGTGCAGTCCTCCGCAGGGTTCGCGAGTTGGGTGAGAGGGCAAAGATGGGAATGCCGGAGCGAATGCGCGACATCAGCAGGGGTGTGGTACCGGATTCCGTAAAACAGAGAATGGCACACATATCTTTCATGTGATTGGCGGCGTACATGGCAGCCATGGCAATGACTTCATCCGAGGGTCCGAACTGGCGATCCAGACGATGTTGGGACACCTGGGTCATACGCTCTTTTTCGGCGCCCCGAATAACGCGGTCTACTGCCTGGACCACTTTCTCCGGATGCTTGCCCATGGCTGTTTCGGCAGACAACATGACGGCATCTGTTCCGTCCAGCACCGCATTGGCCACGTCGAACACTTCGGCACGTGTGGGCAGCGGGCTCTCGATCATGGACTCCATCATCTGCGTAGCCGTGATCACCAGCCGATCCAGCTGGCGTGCGCGCAAAATAAGGCGCTTCTGCACGCCGACCAACTGGGCGTCGCCGATTTCCACACCCAGATCACCGCGCGCCACCATGACGGCATCAGAGGCGCGAATCAGGGCATCCAAGTGCTCGGGGTTGGCTACGCTCTCACTGCGCTCCACCTTGGCCACCAGGCGGCCGCGAAAGCCGGCCTTGTCAGCAGCCTGGCGCGCGAGCTGCATATCTGCGGCAGACTTGGGAAATGAGATAGCCAGGTAATCCAGATCCAGCTCTGCGGCAGCGGCGATATCCTGATAATCCTTCTCGGTCAGTGCCGGTGCGGACAGTCCACCGCCCGCCATGTTGATTCCCTTTTTGTTGGACAGACGTCCGCCGGTAACCACCTTGGTGTAAATGCGGTTGCCCTCAATTGATTCCACCTGCAGTTCAATGCGCCCGTCGTCCAGCAGCAAGCGGTTGCCGGGCCGGCAGTCCTGCGCCAGCTGGGGGTAAGAGACACCCACCTGATGCTGATCACCGGCTTCGGCGGCAAGGTCCGCATCGAGCGTAAAGTCTTGTCCGGGCTCCAGCATGACAGAGCCGGAGGCAAAGGAACGTGTCCGAATCTTGGGGCCCTGCAGGTCGCCAAGCAATGCGACCTGCTGATCCATCTCGTCGGCAAGGCGTCGGATAAGGGCCACGCGCTCGGCCTGCTCCCGGCCTGCTCCGTGTGAGAAATTAAGCCGAAAGACATTGGTTCCCGAGGCGATCAGCTGGCGAATGACATGTTCGCTGGAGCTTGCGGGGCCCAGCGTGGCGATGATTTTGGTGCGGCGCGTATTCATGAATGCGGGAGTTACTGCGTTGAGGGGTTAGTATAGCCAGCTCGGACCAGCGCTGTCCGGCGAATTTCCCCGAAGCAGTTTAATTCTTTTCGCCGGGGGTGAATATTGGCATAGGGCTTGCTTCTCTATTTTCGTAGCGCGGATCCCCGTTAGGCCCAGCCTTGTTTGCGACCCTGGGCTTGGCGCAGGGGTCTGGTAAGGGAGTACGGTGAACCTGCGCAGCGCGGAACGCCATCCAACCAACCCGGGCGGCCTTGGTGGACTTGATTTCCGCCGGGGTCTACCGGAACATCGAAGTAGTCTTGGTGTTAGAGCCCTACCATACACTGGGGTTGACCAATTGCCACCCAGGCGATCAGCGGACGCTGTCATCATGATGTTAATTGAAGCCGCCAAACTGTCTCGCCGCTATACGGAAAGCTCGTTTCATGAGAGATGTATATCTGGTCGGTGTAGGACAGACCAAAATCAGTAAAGACAGCGGGGTGCGCGGGCGCTACCTCGCCGCCGAGGCGATCAGTCAGGCCGTGGCCCACGCCGGCGTCGACCGTAATCGTATTTCCATGCTGGTTACAGGCAATATGATGTCCGGCATTCTGGCCAAGCAGCAGCAGTTAGGTGCCTTGGTCGCCGATGCGGCCGAACTGCGCGGTATCGAAGCGGCAACAGTGGAATCGGCCTGCTCTTCGGGGGCTTCGGCGGCCCGCTGGGGCTTCATGGGTGTAGCCGGCGGCTTCCACGATCTGGCTCTGGTCGTGGGCATTGAACGCATGACCCATGCACCTAAGGATGACACTACAGCAGCGCTCGCCACAGCCGCCGATTGGGAGTTGGAAGGCTGCTATGGCGAGTCTTTTATTTCCCTTAACGCCAAGCTCATGGCGCTCTATATGCAAACCTATGGCGTCACCGCCCAGGATTTCGGTCACTTTGCTATCACCGCGCACGAGAACGGCTATACCAACCCCAATGCCTTTTTGCACAAACTGATCGACATGGAGACTTACCTGAATTCGCGCATGCTGGTTGACCCGGTGAAGCTGTTCGACGCACCCCCAGTCTGCGATGGTTCGGCAGCGGTGATCCTGGCAGCTGAAGAGGTCGCCCGCGAACTCAATCCGCAAGGTCCATTGGTGCGCATCAGCGGCTCGGCCATCGGCACCGATTCCCTGGCACTGCATTCGCGCACCGACAAGCTGTTCCTCAATGGCGCGGCACTGTCGACCCAGCGTGCCATGCAGCAGGCGGGCGTCAGCCACGAGGATATCGATATTTTCGAGCTGCATGATGCCTACACCATTATCACTTCGCTGAGTTTGGAAGCAGCCGGCTTCGCCGAGCGCGGACGCGGCGTGCACTTCGGCAAAGATGGCGAGATTCGCCGCAATGGGCGCTTGCCGATTTCCACCATGGGTGGCCTGAAATCCCGTGGTCACCCGGTGGGCGCTACGGGTGTCTATCAGCTGGTGGAGACCTGGCAGCAGCTGGCCGGGCGCGCGGGCGAGAATCAGGTACCCAATGCAGAAACAGCACTGGTGCAAAATATCGGCGGCACCGGTGCCACCGTGGTCAGCCATATCCTGCAGCGCGTTGCCTGACCTTTGCTTCCAGCGTGAAAGTTGACCTGCACACTCACAGCCGTTGCTCGGACGGCAGCCTGACACCGGTCGAGTTGGTGGAGCAAGCCAGACAAGCCGGCGTGACGCTCCTCTCCATTACCGATCACGATCGGGTAGATGCCTATCGTGCGCTGGAAGTACCTGACTCGCTGCGATTGGTTGAGGGTATCGAGATTTCTACCCAGTGGCGCCATATCACCATTCACGTTCTGGGTTTGGGCATTAACGCTGAGGCCGATTCCATCCGGCAATTGGTGCGTCGGCAGGAAGCGGCGCGACGTGCGCGATTGGGGCGCATCGTCAAACGCCTCGAACGGTCTGGTTTGCAGGTCGATCTCGATGATTTCCTGGCACGTCACCAGGGCGCCATGCTGGGTAGGCCGCAGCTGGCGGCCTACCTGGTGAAGACCGGGCAGGTCAGTTCTGAGCAGAAGGCTTTCCAAAAACACTTGGGTCAGGGCAAGGCCGGCGATGTGCATCAGGTCTGGCCGGATTTGGACGAAGTTGCCAAGGTGACTCAGCGGGCCGGCGGTGTTGTAGTTCTGGCTCATCCACTCAAGTATCGACTAACGCGCTCGCGGCTCAGAGAGCTGCTGGCAGACTTTGCTGCGGCGGGCGGGCAGGCGATGGAAGTCATTTGCGGTCCTCAGACACTGCAAGCCACGCGGGATCTGGCCGCGCTCTGCCGCGAGTTCAATTTACACGCGTCCATGGGATCGGACTTTCACGGCGCCGGGCGCGGCGTTGCCCGGCCCGGGGTTGAGCAGAGCCTTCCTGCGAATCTGAGGCCGGTGTGGGAGTTGTTTGCGCCCTAGCGCAGCAGGTCTTCCGGCAGGTCGATATCCTGCAGGATGCTGCGATCATCAAGTTCCAGATATTCGACCCGGTCCGGATGATGACGCCAGACGGAACTGTCGTCGCTGTCGCCACGTAGTTCGGCCAGCTCGGCGAAGTAATGCCGGCCATAGCCCAAAGGTCGGCCTACCCGCTCCTGATAGCGGGGCACCACGATTTTGTCCGGGGTAATGCGCTTGCCAATGGCGTTATAGGTACGACTGCTCACCCAGGGCATATCGCCGTGCGTCAGAAGACAGACGCGCCAACCCAGATCTCTCATGTGATCCATGCCAAAGGCAATGCTGTGGCCGATGCCGAGCGGCGACTCGGGGCAGCGCAGGAATTCCGTGCGAGGAAAGTCCTTTGCCAGACGGGTCGCCAGTGTCAGATCGCCGGGACCGAGCAAGGTGAGCACCGGAAAGTCTGCCGCGGTGGCGTGCTGCAGTGTCTGGTGCAGGATTTCCTCGCCATTGGGCAAAAGGCGGCAATACGCTTGTCCGAACCAAAGCGGCGCGAGCTTCCGGCGGCGAGTATCAGAATGCCCATGACGTGCGGATCAGCCCCCGGTAGCGTTCATAAAGCGCAGAATGCGGGTTTCCCGCGGATTGAAGTAGTGGCGTTCCGGCTTGATGCCAATCGCCTCGACAATGCGCGCTTTCAACAGCGTCATATCGCCGGGGTGGTGCCGCACCACCGAGCGCAGGTCGACCGCATGCTCGTTGCCAAGACACAGCAACAACTGGCCTTCAGGAGTCAGCCGCACTCTGTTGCATCCGGCACAGAAATTTTCCGAAATAGGCGAGATTAAGCCGATGCGGTTGGCATAGCCGGAAACCGTCCAGTAGCGCGAGGGACCGCCGGTGGTTTCGATATTGGCTACCAGATCGAAGGCCTGCGCTAGGCGCTCGCGCACTTGCTGGCTCGCCTGCTGCGATAGCGCTCGTTCGTGGGAGTCGATCTCGCCCAGCGGCATTTCTTCAATAAAAGAGATATCCATGCCGTGCTCCAGAGCAAAGCGCGCCAGGTCGACGACTTCATTGTCGTTCTCGCCCCGTAGAATCACGGCATTCAACTTGATGCGGGCAAAGCCGGCCCGACGAGCGGCTTCGATGCCGGCCAGCACCTGAGACAGATCGCCGACGCGGGTGAGGCGGGCAAAACGTTCCGGATCAAGGCTGTCGAGACTGATATTCAGCCGTTTGACGCCAGCCTGAGCCAAGGGTTGAGCACAGGACTCCAACAGCACGGCATTGGTGGTCATGACCAGTTCGCGCAATCCGCTGAGTCCGGCCAAGCTGCGGCTTAGATCCAGAATGCCCTGACGCACCAGCGGCTCGCCGCCGGTCAGGCGAATTTTGCTGACGCCGAGCTCGACAAAGGCGCGCGCAATCCAGGCAATTTCTTCGAGGCTGAGAATCTCTTCGCGCGGGACAAAGTTCATCTCTTCCGCCATGCAGTAGGTGCAGCGCAAGTTGCAGCGGTCCGTCACCGAAATTCGCAGATAGGTGATGGCGCGGTTGAACGGATCGACCAGTGGCCCTTTCATGGGCTCATCATAACCCAGCATGCGCAATGGATTTAATGGGTGTAATGCGAGGGTGATTGCCGATGGCGCAGCGAGTAACCCATGGCCATGCGGTAAAACAGCGGAATGACAAAGAGAGTGAGAATGGTAGACACAGTCAGACCGCTGACGATCGCGGTGGCGACAGGTCCCCAGACCAGCGATTTCCCTGCCAATCCTGCCGCGAGTGAAAACAGGCCGGCGATGGTAGTCAGCGAGGTGATCAGGATGGGAATGACGCGTCGTCGAGCGGCATAGACGGTCGCATGCAACACGCTCATGCCTTGTTCGATGCGGTCGTTGGCCGCCGAGATCAGCACAATGGCAGCGTTCACCGAGATGCCGATCAACGCCACAGTGCCGTAGAGCGTATAAAGGCTGAAGGGGTTGCGCGTGATCAGCAGCCCCAGGGCAACACCGGTGATGGCGAGGGGTAGGGTGCCAAATATGATCAGGAAGGGTTGCCAGTAGCTGCCAAACTGGGTTCCCAGAATCAGGTAGATGAAGCCTAACCCCGCTGCCATCAAGATGACGATGGCGTCAATGGATTCAAAGACATCGTCCAGCTCGCCGGAAAAATCCAGATTGACTTGAGGGTGCTGCTCGCGAATCTGCTGCCAATGATCCTGCACCATGGTGTTGGCGCTGACGGTATTCACCGCCTCGACATCAATATCGGATTCCAGCGTAATGGTTCGACGGAAGTTGTAGTGACGAATGTTCTGCTGCCCTTGGGTATAGGTAGCTTCGACCAAATCACCCAGCGCCACGGACTGTCCGCTGGGAAGCGGGAGCGTCTCGCGCAGCAGTTGGTCGATACCAGCCAGGTTGTCCTGCTGCGCCTTCACCCTAACCATCACCTCCTCGCCGTTATTCTGGTACTGAGACACCAGTTCGCCATCGACATAGGCCTGAATGGTACGCGTCACAGCGAGTGGCGAGATGCCGGCGCGCTGGATGGCTTCGCCGTCGTGGCGCAGGACCAGTTCGGGGTTGCCGGGCCGAAAGTCCTGGGTGATGTTTTGAAATACCCCGGTAGAGCGCATGAAGTCTTCCAGGGCATCTGCGGCCGCCTGAATTTCTTCGAAGTTGTCGCCACGCACCTTTACGCTAATAGGCTTGGCAACCGGCGGACCATCCTCGACCCGCATCAGAGTCAGTTCGCCTGGCAGATTCCAACTGGCCAGAGAAGATTCGACCAGATTATTGATCTCCAGCATTTCCCGTCCACCCCGCAGGCGAGGTTCAAGGCTGACCATGACCTGGCCGATGTTGTCGCCGAACAGCGCCTCGGTTTGGGTGAACATTTGCCCGGCAAAGGCCACGCTACCGCGCAGCTCACCCTCTTCCAGCAGACTCAGCGCTTCGCGCTCGGCTCGCTGTACCACGGCAATGGTTTCTTCCAGCGATGTGCCGCGCGGCATTTCCAGATTGACGTAAAAGATGCGGAAGGCGTCGGCGGCGAAGAAATTGGCTTTGACGCCGCCCAGCAGCACGCCAACCAACGCCACCATGACGACACCAGCAACCGCTGCAGATGCCTTGGCTGGGTTGCGCAGGGTAGTCAACAAAAGGCGGGTGTAGCTCAGGCGCAACCAGTGGATGGCTTGCCAACGATGCCTGCGCGTTGTTTTCTGCCATTGGCGGCAGGCTGATCTCCAGTTAGCCCAGGCAGCCTGCACTGGCTGCAGAAATTTCCAGCGCGTGGGCTGACGAGCACCGCCGGTGGAGCGCTCTTCTTCCCCCATGGCAATGTGCACCGGAAGCATCCAGTAGGCCTCCAGCAAGCTCACCAGCAGCGCTGCGCAGACGGTCAGCGGGATCACACGCATGAAGTCGCCGAGAATGCCAGGCAACAAGGTTAAAGGCAGGAAAGCGGCGATCGTGGTCAGTACCGAACTGGTGACAGGTGCGAAGACTTCCTTCAGTGAATCGATAATGGCGCCCATGCCGCGAACGCCCCGTTCGAAGCGGTAGTAAATTGCTTCGACCACCACCACGGCGTCGTCGACGATCATCCCGAGCGCAATGACAACCCCCAGTAACACGGAGTTGTTCAGCGTCATGCCCAGGGAGTTGAGAATAAGAAAGGTACCCGCCAGGGTGAAAGGAATGCCCAGGCTGGTAAAGAAGGCAATGCGGCTGCCCAGAAACAGCCAGGTTACCAACAGCACCAGCACCAGACCGATAAGCGCGTTGTTTTGCATCAGGCTGAGCGCAGCGCGCGTCGATACGGTCTGGTCGTCGATCAGATAAAGGCGCATGCCCGTGGTGTCGGCCAGTGCGTTTTTGTCCTCGATGTACTGGTTAATGCGGTCCAGCAGATCCAGGATATTGGTATTGGAGTCCTTGGTGATGGTGAAGGAAATTGCCGGTGTGCCCTGGAAGCGCACCAGCTGCTCAGGCTCTTCCGTGGTGGTAATGATGTCTGCCAGGCTGCCCAGGGGCACGACTCCCTGAGCGGTGACGATCGGGTAGGTAGCCAGTACGGCGGGATCCGCATCGGTGCCTTGCAGGCGCACCACCCACTTGCCTTCATCCGTGGCTAGATCACCCACCGAGGCGTCGCGAAAATAGCTGCGCACCGTGTCTGCTAGATCAGCGGGCCCAATGCCCAATCCACCGAGTCGCTCAGGGTAGAAGAGAATGTGAAGTTCGGGTTCGTAAAGGCCGACGGCATCGGCTGTGTTCACTCCGTCGATGCGCTCTAGTTCGTCCTTGATGTTGCGTGCCTGTCGGCGGAAGGACTCGTCGGTGCCGAGTCCCTGCGCTACCAGGGTGGCCGTCGGAAAGCCGTTGGAACTGGTAATTTCCAGAATGTAGGGGTCTTCTGCTTCATCCGGAAGTTGATCGGTGTAGGCGTTCTGTATTTCCCGACGCAGATCAGCCATGCGCTTGTCGAAGGTTCGCTCGTCGAGCTGATTGAAGCGCACCAGAATGGTCGACACACTCTCCCGCGATGTGCTGGAAACGAAGTCGATGTCCTGCACGGCACGACTGATGGCATCTTCGAGAGGATCCGTGACGCGCTTCTCCACATCGCCCGCCGATGCGCCTGGCAGTATTGTGAGAATATTGATCCAGTTAAAGTTGATCTCCGGATCGCGTTCCCGTGGCATCACCGCAAAGACAGCGATACCAAGCACCAGTACCAGCGCAAACATGAGGTTTGCCAGTACGTGGTTGCCCAGGAACACCCGCAGCCAGTTCATAGTCTTAGCGCGGCTCGGCTATGGCTGGGTCGCCGTCGCGCAAGCCCAGATGGCCCTCGACGACGACCAGAGTATCCAGAGGAAGGTCGATGGGATTGTTGCGGCCTGGCTGAGCATCGGGCAGGGACAGGAAACTGGCTCGATTCTGCCGCAGCAGGAAAATGCCGAGCGCACCATCGCGCTCCAGCAGAAGTTGCGGTGGCACGTGGGGTCGAGGGTCGCGCCAGCTGACCTTGCCTGCAGCGCCAATCAGGCTGGCCTGGGTCATGAATTCAAAACGCGCCTCGCGGTTGCGCGTGGTCGGGTCGATGGCGTCGAGCAGGGTGCGAAGTCGAACCGCGAAGTTTTGGCCGTTCACTTCGAGAGCAAGGTCAGTTTCGGCATCAATAAATTGTGCGTCGGCAACAAACACCTGCGCGCTGATTTCGATGCGGCTCATATCCAGCAAGCTGATTACCGGAGTGCCGGGAGACAGCCACTGGCCGGACTGGGCGCTGCGTTCCAGTACCAGAGCATCGAACGGAGCGCGAATGGTGCAGCGTGACTCCTGCAGGCGGGCCAGCTCAAGACGCGCCTGCGTGTCCTGCGCTTGGGCTTCAGCAGCTTGCAGTTCAGTGCGGCGGGAATCGAGGTCGTCCTGGGAGAGCAACTGATTCACTACCAGGGGTTCGGCGCGATTCAGGCGCGCGCGCGCGAGATCCAGATGTGCCGCCGCGACCTGTTGTTGCGCCTCGGCGGATCGCCTTGACAGGGAAGTTTCACGGCAATCCAGTTGTGCCAAAATTTCACCTGCGGCAACACGGTCTCCAACCTTCACCGGCAGAGACTCCAGTCGCGCACTGATCTCGGCGCTGATTTGCGGCTGGTTCAGGCTGATCACTGTGGCGGGTGCTGAACGCAGCGGATAACTGGCGATCTCGGACAAGGGCCGAACTTCGACAAGCCTAGGCTCCTGCGCCAGGACAAGACTAGGTATTGTTAGGATCATGCTCAGCTTGAGCATTGAGCGGAAAGAAAGCATGGGAATCGCTCGTAAAAGAGGTCGCATTATAGCGGCCTTGAGGCCCCACTCCGCTAGTGGCATATGCCGCTTTCACCCCGCTAATACTGTTAGGCTGAGCCGCATTAGTATCAAAACAGCTTTAAGTAAGGGCTGACAGACATGGCCTCCATCATTGGCGTTGCGGGCGACAAGATCACCGAAAACCGCATTGCGCAGGCGATGAATGAATTACCACTGGGTCTGGCCGTCGTCGACGCAAATTGACGCTTCCGTTTTCGCAACAGCCTGTTCGAGCGCCAGCACGCCTTTCTGCTGCTGTCGGCTCCAGTCAACAATCTCGAATCGCTGGTGCAGGCCGTCGATGGTCGTGTTACCGCCGCGCTGGGTGAGCGCGGCCAGGATGTCTCCCTGCACAGCTATACCTTCCGTGTTACCAGTCGCAACGGCGCCCTGCGTTTCATGATCGATACCGGGATATGGTAGGAGTACAGCTTCGCACCCTTTCCAGGTTGACAGCCACTTGCTAGGGGGGTAGATTGAAGCTTGAACTATTTAGTTAGTTCAGCGATGCGGGTAGGGATGCTGAATGTTGGATGGCTTCGTACGAGTTCATTTTTAAGAAGATACTTTCTTTTTAACAATGCACTTCCCGGAGTTCGACTGGCCACGGGCTGGTTGCAACTCGCCAGCCTCTCTTCATTTGGTTTATTTCTCTTGCATCTAGGATCCCTTTCAAAGGGGGTCGGTGTTTGCGTGCGTGCGGCATTCCGGATAGGCATGCTTTGGCGTGATCGTTTTTCACCCTCCTTTGATTGGGTCCAACCAATAGCAACCTTTCAAGAGGGGTAAACAATGAACCTTAGGAAAAATGCGGCTATTTTCAGCTCGCAGGTTACCGACTATTTCGGAACTGGCGCTGCGGGAAAGCTAAAAAAAGCGATATGGCTTGCTTCTGCCACTGTGCTTCTGAGCCATGCGGCAGCGCAGTTGCAGGCGCAAGATGTGCAAAGCAGTCAATCCATTGAAGAAATCGTGGTCCAGGGCACCGCGACCGGTACCGGCCTACGCGGCGTGGCACCGGTCGGCTCGCAGGTGCTGAATCTTTCCCGTGAAGATCTGCTGGAGTCCCCAGTGCGGGCCGCGGCAGAAATTATCTCCACCCTGCCGCAGGGCTCGCAGATGGATTCCGGCGTAGCAAGTGGCGACGGTGGCAACACTTCGGGTGCCGGCGGCCTGAACTTGCGTGGCCTGGGCGACAATGCGTCGTTGCAGTTGCTCAACGGTCACCGCATGGCGGGTCAGGGCGTGTCTTCGATCGCGCCGGATCCCAATGCCATCCCCTTCGCCGCCATTGAGCGCGTGGAAGTGGTTTTGGATGGTGCCTCTTCGGTTTACGGTTCCGACGCCGTTGCCGGCGTGGTGAATTTCCGTATGCGCCGCGATTTTGAAGGTCTCGATCTGCAGGTCAGCGGTCAGAGTGGTCCCTACGACATCGGCAAGGTCGAGCTCGTTGCCGGCCATGTCTGGGATAACGCCAACATCATGGTTGGCTTGTCCAAGGAATACACCACTTCCATGCCCATGAGCGAAAGCCCTTTCCTCAGTGCTGATCTGACTCGCTACGGCGGTCGCAATGACAGCATTCGCGGCAATGGCTACCCAGGCCCCAATGGCCTGATTCGCGTGGGGAACACTCTGTACGGTAATCCCGCACCCGGCTGGACGGGTGAAACGGTCACCACCCATATCGACCCGGACGATGCTACGGTCTATACCCTGACCACACCGGTTACGCGCCCGACCTTGGCCGAGGTACTGGCTGCTCCAGTAGTGACTGTGGACGATGCCGACTACGCGCTGTATCGGGCCGCCACGGATCGCCGCAACGCCTTTGTCAGCGCCGGCTTCCAGGTCGCCGATGATATCCGGCTGGAATATACCGGTATGGTCAGCAAACGCGAGAGTCGCAATCTGACCTTCGGCACGCGCACCATCACTGTCACCGAGTACAGCCCCTACTACATGGCCGATCTGGTGGCGTTCGAAGGTCGTCGCGCGGGCTCGAGCTACACAATCAACATCAACATGAGTGACAACGGTCTGCCGGCCAAGGCACGCAACTATGCGCGCACACAGAACCACTATGTGGATTTGATTTGGGATATTGGTGAGTTTCAGTGGACCAGTTCGGTGTCCTGGGGTAGCACTAAGGGCTGCGACATCTGCCGTACCGAGGGTAACAACGCGGCCCTGCGCCACGACCCGGCTGGCACGCCGGTCGGCTATCGCAATTACCTGGAAATTGGCGTCGATGGAAACGGCAATCCCCGCGGTGGAAATCCCGAGTGGTATAACCCCTATATCCAGGGCGGCCAGAATCCGGAAGATCTGAGCGAGCGCCTGATCGGCGACACCTACCGAGCCGGCGATCAGTGGCAAAGCGGCTTTGTCACCCGTCTTGAAGGACCCTTGATGGATCTTCCAGGGGGCACGGTGCGCGGTTCTATCGGCGCCGAGTATATGGACCAGAACCACTGGCTGTGGCTGAACCAGACGGTACGCTACTACCCGACCAACGGACTGGAAGACTACGTGCTGCGCGATACCACCTACGGCCGCGAAGTAGGTTCCTATTTTGGGGAAATCTACATCCCGCTGATTGGCGATGCCAATGCGATGCCGGGCGTGCAGCGTTTCGCCATTAACCTCTCGGCGCGCCACGATGAATACTCCGATTTTGGCGGTACCACCAATCCGCGCTTGGGCGTGGTTTGGGATGTCAATGACGACCTGAGCTTGCGCGCCAGCTATGGCACGGCTTTTAAAGCGCCGACGGTCGAGCAGGTGAATCCGGGTGTGAATTCAGTTATGAGCGCCTCTTGGTTTGATGTGGATCCTGCTATCGGACTCACGGTTGGCCGTGAACTGACGCCGGGTGATCCCGAGATCATGGTCATGCGCCGCAGCGGCCGTACGCCCACCTTAGGGCCAGAGACTTCAACTAACTGGAGCGTGGGTGTCGAATATTCACCCTACCAGGTGGAGGGGCTGGATTTGCAAGTGACCTACTACGATATCGAGTACGAGGATCGCATTCAGAACCTGCCGAACTCGGATAGCGCCTTTACTTCACCGGAGAACTTTGCACGCTATCGACCCTACATCACTACCTTTACGCAGCCCGCCACTTGCGTGGAGAACGATACCTCGACCTATGCTCCGGAGTTCCTCAACTTCCTGCGCTATCCCGGCACGCGTTACAACGGTAGCGACGGTTTTGACTGCCTTGCCGTTGCCGAGATTGAAGTGGGTCTGCAAAACGTCGGCTCGGTGCACCAGAACGGTGTGGACACCCAGATTTCCTACACCTGGGCCAACGACTGGGGGATTTTCCGCGCCAGTTCCAACGTCGCCAAAATCCTCACCCTGGAGCGCACCCTGGAGAAGGGTGGCCAGTACTTCAATGTGCTGGATATCAAGGATTGGCAGAACTCCCTGCGCATGACCAATCGTTTGTCCTGGGGCTACGACAACTGGAATGCTTCCCTGTCAGCCAAAACCGAGGGCGGCTATACCAACCCGGATGATCCCTCTGGCGATGTCGAAATCGATAATTGGACGACCTTCGATCTGACGGTGGCCTACCAGACGCCGGATGACGGCAGCTTGCTGTCCGGTATTCGCGCCAGCCTTGGCGTGCAAAACCTGACTGACAAGGATCCTCCCATCGTGATCGATGGCAGCAGTGTCGTGGATACTGGTGTCCACAATCTGTTCGGTCGCATGGTTCGCGTCGAACTGAGCAAAAGCTTCTAATAAGAAGATTGAACCCCAAGATTCAGCCAGCCCTCAGGGGCTGGCTTTTTTTTGCCCGTTACCTGCTCAGCGGGTGCGCCAACCGTAGATGACTGATTGGCCATTAGCGGTTGACAGGGCGTAAAAAGGAGGGGTAAATTGCCCCCTGAACTATTTAGTTCATTGATGCTGCTTAAGCAGAAAGCCGGATAAAACAAGAAAGGCGTCGCTGCAGTTCATTTTTAAGAGGGCAAACTTTTCCTCTTAACAATGCACTCCTCCACGTCCGATACGCCCTAACGTATTGCGACTCTCTCGCCTGCGATCTTCTGTTTTATCGGTTCTTTTCTGATGCATCCACACTGTCAGTCTGTGCTGGCGGCCGTCTGGTGTATCCGAAAGGGACTTGGTGCTTTGCATTCCTCCGGGAATGCTTCAGTACAAAAAAGGAATGGACTCTAACACCACTCATTTCACCTTAGGGGGTTGAAAATGAACCATAGTAAAAGCGATAACGCTCGGACCTCTGTGGCTGAGC
>JAYQPQ010000003.1:0-59451 GCA_038145405.1 Porticoccaceae bacterium | reverse complement strand
TAAACACTCTGCACGTCGTCCAACTCCTCGAGCTGATCGACCAATCCGAGGATGGAGCGCGCCGTGTCGGCATCGGGCACTGGCACGCGCGGCGCTGCCAGCATGGCAATCTCGGCATTGGCCGGTTCGATGCCGGCGGCCTGCAGGCCATCTTTCAGGGCGAGGAAGTCTTCATAGGCACAGAGCAGTTCCATGGAGCCGTCGTCGAAGGCCTGGACATCGTCAGCCCCCAATTCCAGCGCCAGCTCCATCACCTGCTCCTCATCGGCAACGGGCGCCAGGGTAATTTGGCCCTTCCTGGTAAAGAGGTAGGCCACCGACCCCTCGGTGCCCAGGTTGCCGCCGCGCTTGCTGAACACGTGGCGCACTTCGGCTACGATGCGATTGCGATTGTCGGTCATACAGGCCACCAGCACGGCGATGCCACCGGGGGCGTAACCCTCGTAAGTCACCTCTTCGTAGTTTTCACCCTCGGCATTGCCGGCACCGCGTTCGATAGCCTTGTCGATGGTGTCGCGCTTCATGTTGGCCGCCAGGGCCTTGTCGATCACCGCCCGCAAGCGGGGGTTGTCTTCCGGGCTGCCTCCGCCGAAGCGAGCGGCTACGGTCAGCTCGCGGATAATTTTGGTAAATATCTTGCCGCGTTTGGCGTCCTGTGCCGCCTTTTTGTGCTTGATATTAGCCCACTTGGAATGACCCGCCATTTTCCTTATATATCAATATTTTAGTTTCACTATCTAATCTTTTTTATCCAATTTCTTTAATTGGATATTCAGCTCGCGCAGCGCCTTGGGATCGGCCTGGCCGGGCGCGTCCGTCATCAGACACTGGGCGGTCTGGGTTTTGGGGAAGGCGATCACATCGCGTATCGAGGTCGCACCCACCATCAGCATCACCAGACGGTCCAGGCCGAAGGCCAAACCGCCGTGAGGGGGTGCACCGTATTTGAGGGCGTCCAGCAGAAAGCCGAACTTTTCGCGGGCTTCATCCGGACCGATACCCAGCACCTCAAAAACCGCCGATTGCATGGTGGCATCGTGAATACGGATGGAACCTCCGCCCACCTCGGTGCCGTTGAGCACCATGTCATAGGCGCGCGACAAGGCGGCCGCCGGGTTGCGCTTGAGGCTTGCGGGATCGACCGAGGGGCTGGTAAAGGGGTGATGCAGGGCGCTCAGGCTGCCATCGCTACCCTCTTCAAACATGGGGAAATCCACCACCCAGAGCGGCGCCCAGGGACGCGTATAGAGATTCAGGTCGGCACCCAGCTTGATGCGCAGCGCACCCAGGGATTCGTTGACCACCTTAGCTTTGTCGGCACCGAAGAAGATCAGGTCGCCGTTCTGCGCACCCAGGCGCTCGATAATGGCCTGGCGCACCGGCTCCGGCAGAAACTTGACGATGGGCGACTGCAGGCCTTCTTGCAGATCGGCGATGTCATTGCACTTGATATAGGCCAGCCCCTTGGCGCCGTAGATGGCCACGAAACTGGTGTAGTCGTCGATCTGCTTGCGACTCAGCAACTCGTTGCCACCAGGTACGCGCAGCGCTGCCACGCGCCCTTTGGGATCGCTCGCAGGGCCGGAAAATACCTTGAACTCCACGCCGGCCATCAGGTCGCCCACATCCACCAGTTCCAGCGGGTTGCGCAGGTCGGGCTTGTCGGAACCGAAGCGCGACATGGCTTCGGCCCAGGTCATGCGCGGAAACTGGCCGAGATCGACCGACAGCACTTCCTGAAAGATGTCGCGAATCATGCGCTCGGCGGTACCCATGATGGCCTCTTCATCGACGAAGGAGGCCTCGATATCGATCTGGGTAAATTCCGGCTGGCGGTCGGCGCGCAGGTCCTCATCGCGGAAGCAACGGGCGATCTGGTAGTAGCGGTCGAAGCCGGCCACCATCAGTAATTGTTTGAACAGTTGCGGCGACTGCGGCAGGGCGAAAAAATTGCCCGCATGCGTGCGGCTCGGCACCAGATAGTCGCGCGCGCCCTCGGGGGTGGCACGGGTCAGCATGGGCGTTTCCAGATCGAGATAGCCCTGCTTCTCCAGACTGGCGCGCACGCTGCTGCTGATGCGTGAACGCATAATCAGGTTGGCCTGCATCTCCGGACGGCGCAGATCCAGATAGCGATAGCGCAGGCGCACGTCCTCGCCCACCGCGACATGCTCGTCCATCTGAAAGGGCGGTGTCGCCGCCTGGTTGAGAATCTCCAGCGCGGTGCCATACACCTCGATATCGCCGGTCGGCATGTTGGCATTGCGCGTCGCCTCGGTGCGCGCCCTCACCTTACCGGTCAGGCGCAGCACGTACTCCGGCCGCACCCGGTCGGCTATGGCAAAGCAATCACCCGCATCGGGATCGAACACCACCTGCACCACCCCTTCGCGGTCGCGCAGGTCGATAAATATCACGCCGCCGTGATCGCGACGACGATCGACCCACCCGCAAAGGGTGACTTGCTGACCGATCTGGGCGGTGCGGAGCGATCCGCAATAGTCTGTGCGCATGGAATGTCCTTGCAGTACGGGTGTCACTCCGCCTTGGCTGTGGTAGCGGCGGGTGCGGGTTCAGATCTGGGTTTGTCGGGTCTGCTGCCGCTATCCCCGGCCTTATCCGGGCTGGCAGTGCCTTCGGACTGGCTCAGGTTGCGGCGCTTTTCCTTGTCCGACTTGAAGTCGGTCTCGTACCAGCCCGAACCGCTCAGGCGGAAAGCCGGGGCCGAGAGCTGCTTTTGCAACGCCTCCTGACCGCAGGCGGGACAGGTTTTCAGCGGTGCTTCGGACAGCTTCTGGATCGCCTCCAGCTGGTGGCCGCAGGCGTGGCAACGGTATTCGTAAATCGGCATGAATAGGCATGTCAGAATTCAGAGGCGCGCGATTATACCCCAGGGATTCGGGCAGGATAAGACAAATACCCTCCCCGCCTCTCGCTTCCGCTACAATAGGAAAAGTCGCGCTGACCCGGTGTCTCCCACCACCAGCGCACCAATCAATTCATGGGGACGAAGGAAGCAAAAGGTGGCTCAGGCAGTCGAGCTCAAACAGGTCAAAATCATGGCCCACGAACTCAAGATGGGCATGTTGGTATCGCCTTTGGATCGCCCCTGGACCGAGTCGCCCTTCCTCATGCAGGGATTCAGCATCACCTCACCCAAGGTGCTGGAGAAAATCAAGGAAATCTGCGAATTCATCTACATCGATAGCGCCCGCTCCATCACGGTCGACGCCGATGGCAAGTTTGCCAAGCCCAGCGTGCGCTTCGGCCGCACCGATTCGAAGGATCCGGTGCAGGCCTCCAGCAAACCGCTGCCGGCCAACCACGAGAAGTGCGGCGCCCGCCCCGCCATGACCGCCAATCGCGTGGCCCTGGCGCGCGAGTCCTACCAGAGCGTACAGCAGTCTATCGGCAACCTGTTCGAAGGCGTGCAATCGAGCTCTTCTGTCGATCCCAAGAACATCGGCAAGACCTCCTCCACCCTGGTGTCGAGCGCCATACGCTATCCCTCAGCGCTGTCCTGGCTGGCGCTGATGCAGAAGCACAACGACAAGGTCTACAACCACGCCCTGCGCGCCTCCACCTGGGCGCTGCTGTGCGGACGCCATATCGGCCTGGAAGAGGTCGACCTCAAGTGGTTGACCCTGGGCATTTTGATGAAGGACGTCGGTCAGTTGGCCAGCCAGAGCGATCTCAGTGATGCCAGCCTGTCGGGCAAGAGCCGCGAGGAAATCGCCATTGCCAAGAGCGTGGCGCTGGTCAAGGGCTCGACCCAAAACGAGAAAGTGCTGGCGATCATCGAGAATTACCGCGAAAAATTTAATGGCACGGGCAAGCCCCGCGGCCTGGTCGGCGAACAGATTCCCTTGCTTGCTCGCATTGCCACCATTGCCATTGCCTACGACCTGCTGCTCTATCCGGTACGCAAGGATCGGCCGGCCATGTCGCCTTCCGAAGCAGCCGCCTATATCTACAGTCAGCGCGGCCGCGCCTTCCAGGACGAACTGGCGGTGCAGTTTATCGAGGCGGTAGGCACCTACCCCATGGGCACGCTAGTACTGCTGGACTCCGGAGAAATGGGCGTGTTTGTCGATCACGACAAGAAGCAGCGCCTGAAACCCAAGGTGTTGGTGGTCGCCGATGAGTTCGGCGCCCTGCTCAAGCACAAGCGCATCGTCAATCTGGCCGACAACGAGGCCGGCGAGCGCGTGTCCGGTGTCGCACGCGACCTTTCCTCCACTTCTCTGGATCTGGATATGACCAAGATTCAGGAGGAGTACCATGCCCTGGAGGAAAAGAACAATAATAAGCGCAAGGGCTTTTTCTCCAAGCTGCTCAGTCGCTAACCCTCTTTCCCCCTTTGTCGCTTTGCGGATTCCCAGGAGACTCCATGCGCGCTACCCAGTTCTTGATTTCCACAGTTAAGGAAACGCCGGCGGATGCCGAGATCGTCAGCCACCAGCTGATGCTGCGGGCGGGACTGATCCGGCGCCTGGCTTCCGGCCTATACAGCTGGCTGCCCTTGGGGCTGCGCGTATTGCGCCGGGTGGAAAGCATCGTGCGCGAGGAAATGAACCGGGCCGGTGCGCAGGAAGTGCTGATGCCCTGTGTGCAGCCGGCGGAACTCTGGCAGGAAAGCGGTCGCTGGGACGGCATGGGCCCGCTCATGATTCACATGCAGGATCGCCACGAGCGCGACTTCGTCTTCGGCCCGACGCACGAGGAGGTCATTACCGACATCGCCCGCAACGAGCTGACCAGCTACCGCCAATTGCCGATCAACTTCTACCAGATTCAGACCAAGTTCCGCGACGAGTTCCGGCCCCGCTTCGGTGTTATGCGCGCGCGCGAATTCATTATGAAGGACGCCTACTCCTTTCATCTGGACGCTGCCTCGCTACAGCAAACTTACGACGCCATGTACGACGCCTACAACCGCATCTTCACGCGCCTGGGTCTGGATTTCCGACCGGTGCTGGCCGATACCGGCGCCATCGGCGGTAGCCATTCGCACGAATTCCACGTGCTGGCCTCCTCAGGCGAAGACGCCATCGCCTTCAGCGACACCAGCCAGTACGCCGCCAATGTCGAACTGGCCGAAGCCCTGCCTCTACTGGCAAAGCGCGCGGCGCCACGACAGGCCCTGCAGGACGTGGCCACGCCCAATGCCCGCAGCATCGACGAAGTCTGCAAACAATTGGGCGTGCAACCCGAGCAGACCCTGAAAACCCTGGTGGTCGAGGGAGACAAGCCCGATAGCCTGGTTGCTCTGGTGCTGCGCGGCGATCACGAACTCAACGCTACCAAGGCCGAAAAACTGCCCGGAATCGCCAGTCCGCTGCGCATGGCCGGCGCCGACGCCATTCAACGCCGCCTGGGCTGCAAGCCGGGTTCACTGGGGCCGCGCGGCCTGGACATCAAGGTCTACGTCGACCGCACTGCGGCCCAGCTAGCCGATTTCACCTGTGGCGCCAACAAGGATGGCTACCACCTGACCGGCGTCAACTGGGAGCGCGATCTGCCGCTCGGCGAAGTCGCGGATATCCGCAACGTGGCGGATGGCGACCCCAGCCCGGACGGCCAGGGCAAGCTGCTGATCAAGCGCGGCATCGAAGTCGGCCACATCTTCCAGCTCGGCACCAAGTACAGCGAGGCGCTCAAGGCCAGCGTGCTGGACGAGAGCGGCAAGGAAAAGATCATGACCATGGGCTGCTACGGCATCGGCGTCAGCCGCATTGTCGGCGCCGCCATCGAGCAGAATCATGACGAGCGCGGCATCATCTGGCCGGAATCCATGGCCCCTTTCGATATCGCCCTGGTGCCCATCAACAAGGCCAAGTCTGAAGCCGTCGCCGCCACCTGCGCCAAGCTCTACGCCGAACTGACCGAGGCCGGTTATCAGGTGCTCTATTTTGACGACGATCGCGCCCGCCTCGGCTCCATGCTGGCCGACGCCGAACTGATCGGCATTCCCCATCGTCTGGTGGTGGGCGACCGCGGTCTGGAAAAAAGCACTGTGGAATACCGCGCGCGCCGCGCCGAAGCCAACGAAGACCTGCCGCTGGAGAACCTGCTTGCGAGCCTGGCTCAACGCATCGCTGCTTAGCCTGCTGGCAAGCAGCCCGCTGTCGGCTATCGAACCGACAGAACTAACCGCGGAGTTGCGCTCGGCCCTGGTCGATGCCGTCACGGCCGGTGCCGTCGCCGAAGACGATTGGGATGCTCAGGTCTGGCTGGTCGCCAAGGATTCGCGTCTGCGCGACTTTGTTGCCGACGAGACCGAGCGCCTCGCATTGCTGCACATGATTCACGAAGAGGCCAACCGCACCGGACTGTCGGCCGAACTGGTGCTGGCGGTGATCGAGGTCGAATCGCGCTTCGACCCCTATGCAGTATCGCGCGCTGGCGCCCAGGGCCTGATGCAGGTCATGGCTTTCTGGAAAAACGAACTGGGACGGCCCGAGGACAACCTGATCGACTGGCGCACCAACCTGCGCTACGGCTGCACCATCCTGGCCTATTACCGGGATATGGAGTCGGGCGATCTGGACGCCGCCCTGGCGCGCTACAACGGCAGCTACGGCCAGACCTGGTATGCCGAGCGGGTCATGCAGGCCATGGCCAAGTGGCGCTAGACCGCACGCGTCACCCTTGGCCAATAACACTCCTTCCAGCACACCTCAAATCGACCTCATCCTCTATCGGGCGGATGCCTCGGCCTATTACGCTGCGGTGCGCGATCTACCCCTGCCAGTGTGGCTGGATTCCGGCGCGGGGTCAGTCAGCGCCGGTGCATTCGACCTCATCAGTGCCGCGCCGCTGGCGCAATTGACCTGGGACGGCGCAGCCGCCTTCGACTTCAGCCAACTGGGCAAACTGCAATCGGCCTTGTCGCCTCTGCCAGCGCAGGCGCAGATTCCATTTCTAGGCGGCTGCATCGGCACCATCAGTTACGAAGCCAATCACGGCTGGCACGGACTGGATTTACCCAGGACACCCCTGCTGCCGCTAATCCAGGTCGGCCTCTACAGCTGGGCACTGGTGCAGCATCACCCCAGCCGGCAAGCCTGGCTGGTCTTTCACCCACAGGCCGACGACGCGCTGAAAAAGGCTATTCGCCAGCGTCTGGCAAGGGCACAGTCCACCAGCGGCAACGTTCCGCTGACCGGCGCCTTTCAACTGGCCGGTGCCTTTCGCGCCTCGACCACCAAGCCGGATTTTCTCGAGCATATCGAACGCATTCGCACCTACATCCAGGCTGGCGATTGCTACCAGGTGAATTACGCCCAGCATTTCTGCGCTGGCTTTGCGGGCGACCCGTTCGCCGCCTATCTGGCATTGCGCCAACTTTCGCCGACACCCCTGGCGGCCTTTATGGAACAGCCGACGGGTGCCGTGCTGTCGCTATCGCCGGAACGCTTTCTGCAGCTGCGCCAGAGTCAGGTACACAGCTTTCCCATCAAGGGCACGACGCCGCGCCACGCCGATCCGCACCAGGACCGGGCCAATCGCGAGCGCTTGCGCGACAGCCTCAAGGATCATGCGGAAAATCTGATGATCGTGGATCTGATGCGCAACGATCTCAGTCGCGTCTGCCGACCTGGCAGCGTCGAGGCGCCCAGACTCTTTGAACTGCAGAGCTTTCCCACCGTGCATCATCTGGTCAGCGAGGTGAGAGGCGAGCTGGCTGCCGGCCAGGATGTACCGGACCTCCTGCACCACTGCCTGCCGGGCGGCTCCATCACCGGCGCTCCCAAGCGGCGCGCCATGCAGATCATCGCCGAGCTGGAGCCGATCCAGCGCAGCCTCTATTGCGGGTCAATTTTTTACTGGAGCCGTTGCGGAACGATGGACTCGAGCATTGCCATTCGCACCCTGGTCGCAACCGAGAGCCAGCTGCACTGTTGGGGTGGCGGAGGTATTACCGCCGATTCTCAAGCCAAGGAGGAATATCAGGAGACGCTCGATAAGGTGCGTCCCCTGATGCAGCGGCTCGAAGAGCTATTTCTTTAGAGTTAACTAGCCATTTCAAAAACGTAGCGATCACAGGGTTAGTGGCAGTCGCCGGAGCGCAGAAAGCGGAGCGGCAGAGATTTGCTCCTGCAATCTCTGCACTTCTGCCCTCCATGGCAGTCATACACGCCAGTACTCGAGCATTTCGAGCACCGCCGACTATTGCTAAGCGTGGGCGTAGTAGTTTTTGAATTGGCTAGAGCGTCAGCTTTCGGTTGCTGGCTTTGATAAAAGCCTTGCGGAAATCCTCATAGGTTTCCACTGCCGGATACTGGGGAAACTCTTCCGTCACACGCTTGGGCGCGCGGAAGAAAATGCCGGCGTGGGCTTCTTCCAGCATGCTGGTGTCGTTGTAGGAATCGCCAGCGGCAATCACACGGTAGTAGAGACTCTTGAGCGCGATGACAGCCTGGCGCTTGGGATCCTTCTGGCGCAGGTGGTAATTCACCACGCGGCCGCGCTCATCGATTTCCAGGTTGTGACAAAGCAAGGTCGGATGGCCCAGCTGGGCCATCAGCGGCGCCACAAATTGGTAGAAGGTGTCGGAGAGAATGACCACCTGAAAGCGCTCGCGCAGCCAGTTGAGAAATTCCGGGGCGCCCGGCAGTGGCGACAGGGTGGCAATCACTTCACGAATTTCATTGACGCCGTAGCCGTGCTGATCGAGCAGTCCGAGTCGCATGCGCATCAGCTGGTCGTAGTTGGGCACATCGCGCGTGGTGGCCTTGAGTTCCTCGACACCCACCTTCTCGGCAAACTCCACCCAGATTTCCGGCAGCAACACCCCTTCGAGGTCGAGACAGGCTATTTCCACGTGCTATTACTCCCCTGCAGAAAAAAGGCGGCAGATTACCCGCCTGTCAGTATTCCGGCAACTCAGTGCCGGCAAAAAAAGCTTCCAATTCCTCGCGCCCGCGACACTGATGGGCCTGATCGACCACATCGCGCTTCAGGTGCGGCGAGAACATTTCGATAAAGTCGTACATAAAGCCGCGCAGGAAGGTGCCGCGGCGAAAGCCGATGCTGGTGATACTGGTCTTGAACAGATGGCGTGCATCCAGCACCACCAGGTCGGAATCGGCTACCGGGTCGTAGGACATATGGGCCACGATGCCCACGCCCAGACCCAGACGCACATAGGTTTTGATCACATCCGAGTCGGAGGCGGTAAAGACCACGCGCGGACTCAGGTTCTTGGCCTGAAAGGCCTCGTCCAGGCGCGAGCGGCCGGTAAAGCCGAATACATAGGTGACGATGGGGTACTTGGCCAGGTTCTCCAGGCTGAGGAAGGAGGTCTGGCACAGCGGATGGCTCTTGGGCACCAGGATGCAGCGATTCCAGCGGTAGCAGGGCATCATGATGAGATCGGCAAAGAGATCCAGCGCCTCGGTGGCGATGGCAAAGTCGACCGTCCACTCGGCGGCCATCTCGGAAATCTGCATGGGCGTGCCCTGATGCATATTGAGGGCGACATCCGGGTACTTCTTGATGAACTTCTCGATTACCGGCGGTAAAGCATAGCGCGCCTGAGTGTGGGTGGTGGCAATAGACAGCGAGCCGCGGCGCGGATCGCTGTGCTCGTGGCCGATGCGCTTGATGTTCTCGCACTGGTGCAGCACCTCGCCGGCCATGCGCAGAATTTCTTCACCGGCCGGCGTAATGCGCGTCAGGTGTTTGCCGCTGCGGGAGAAAATTTCCACGCCCAGTTCGTCCTCCAGCAGGCGAATCTGCTTGGAAATACCGGGCTGGGAGGTATAGAGGCTCTGCGCGGTGGAGGAGACATTCAGGTCGTGCCGAGCCACCTCCCAGATATAACGCAACTGCTGTAATTTCATGCGTAATAGTCAGTTATGGAATAAAAAGAAGATTGAGCCCAAAGGGCTTCTAGGTCAAGCAAAACAGCGGCTCCCGACGAAATCCCCGACGCCGAAATAGGTCGAACATCAGTGCCAACTCGAGCCCCTGCCTTGGGTACAATGGCGCCCCCAAATTCCCGCTGGTCGTTCTGAAGTCCATGATCCAGTTATCCGCCATCACGCTGCGACGCGGCCCCGACGCCCTGTTGCAGGAAAGCAGCGCCACCATCTTCCCCGGCCACAAGGTCGGCCTGGTGGGCGCCAACGGCTGTGGCAAGAGCTCGCTCTTCGCGCTGTTGCGCAATGTCATTTCGCTGGACGCCGGCTCGCTGTCGATTCCCGAGGGCTGGGAAGTGGCGCATATGGCGCAGCAGTTCAGCGATCTGCAGCGCGCGGCCATCGAGTTCGTGCTCGATGGCGACAAGGAATTCCGGCTGGCCGAAGCGGAAATACTGGCTACCGAAAACAGCGACGACGGCGAAGCCATCGCTCACGCCCACCTGCGCTACGACCAGGCCGACGGCTACACCGCCCGTGCTCGCGCCGGCGAACTGCTCAACGGTCTGGGTTTCAGTCAGGAGGAACACAGTAAGGTCGTGGGCGAATTCTCCGGCGGTTGGCGCGTGCGCCTCGGCCTGGCGCAGGCGCTAATGTGTCCGTCCGATCTGCTGCTGCTCGACGAACCGACCAACCACCTCGACATGGAAACGGTGCTTTGGCTGGAAGACTGGCTGAAGCGCTACCAGGGCACCCTGCTGTTGATTTCCCACGACCGCGAATTTCTCGACGCCGTGGTGGGTGAGATCCTGCATATCGAAAACAACAGGTTGAACCACTACACCGGCACCTACAGCGATTTCGAGCGCCAGCGCGCCGCCAAGCTGGCGCTGCAGCAATCCATGTTCGAAAAGCAGCAGCGCGAACTCGCACACATGCAGAAGTTCGTCGACCGCTTCCGCTACAAGGCCTCCAAGGCCAAGGCCGCGCAGAGCCGCATCAAGGCCATGGAGCGCATGGAAAAGATCGCCGCCGCGCACGTGGATTCGCCCTTCCACTTCGAATTCCCCGAATCGCCACCGGCCGGCAATCCACTGATCAAGCTGGATGGTGTCAGTCTCGGCTACGGTCAGACCCGTATTCTTCAGGAAGTGAACCTGAGCATTGATCCGGGCGATCGCCTAGGCCTGCTGGGTCTGAACGGCGCGGGCAAATCCACCCTGGTGCGCGCGTTGGCAGGCGACCTCAAACCCCTGGCCGGTGTTATTCACATTGGCGCCAATTTGCGCGTCGGCTACTTTGCCCAGCACCAGATCGAACAGCTCGACCTTCAGGCTAGCCCGCTGCTGCACCTGCGGCGCATTTCACCCAATGCCGGTGAACAGCAATTGCGTCGCTTTCTCGGCGGCTTTGATTTTCAGGGCGACATGGCGACCGATCCGGTGGGGCCGCGCTCCGGTGGCGAAAAAGCGCGCCTGGTGCTGGCCATGCTGGTGTGGCAGGCGCCCAACCTGCTGCTGCTCGACGAACCGACCAACCACCTCGACCTGGAAATGCGCCACGCCCTCACCATGGCGCTGCAGGGCTTTGAAGGGGCGGTGATCACGGTGTCGCATGACCGCCACCTGCTGGAGAACACCGTCAACAACTACCTGCTGGTCGCCAACAGTAGCGTCACGGAGTTCAAGGGCGACCTGCAGGACTACCGCAACTGGTTGAATCAGGAGCGGCTCAATACGCAGCGCAGCGAAAAGACCAAAACGACCAAGCTGCAGCCCTCTGGCAAGATCGACAAGAAGGCCGCCCGCAAAGCCGCCGCCGACGAACGCAACGCGGCCAAATCCCTGCGCGGCAAGGCACAAAAGTTACTCGATCAGATCGAAAGCCATACGGCCAAACTCAAGAAGGTGGAAACGGAGCTAGCCGATCCGGCGATTTACCAAGAGCAGAACAAAGGCAAGCTGGCGGAGCTGCTGAAATCCCAGACCGAGTTACGCCAAGCAATTGCCTCACTGGAAGATGACTGGGCGGCGGCGCCAACAGGGTGAGCGTTGCCAGCGCGTGGACCGTGAGACGCTGTAGGGATTAAACGGCGCCCAGGCGCGCCTTAGCGATTGGCCACACCATGGGGCACATGGCCGACTGCGACGTGCTCTTTGGCTGAATCCACATGGCTCATCTGGTCGTCAAAGAACACATCGGCACCGTAGGCGCGCAGAAATTCGCCCTTGGGCAGGCCACCCAGGAAGAGGGACTCGTCGATGCGGATATTCCAGTCGCGCAGGGTGCGAATAACGCGCTCGTGCGCCGGCGCGGCGCGCGCCGTCACCAGGGCCGTGCGCAGCGGGCATTCACCCGGGGCAAAGCGTGCCTGCAGCTGTTGCAATGAAGCTAAGAAATTACGAAAAGGTCCGCCGCTAAGCGGTTGATTTGCAGCAATCTTTTCATTCTTTGAAAAGGCCTCGAGGCCCTGCTCCTTGAAGATGCGCTCGGACTCATCGGAGAACAGCACTGCATCGCCATCAAAGGCAAAGTGGATCTCGTTGCCACCGCCTCGCTTCTGTTTCGGGCGCGGTACCAAGGTTGCCGCCGCGACTCCCTGCTGCAGCGCATTGGCTACGTCTTCGGCATGCAGCGAGAGAAACAGATCGCATTCAAAGGGCAGCACGTAGCGCCAGGGGTTACCACCCCCGCTGAAGGCCGCGCGGCTGATATTCAGGCCGTAATGCTCGATGGAGTTGAAGATGCGCAGGCCGGTATCGGCACTGTTGCGCGACAACAGGATGACCTCGACGAGCGTCTCGCCCAGCAGCTCGTTGATGCCGAGCATCTTGGTAACCAAGCCAAAGGCCTCGCCTTCCTTGAGCGGCTCGTTCTCGCGCGCAATCTGGTAATCGGCGTAAGCCTGTACGCCTCGCTCCATGTAGACCTGATGACTCTCGTCCAGATCGAACAGGGCGCGCGAGGAAATCGCGATAACCAGCTTGTTGTAAGCCTTGGCGACAGTGCTCATTTAATCAGACCGAAATCCCTGGTCAGCTTGAAGATCACGGGGCTCAACACCAGCAGGGCGATGAGGTTCGGAATGGCCATCAAGCCATTCATTGTGTCGGCCAGAGTCCAGATCACGCCGAGGTTCATCACCGCGCCAAAGGGGATGACGATCACCCAGAGCCAGCGGAAGGCCAGCAGTACGCGGGTGCCGAACAGAAATTCCATGCAGCGTTCGCTGTAATAGCTCCAACCCAGGATTGTGGTAAAGGCAAAGAGCGCAATGGCCAACGCCACCAGTTCTTCGCCAAAGCCCAGCAGCTGACCAAAGGCGGCGGCCGTCATGGCGGCACCCTGAGCCTCGCCGGTCCAGCTTTGTGTCAGCACGATGGCCAGACCGGTCATGGTGCAGATAATCAGGGTATCGATAAAGGTGCCCAACATGGCCACTGAACCCTGGCGTGCCGGCGTATCGGTCTGTGCGGCGGCGTGGGCGATGGGGGCGCTGCCGAGGCCGGCTTCATTGGAAAATACACCGCGCGCCACACCCATGCGGATCGCCAACCAGACGGTGGCGCCAGCAAAGCCGCCCTCCGCAGCCGTGGGCGCAAAGGCGTCCTTGACGATAGCAACCAAAGCGCCGGGCACCTCGGGCAGATTCAGCAACACCACAATCAGCGCCGCCCCGCAGTAACCGATGGCCATAAAGGGCACCAACCGCGACGCTACGCCGGCGATACGCTTCAGTCCACCCAGAATTACCAGGGCAGTGATCACCGCCAGAATCAGACCGGTGGCCAGTTCGGGTATGGCAAAGGCCTGCTGCATGGCGTCGGCCACCGAGTTGGCCTGCACTGTGTTGCCGATCCCCAGGCCGCCAAAACCGCAGAACAGGGCAAAGACCACCGCTAGCCAGGTCCACTTTTTGCCCATGCCGTTGCGAATGTAATACATGGGGCCGCCGACAAAGGCGCCCTTGTCATCCTTCTCGCGGTAATGCACGGCCAACAACGCCTCACCGTATTTGGTAGCCATGCCGACCAGCGCCGTCATCCACATCCAGAACAGTGCGCCCGGCCCGCCGATGCCGATGGCGGTAGCCACGCCGGCAATGTTGCCGGTACCTACGGTCGCCGAAAGCGAGGTCATCAGCGCCCGGAAAGCCGAAATTTCACCGGGGCCGCTGCCGTGGCGCCCCTCCCACAGCTGACGGAAGCCATAGCCAATACGGCGTATGGGCATGGCCTTGAGACCGAGGGTGAGATAGATGCCCGTGCCCAACAGGAGTAACAGCATGGGCACACCCCAAACCAACGCATTCAGATCATTTAGCCACTGCATCACATACCCTGCCTTTTGCCATTTAGATGGAGCATGGCCTCCTGACGCTGCGCCATCAGGCCAAATGCCCCACCGGTGTGAACAAAAACCAGCTCGCCTCTGCCGGCGAGCTCGCCACCCTTCAACTCTTCCAGCATGCCGTAAAAGGCCTTACCGGTGTAGACCGGATCAAGCAGCAGGGCTTCATCCTGCAGCATTTTCTGAATCAGGCGAAAGACCTGAGGTTGCGCCTCGGCATAGCCGGGGCCGATATAGGCGTCGTTGACGCGGATATCGAGCTGTTGCAGGTCCAACTGCTGTTGGTAGCGCTTTTTCCAGGCTTCCAGGTCGGTGTAGATCTTGCTTTGGAACCAGGGGGCGTCGTCGCACACCGCAAAGCCGAGCACCGGGCAGTCGGAACCGGCCAGCGCCATTCCCGCCGTGAGACCGGCCTGGGTACCGCCGGAACCCGTGGCGATCACCACGGCATCGGGCTTCAGCTGGTGGCGCTGGATGTCTTTGAGCAGTTCACGAGCCGCCTCGACATAACCCCAAACGCCCACGACATCGCTGGCTCCGGTGGTGATGAAATAGGGCTTTAGGCCCTGCTTGCGGTAGTGCTCGCAGGTTTCCTCAACGATGAAGTCCAGTCGCGCCTGGTAGTAGCGCCGCGAAAAATAGCTGATTTCGGCGCCGGCCAGGCGATCGAGAAAAAGGTTGCCGTCAGGCTCGGCCGGCTTCTCACCCCGCAGCAGCAGGTGGACTTTGAAGCCCTGCTGGCGGCCGAGGATGGCTGTCGCCCGGCAGTGATTGGACTGCAATCCGCCGCAGGTAATGATGACCTTGGCACCCTCTGCCCGCGCCTGCGCCAGGGCAAATTCCAGTTTGCGAATTTTGTTGCCAGAGGTGGCGGCGCCGGTAAGGTCGTCCCGTTTGACCCAGATTGACCTGCCGATTTCGTCCGACAGGCGCTCGAGTTTATGGAAGGGCGTGGGAAGCTGGGCGAGGCGGAGCCGGGGAATGGACTGCATGGCTCCGCCCTGGCCTCAGGCGATGCTTTTAATGGTTCCCTTCGGCAACACCGCATGCACAGCCACACGCTGGAAGCGCAGCTCCACGGTGCCGGTGTCGATCGTCAGATAATCGTCATTCAGGTGAGTGATGCGGCCGATCATGCCACTGGTCAGCACCACCTCGTCGCCCTTGGCCAGATTCTGCACCAGGTTTTGGTGTTCTTTCTGACGCTTGCGCTGGGGCCGGATCAGCATGAAGTACATGATGACGAACAAGCCGCCAAACATGATCAGGGAAAAGAGTGGATTGGGTTCTGCAGCAGCCGTTTGTTGAGCTTGTGCCGCCGGGATAAGGAATTCGATCAAGGTAGTACTCCGTCAGTTGAGGTGTCCGCTAATCCACTCGAGCAGATCGCCGTGGTGGGTCCGGGTGTGGACCTTATCCATGACCTGCACGAGGTTACCAGACTTGTCGATGATAAAGGTAGTGCGCCGGATGCCGTCGAATATGCGCCCCATAAACTTCTTGCTACCCCAGACACCGTAGCGTTCCGCCAGGCGATGATCGGGGTCCGATAGCAGGGTGAAATTGAGCCCTTCCTTGTCGGCAAACTTCTTCAGCCGGGCTGGCGGATCCGGGCTGACGCCCAGTACCACTACACCACGCCGCTTGAGTTCGGCACGGCTATCGCGCAGGCCACAGGCCTGGGTAGTACAGCCTGGCGTCATGGCCTTGGGATAGAAATACAGCGCCACGATTTGCCCGCGATAATCGCTGAGCTGAACCGTCTCGCCATCCTGGTTGAGCAGACTGAACGACGGCGCTGGTTCGCCTATTGCAGGAAAGGCCATGTCCGGCGATCAGGGCAGCAGGCTGGCGACCGCGTCGCGCTCGTCGGCCAGCTCTTTTTCTGTTGCCTTCATGCGGACGCGCGAAAATTCATTGATCTCCAGGCCCTGGACGATCTCCCACTTGCCGTTCTTGCAGCGGCAGGGATAGGAGTACATCAGACCTTTTTCGATGCCGTAGCTGCCATCGGAATAGATACCCATGCTGACCCAGTCGTTGGCCGGCGTGCCCATGACCCAGGTGCGCATATGGTCGACAGCGGCATTGGCGGCGGAGGCCGCACTGGAGGCCCCGCGTGCGGTAATGATGGCAGCGCCGCGCTGTTGCACGGTAGGAATGAAATCGCTTTCGTACCAGGCCTGATCCACCAGCGACAGGGCCGGCTTGCCTTTGTAAAGAGCGTGGTGCAAATCGGGATATTGGGTTGCGGAATGGTTGCCCCACACCGTCATCTGGGTGACATCGGTGCAGTGACCACCAACCTTGTTGGCCAGCTGGGTCAACGAGCGGTTGTGATCCAGACGCATCATGGCGGTGATCTGGCTGGGGTCGATATCCGGGGCATTGCGCTGGGTGATCAGGGCATTGGTGTTGGCCGGGTTGCCGACAACCAGCACCTTGATGCGTCGGCTGGCGTGATCGTTAATGGCCTTGCCCTGCACCGAGAAAATGGCAGCGTTGGCCTGCAGCAGATCCTTGCGTTCCATGCCCGGGCCGCGCGGACGGGCACCCACCAACAGTGCATAATCGGCATCCTTGAAAGCGACGGCTGGGTCATCGGTCAGCACCATGCCGGCCAGCAGCGGGAAGGCACAGTCGTCCAACTCCATCGCAACACCCTTAAGCGCACCCAGGGCTGGGGTAATTTCCAGCATCTGCAGAATCACCGGCTGGTCCGGACCCAGCATGGAACCTGAAGCTATGCGGAAAAGCAGGGAATAGCTGATTTGGCCGGCGGCGCCGGTAACGGTAACGCGAACAGGTGACTTCACTGAATGTCTCCGTAAATGAAAGTTGGAGTTGGGGCAACCTGCCCCAGTGGGCTGGCCATTATAAAGAAGTCGGAGGGGGTTGCGAAATTTCCGGGCCGTCAAGAGCTGGACCGGGCCCCGCCAGGCAGGTTATCAGGAGTCCGCGGCCACTGGATTCAGCTCAGCAAAGCCCTCGCGGGCATCGTAAGTCTCCAGCGCGTCGGGGTGCATCTCCTTGCCCAGATTGGTCTGCAGGGGTAATTCCACCTCGCTGCGGCGATCACTCATGCTCAGAGTGGATGCAAAGGAGCTGGCTGGAAGCAGGCAATTGGTACCGGGGTTAATTTGCGTTGTTTGGTCAACATGTCATTACTTCAATGATTTGCGAATGACATCAGGTTGACGTGACAGGCTGGTCGTTTATTCCATTACCGACAGGTTAGATTGCATTGTCGACTGCAAAGCGAAGCTGCATGATGCGGGCGGCCCGCATGCATTGGAGACATAAGGTGCTGCAATTAAAAAAAGACGATCTCGACGCGATGGCCCAGCGCGATCGGGCTCGCCTGGTCAATGGTCTCACCGGCTACAAGTCACCCTTTCTGCTGGGCTCGGCCGACGCCGACGGATTGACTAATCTGGCGCTCTTTAGCTCGGTATTTCACCTGGGTGCGGACCCGGCCTTGATCGGTCTGATATTTCGACCGCATTCGGTGCCGCGGCACAGTCTGGAGAATATCCTGCAGACCCACTGCTTTACGCTTAATCTGGCCCATGCCGACATTCTCGAGCAGACCCATCAAACTTCCGCCCGCTACCCCAGGGAACAAAGTGAATTCGCAACCACCGGGCTTACAGAAGCCTACAGCGAGGAACTGGCGGCCCCCTATGTAGCAGAATCTCGACTCGGCATCGGCCTCAAGCTGCGCCAGCAGATTGAATTGGATATTAATCAGACCTGCCTGATCATCGGCGAGATCTGTGAAGTACGCATGAGCGAAGGTGCGCTCGGCGATGACGGTACGCTGGATATGGATCTGCTGGGCGGGCTTGCGGTGTGCGGCCTGGACAGTTATTACCAGGTGCGATCTCTACGACGCCTAGCTTACGCCAAGCCCTGATCGCTTATCCGGGAGTTCAGAATTCAAATTCGATACTGGTGCTCACCACCGGCTCGGGGTCTGCCCACTCACCAGCACGCTTGCTCTGTTGGTAGCGTATAGCGATGCCTAAATTCCACTGCTCATTAAGCTGAAAGCCGGTGCCCAGATTGGCGCGGCGCAGCAGCATGTATTGATCGGTGAGGTGATAGCGCAACTGGGCCGACAGGTAAGGGCTCCAGGCCACATAGCGCTTGCCGGCCTGCAGGCTCAGCTCCAGGCGCTGATGCTGATCGCCGGACACGTCCCGGTGCTCCAGGCGGGTCGTCGCCGTCCAGGCGATGTCATCGGGCTGCCAGCGATAGCTCCAGCCAAGCCGATATCGGGAAAAGGTCGTCCAGCTTTCGCCCGCACGGTTGTTATAACGGGCGCCATCCATCAGCAGGCGGTGTCCGGAGCCTATGCTGCGGTTAGCGCCAAAACTCAGCGAGTAGGAGCCCAGTGAAGCACCGAATTCATCGGCGGTCTGGATGGAACTCAGTGAGAGATCCCAGGCACCTGCTGTGGTGGCAATGCCCAAGCTATTCCGATAAGCGAGATCAGCCTGGGCCTGACCAGCCAGGCAGACGAGCAATACGACGCTAAAAATGGGGGACAGGAAATACCGCTTCATAGGCTGGCCCTTTGGCTACAAGAACATGCTGACAGACAGTGACTGACAGTCCTCTTGCGCTCGGGTGCTACTTGCACCCTGCGCTTAAACCGAAAGAACCCGGCGCGTGCCGGGTTGGTACGTGATTGTGCTGGACAAAATTCAGCAAGCACAAGTGTCGCGTGAGGCATGGATGCCGGTCGACTTTGCTCCTATCAAACTGACATTTCCGCCCCCCCTCGTGGTCATGGCGGCAAGGCTCGACTGATTCATACATCCCTGTATTCGGGTCGACGGCACCGATGCGCTGCGCTTTTCGTCCCAAATTGGCTCCCGACGGATTGGTGTAACCGCCTTCGGCAGTTCGAACCCGATCAGCCAATAAAAAACCCCAAACCTTACGGATCGGGGTTGTTTATTGGTGGAGCTAGGCGGGATCGAACCGCCGACCTCTTGCATGCCATGCAAGCGCTCTCCCAGCTGAGCTATAGCCCCGGATTATCGGGAGCGCGGATTCTAGAACCGGTTATCCGGAGTGTCAACCGCGCTGCGCGTCAGGCGGCAAAACGCTCGCGGTCCGCCGCTTGCGGGGCTTTGGCGCCGGCTGATCATAGAGCTTGGCCATGGCCTGGGCATCGGTCTTTCCAGTCAGGTAGGCGGCGTCGGGATCAATCATCAGTCGCGTGCGCATGGCCTGCCGTCCCAGCAGCATGCGATAGCCCATACTGTCCCTGTTGGTCAGTGTGATTTCGACCGGCCACTCCGCGCCGCCCAGCCTGAGCAGCGAACGAATCACGCAGCGCTGCTCGATATCGCGGTGCGAACTGCGCACACGACGCCGGTCGATCACCGGCGCCTCCACCCAGATGCTGATGCGCTGACTCTTCTGCACCGGATGCACTTCAAAGCGCACCCAGGTTTGGCCATCGCGTTCGAAAGTCTCGAGGTTAAAGGCATGCAGGCTCGAGGTCTTGGCTCCGGAATCGACGCGCGCCTTGATGGCGGGAATACCCAGTTCCGGCAAGGCACACCATTCACGGTTGCCAACCAGAATCCGGGCATCACCAGGTTGCATAGCTAGTCCGCCGACCCCAAGGCCTGGAACTCCTTCTCGAGCTGCTTGAGCGATTTTTTCGATACGCCGCCGAGAAACTCGAGAGCCGCGCGAATACGGGCGCGCGTCAGGTCGGGACCCAGTATAGCCATGGTATCGAAAAGCGGCGGGCAAACGGTGCTGCCGCTGAGGGCAACAAAGAGCGGCTGCAGAAAGGCCCGCAGCTTGATCGACATGGATTCCGCCAGGGCATTCAGCACGGCGTAGAGGGCATCGCGCTGCCAGCCCTGCTGACTATCCAGGCGCCAGGAGGTGAACTGCAGGACCTTGAGCTGGGTCTCGCGGTCCAGATTGAGATTGTTGAATACGTCTTCATCCAGATGCGGCTGACCGTAGAAAAACACCGAGGCCAGTGGCGCCAGATCAGACAGGGTTTCCACGCGCTCGCGCAGCAACGCGGCAATGGCCGTTACCCGCTCCGGCGCAAGCGCCCAATGCTGATAGCGCTGCACGAACTCGGCATCGGTCAGATTTTCCCTTATCCACAGGCCGTTGAGCCAGCGCAGCTTTTCCATATCAAAAACCGGGCCGCCCAAGGACACGCTGCGAATATCAAAAGCCGCAATCATATCCGCCAGGCTGAACTTCTCGCGCTCGTCGGGCATGGCCCAACCCATGCGTCCCAGGTAGTTGAGCAGCGCTTCGGGCAAAAAGCCCATATCGCGGTAATAGAAGATGCTGGTCGGATTCTTGCGCTTGCTCAGCTTGCTTTTGTCGGGGTTGCGCAGCAGCGGCATGTGATACAGCTGCGGCATGTCCCAGCCAAAGTAGGCGTAAAGCAGCTGGTGCTTGGGCGCCGAGTTGATCCATTCCTCGCCGCGGATCACATGGCTGATCTCCATCAGGTGATCATCCACCACGTTGGCGAGGTGATAGGTCGGCAGGCCATCGACCTTGAGCAGCACCTGGGCATCGACAGTGGCCCAGTCGAGTTCGATATCGCCGCGCAAGCCGTCGCGGATGGTACAGGTGCCCTCTTCCGGCACCACCATGCGCACCACTGGTTGCACACCCGCCGTCTGACGGCGGGCAATTTCTGCATCGTCCAGCTGCAGATCCGACTGTTTGAGCGCGCGCTGAATACCCTGCTCGCGGCGCGCATTGCGCAGCTGCTCTAGTTCGTCTGGCGATCGATAGCAATAAAAGGCTTTACCCGAAGCAATCAGTTGCTCGGCATACTGAGCGTAAATAGCAGTGCGCTCACTCTGGCGGTAGGGGCCGAAGGGGCCACCGACATCCGGGCCCTCGTCCCATTCCAGACCGAGCCAGCGCAAGCTTTCCAGAATGGCGACCTCGGATTGGGCTGTGCTGCGCACCTGATCGGTATCCTCAATGCGCAACACCAGTTTGCCGCTGCGCTGGCGGGCAAAGCAAAAGTTAAAGAGCGCGATGTAGGCGGTGCCAACGTGGGGGTCGCCCGTCGGCGAGGGGGCAATGCGAACACGAACCATGGGCCAGTCAACGTCTCGGGGTAAAATAGCGTCGCATTATACGAAACTTGGAGCCTGCCTTCTGGAAAAGCATCGTTTTTCTGTCGCCCCCATGATGGATTGGACGGCCCGGCATGCCCGCCTGTGCTACCGTCTGATGAGCCGGCATACCCGTCTCTACACAGAGATGGTGACGACCGGCGCCATCCTGCATGGCGACAGGTCGCGCCACCTGCGCTTCGATGCACGCGAGCAGCCGCTGGCCCTGCAGCTGGGCGGCAGCCAGCGCGCCGATGTGGTGAAGTGTGCGGTGCTCGGGCAGGCCTGGGGCTACGACGAAATCAATCTCAACTGCGGCTGCCCGAGCGATCGGGTACAGGAAGGCGCTTTTGGCGCCTGCCTGATGCGCAAGCCGGATTTGATTGCCGATCTGGTCAAGGCCATGAAAGATGCGGTCGACATTCCGGTGACGGTCAAAACGCGTATCGGCGTGGACGAACTGGATAGCTACGAGCATCTGGTCGATCTGGTGAGCACCCTGGTCGAGGCCGGTGTCGACGCCCTGATACTGCACGCCCGCAAGGCCTTGCTGACCGGTTTGAGTCCGGCCCAGAACCGCTCCATTCCGCCACTGGACTATGCCCGGGTCTACCGCATCAAGCAGGACTTCCCCAATCTACCGCTGATTATTAACGGCGGCATCGACACCCTGGAACAGACCCAGCAGCATCTGGCACAGGTCGACGGCGTGATGATGGGCCGCGCGGCCTACCAGAACCCCTGGCAACTGAGTCAGGTCGATCCCCTGCTGTTCGGCCAGGCTGCGCCCGTGCAGTCGCGCGCCGAGCTGATGCGCGCCTACTACCCCTATATCGAGGCAGAATTACACGCCGGAACCCGGCTGAACGCAATTACCCGTCATCTGCTGGGCTTATTCCAAGGGGAACGCGGAGCGCGCCGTTATCGTCGCATTATCAGTGAGCGAGCGCATCGACTGGGGGCCGGGCTGGAGGTGCTGGATGCCGCCCTGGAGGGCTTGATTGAGATGTCAGGGGAACCGGTAAGCGGCGCGCGTCTGCCGGCCTGATTGCGACGACCCTACTTGCCGGTGGAGGCTTCGCCTTCCAGGCGCAGTACCAGATAGGCAAAAACTTCCATATTGCGATTGTTTAGCTTCATCAGGGTGCGGTGCGCCTCGATCACCCGAGTGCGGGCGGTTTCGGTGTCGGCGTGGGTGAGGTGCAGTTCGTCGAGCGACTGGAGCTGATCCGGAAAATCCTGCGCTAGGCTGAATATCTCATCCAGCCCCATGCTTTGTAACAGGCGAATCATGGACTCGTCAGTCACAATGAGTAGCGGACGAATGCGGGCTTCGCGATTCACGTAGAGTGCCAGTTTGGCCAGCAGGCCGAGGGTGGTGCTATCCACTGCCGCCGCCGTACGCAGGTCGACTGCCACCGAGTTGATTTCTTCGGCTTTGAACAGCAGCTCGATATAGGTGTTGAGCGTGGCACAGAAAGTCACCCGCACATCGCCGACAAAGCGCAGGTAATAGTTGCCGTCCTTGTGCGCATAGTAAATGCGGTTAGAGGGATTCATGGTAGCCTCGCGCCAGCATGAACACGGCAATGTCATCCGGCAGATTGTGGGTTTCATCGATGCCCAGGCGCGGCAAGACCTTGTCGATATCGGCGGAGCAATGGGCCAGGCGCTTGAGCATATAGGCCTCTTTTTCCTTCAGGCTTTGCATAGGCAGCTTTTCCAGCACGCCATCAGAAAAGGCCAGCAGAATAAATTTCTCCGGCAGCTGCAGGTCGTACACCTCCCACTCACCCTTGGGAAACAGCCCTACCGAACGCCCCTTGCCCTCGAGAAAGCTGGCCTTGCCCTCGGTGATCAGGATGGGCATGGGCAGCTGGGCACCGATGGCGTAACGCAGGGTGTTTTTCTTCTTGTTGAGCGCACCGGCGAACATGGTCAGATGCTTGTCGAGCTCGTTGTCGTTCATCACCTGATTGATGCGCTCGAGGAAACCGGCCGGCGCCTTATCCAAGGCCTTGACGTCCTTTTCCATGACGTGGCGACGCACGATCCGGCGCATCAGCTGGCGCACCATCACGGTGACGAAGGCCGAAGAGGCGCCGTGCCCGGATACGTCCAGCAGGTAAAACAGCAGAAAGTTGTCCAGCGCCGTCAGGTAGTTGACGAAATCGCCGCTGAGATAGAGCGAAGGACAGATCTGCTGAGCCACATAATAGGGCGGCGAAACGACCGGCGAATGCGGCAGTAGCGACTGCTGCATCTGGCGCCCAGCCTGGGCATCGGCTTGCAGAATACCCAGGTTGCGCTCCAGTTCACCGCGGGCCTTCTCCATGCGCTTGCGCGAACGCATGTTGCGGGCAATGAGATTGCGCCGCTCGCCCGCGCGCTCGATGGAGAGCAGCAGGGTCTTATCGCTGAAGGGCAACTGCAGGCAGTCGCTGTTATCCTGATGAAAGGCATCGATGACCTTGTCGACCGGCTGTTCGCGAAACAGTTGCACAAACTGGATGAACTGTTTGCGCGGAAACATCTGCGCCAGCTTGCTGCGAATGGACTCCATCTGCCCCAGGGCACAGAGCACTATATCCGGGCTGGTTACCAGATTGTCCTTGTCCAGGTGCTCGACGCTCTCCGCGGCGACCACCTCGTAGTCGTACTGGCGCAGTATGGCCACGGCCAGGTCGCGAATAAGGCTGTCGCGCAAGAGGATAAGGATGCGGAAATCAGTCATCGAGAAAATCTCCGCTGCCGAAGTCGTCCTCGACGGCGCCATCATGAACCAGATACTCGCGTCGCTGCAGCCAGATATCGCGCATAAAGCTGTAGGCATCCGCCGAACCGATCTGATCGGCGTCGAGCAGCGCGGCGCGCAGGTCGATCAGCTCCATGCCTTTGGCAATATTCTGTGACACCTGATCTTCCAGATAGGTCTGCGGCTCCAGATAGCGGTCCAGCCAACGGCTGGGCGCATCGCGCACATTGGAGGGGCCGAGAAAGGGCAGCACCAGATAGGGACCCGATCCCACACCCCAAACGCCCAGTGTCTGGCCGATGTCCTCGCTGTCTTCCTGAACCAGCCCCAGATCGTCGGCGACATCGAGAAAACCAACCAGCCCGAGGGTGGAATTGACCAGGAAGCGCCCGCCGCTGTTGGCCGCCGACCGTCCCTTGCCCTGCAGCAGATGATTGGTGGCATTGCGCACTTCGCCGAGATTGGCAAAAAAGCGCCCTACTGCGCGCTCGCCGGCATCCGGCATCAGGGCGCGATAGCCCTGCGCCAGGGGGCGCAGCAGCCAGCGGTCGGCCTTGTCGTTGAAGGCAAAGGTCAGGCGGTTGATCCCTTCCAGGGGATCTTCGGGCTCTTGTGCGAGGAGAGGAGCGGAGGTGCTGGCCAGTATCAGCACCGCCAGGAGACATACTTTTGGCATCACTGTTCCAGGAGCGGCTGTCGAAAGTCCAATCAGCCCGGTTAAAGTGACCGCCGATTGTAGCGGCGCCGATCTAGCCTCACAACGGCTATTTGCCACACTGTAATACTGGGTAATCAGCTGTCGCGCAGCTCTTTGCGAAGGATTTTTCCGACGTTGGATTTCGGCAGGGAATCGCGAAATTCCACGGTCTTGGGCACCTTGTAGGCAGTCAGCTGGTGCCGGCAGTACTCGCGCACTTCCTCCTCGGTCAAGCCCGCACGCCGACGTACCACAAAGGCGCGCACATATTCGCCGGCCTCGCCCTGCCCGGCCACCACAGCGCATTCGGAAATATCCGGGTGATGCATCAGTACGTCTTCGACCTCGTTGGGAAAGACCTTGAAGCCGGACACCACAATCATGTCCTTGGCGCGGTCGACAATGCGCAGGCGGCCGTCTTCGCCCATCACCGCGATATCGCCGGTGCGCATCCAACCATCGCCGACCATCAGGCGCTGGGTCTCCTCGGCATTATTCCAGTAGCCCTTCATCATCTGGGCACCCTTGAAGCAGATTTCGCCGGGTTGCTCGATGCCGACCTCGCGATCGTGCTCGCCCAGAATCATGAATTCACAGCCAGCAAAACCGACGCCGACCGTGCCCAGCTTGGCATCGCCCGGCACATTGACACTGAGAATGCCGGACGATTCAGTCAGCCCGTAGCCCTCGCAGATCTGCGAACCGGTCATCGCTTCCCAGCGCTCGGCCACTGAGCGCGACAGCGCCATGCCGCCAGACACCGCCAGCCGCAGACGGTCGAAATCCAGAGCGGCAAAATCAGCGTTGTTCATCAGGGCGTTGAACAGGGTATTCAGCCCGATAAAGCCATCGAAGGGCGTTTTGCGCAGCGCGCGCACGAAAGCCCTGATATCGCGCGGGTTGGGAATCAGCAGGGTGTGATGACCATTCAGCAGGCCGTGGCAGAAGCCGACATCAAAGGCATAGATATGGTAGAGCGGCAGGGGCACCACCAGGGTGGTATAGCCGGGCTGGCAGTCCGCGCGCTGATAAATCCAGCCGCACTGCAGCATGGAATTCACCAGACTCGCATGGGTCAACATGCAGCCCTTGGCACCCCCCGTGGTACCTCCGGTGTATTGCAGCAGCGCAATATCTTCCGGCTGCGCCTGTGGCAGCTTGCCGGCCGAACTTTGCCGGCCCCGTTTGAGCACCTCGCGGAATGAGATAGCGCGCGCAAACTGTAGACGCGGTACTTCGCGCCGTATGTACCGAACCACGGCGTTAATCAAAAAGCGCTTGGGTTGAGGGTGAAGATCGCCCACCTCGGTGGTTACCACCATACAGACATCGGTCTGATCGATTATCGAAGCCAGCTCGGCAGCGATATTTTTCAGGGTGACCACCAGCTTGACGCCGGCATCGCTGAACTGATGTACCAGCTCGGGGGCAGTATAGAGCGGGTTGGTATTCACCAGCACCATGCCGGCCTTGAGCACACCCATGGCGGCGACCGGGTACTGCAGCAGATTGGGCAGGTGCAAGGCAACGCGGTCGCCAGGCTGCAGTCCGTCGAGAGCGATAAGCCAGCGAGCAAATTGATCACCAAGCCGATCCAGCTCCTGGAAACTGATCTGATGTCCCAGGCAGGTATAGGCCGGGGCCGAACCGTATGTTTTGAGCGCATAACGAAACAGGTCAGGGAAGGTGCGGATCGGCGAATCCGGCAACTCCTGTGGTATCTGGTACCGTTCTCTGGCCAGGCGCAATGCCTCGGCGACCGTCCGATGCGCGTCCACCCTATCCCCTCGCTATTTGTTTGTGAACCCCTTGTATCAAAAAACCCCGGGGCTTCCAATTTAATCTCTGTTCACCTGGCGCACTTTGAACCCGTAGTGCCAGGCCAGGCTACCCAGGAAAATCAGCAAGCCGAGACAGCCGGATATCACCAGGTAAATGCCAGCGCGGAACCAGCCGCCTTCATAATCCTGCAACTGATCAAAGAGCATGGCGATAAAGGCAGGCGCCAGACCTTCCCGCCCGGCCGATTGGGGAGCGGGAGTCAGCAACAGCACGAGCAGCGCCAGCCGGCCGAAGCGCTGCAAAACAAAGGGCCAACGCCGACTGATGCGCCAGGCGCCCAGCAAGAAGCCAACCACGCCCAGCAGATAAAGGATCCAGAGTGTGGTGTACAAGAGGGGCGACATGGCAGTGACTCAGCGCGTCAGTTTGTCGTTACGGGCCGCCACCGCGCCCATGTCCCGGTCTCGCGCCGGCGGCATCTGCAGGTAATAGCCCTGTTCGCGAATTTGCTGCATGACAGCGGCGGCATCGGCGCGGGCCAGCGAGCGCTCGCTGTGAAGGCTAAAACTGGTCACCAGTTCAGCTTGGGTAAAGCGCTGCAGCAGGGCATGTGGCACCCGTGCCAGTCCTTCTGCCTGATCTACCAGCAAATAAGTATCTGGCATAGCCCTACTGCGCCAGGCGCTGCACTGAATACTAGCTTGCGGCATCGATCATCTCCGACAGGGGTTTGCCGAATGTGGGTGCGCGCCAATCGGTCAGAAGTGCAGGTGCCTCACCCTGCTGGCGGCGGTGGCGCACCAACTGCTCCAGTTCGCTGCGGTTGGCAATCAGACGCGACGCCATACGATGCTGCGTTGCTAGCTGTTCCACTCTATCCTGCAGTTGTTTCACCATATCCTTGTCCTGTCCAGCCAGTGCGGCCGGCGGCTGAGGAATTGTACCCGCCGGCTGATGTGCCGCAACCAGCGCCAGAATTTCGCCGCTGTAGCGCCGGATACTCTCGGGCGCCATGCCAACCACGCGATCCAGTTCGCTACGCCCGGTCGGGCGGTGGCGCGCAATCTTGAGAATTTCACCATCGCGCACCAGCCAATTGCGCGGCTTGTCGAGTTCGCGTGCCCGGCGCTCGCGCCAGGCGGCCAATTCTGCCACCAGCGACAGCTGGCGTTGCGACAACCCCACAGCTCCCTTGATTTTGAGATAGGCCAGATCCGGATTCAGCACCTCGGCGGCGGAGCGCAATTGCTGCTCCATATAGGCTTGCATCCAGGCCGTTTTACCCTGCGACGCCAACCGATCGGAGAGTTCGCGATAGAGTGCATCGAGATAGCGCACATCGTCGCGGGCATAGTCCATCTGCGCCGGACTCAGAGGTCGCGCCAGCCAATCGGACTGGGTTTCGCTCTTGCCCAACACCACACCCAGCAATTGTTCGACCAGGGCAGCATAGCTTAAGGCCGAGCCCAGGCCGACGAAGGCAGCGGCAATCTGGGTGTCGAACAGGCGGGCGGGATGCCAGTTCAGATTAGTGCGAAAAACCTCCAGATCCTCGCTGGCCGAATGCATGACCATGGTCGCCTGATCGAATGCATCCAACAGGTCCTGCCACTGGGTCACGGCAGGTGTGTCGATCAGCCAGATTTCCTCCCCCCGGGCCAGCTGCAGCAGAGCCAGAATGGGGTAGTAGGTGGTGCGGCGGACAAATTCGGTATCGAGGCAAAGCGTGGCCGTCCCCAGGGATCGCGCCAGACTCCCCAGTTCAGCCGGCATGCTGAGCATTTCGCTGTTAATAGGATTTTCTTCCTTGCATCGCATAGGCCAGAGTCTGGCCGTCGACAAACTCCAGCTCTCCCCCCGTGGGCACGCCGTGGGCAATGCGGCTGACACTGATGCCCAGTCGGTGCGCGCGCGTAGCGATGTAATGGGCCGTTGCTTCGCCTTCAACGGTGAGGTTGGTGGCGAGAATGACCTCTTGCAGCTGTCCCTTCTGCAGCAGTGCTTCGAGTTTGTCGATGGCGAGCTCATCCGGACCGATACCGTCGATGGGTGACAAGTGCCCGAAAAGCACAAAGTAGCGTCCACGATACTGGCCGGACTGCTCGATAGCCAGCACATCGAGCGGAGATTCCACCACACACAGCAGATCGTCCTGGCGGCGCACATCGCTGCACAGGTTACAGACCTCCAGCTCAGTCAGATTGCGGCACTGGCGGCAGTGGCCCACCCGGTCGACTGCCTCTTTCAGGGTGTCCGCCAGGTGCAATGCCCCTTGGGCGTCGCGGTTAAGCAAATGCAACGCCATGCGCTGGGCGGTCTTGCGCCCCACCCCGGGCAAACAGGTCAAGGCCGAAACCAGCTGTTCGAGCAGGGGGCTTAGGCTCATATCAGAATTTCAGATCGAATCCCGGCGGCATGGGCATGCCCCCGGTCAACTGAGACATTTTTTCCTTGCTGATGGCCTCGACCTTGCGCACGGCATCGTTAATCGCTGCCGTCAGCAGGTCTTCGACCATATCCAGATCCTCATTTTTCAAGGAGGGATCCAGGGCCACGCGGCGCACGTCGTGGCGGCCATTCATGGTGACCTTGACCAGCCCCGCGCCGGATTCGCCGGTCACTTCCAGCTGTTTGATTTCTTCCTGCATGGCCTCCATGCGCGCTTGCATCTTTTTGGCCTGCTGCATGAGAAACGACATGTCCTTCATCAAAAATACTCCACCCTTTGGGCTGATTAGTGCTTGTGTTCGATACGGATGGAATCCGCGTCCAGAACGCCGTCAAATTCGCGCAGAATGCGCTGGACCTCCGGCAATTCCATGAGCGTGGCTCGCGCCCGCTCTATTTCTTCCAGATGCAACCGCCGCGATCGCTGAGCCGGTGTTTCAAAAGCGCCGGGGCGGTCTTCAATGCGAATTTCAACCGGCTCCTGCATGGCCTCGATCAGCATGGTCTGCAGGCGTTCGCGATGCTTGTCGCTGAACAAGCCCGCACCCTCGGCATCGCGGCAGAAAACCCAGTGTTTGCCATCGCGCTGCTCCAGCGAGAGGTGGCTGCACAGGCTGCGCATCATGCCGTCCAGCGGCAACTGTGCAAAAAGTCTGATCCAGTGCTCAGCTGCCGTATCGTCCCGCTCTTCCGGCACCGGGTCGAGCCTCGGATTGGGTACAGCCGCTGGCGGTGCTGCCGAATCCAGCTCGATGCGCACCTGACGGGCACCCTCCCGCGGTACCTGCTGCGCCCCGTCAGACGGGGCGAGCGGCTTTTTTGGCTGGCTGGTCTCCGCGGAGGATTCGGCACTGGTCCTGGCCGCCAGCGGACGAAAGGCGTGCAGCCGCAGCATGAGCATCTCGAACCCCATCTGCAAATCGGGAGCCAGACTCAGATCGCGACGTCCGAGCAACAGCATTTGGTAGTAGAGCTGGACATCTTCTGCCGCCAGTGCGGCCGCATAGGTAGCGACCTGATGGTCGTCGATGCGACTGCGATGGCTGATGGAAGGCAGGGTCTTTGCCAGGGCGATGCGGTGCATGGATTCAAGCAGCTGGTCGACCAGCCCGGTGTAATCGACTGCCAGCTGCGCCAGCTCATCGCACTGCTTGAGCAGAGCCTCGCCATCGCCGGCAATCAATGCCTGCAGCAGCTGGTGAATATGGGCCTGATCCACTGTGCCCAGCATGGCCGCGACCTCCTGCTCGCGCAGTTGGCCATTGCCGTGAGCGATGGCCTGGTCGGTCAGGCTTAGGGCATCGCGCATACTGCCAGTGGCCGCCGTGGCCAGCTGCCAAAGCGCATGCTCTTCGGCGGGAATATTTTCCACTGCCAGAATCTGTTGCAAATACTCGACAATCTGCGCGGCGCCGAGGTTTTTCAGATTGAACTGCAGGCAGCGCGACAGCACCGTCACCGGCAGTTTCTGCGGATCCGTGGTGGCGAGCAGAAACTTGACATGCTCCGGTGGCTCTTCCAGGGTTTTCAGCAGGGCATTGAAGCTGTGCGTCGACAGCATGTGCACTTCGTCGATCAGATAGATCTTGAAACGTCCCCGGGTGGGTGCGTACTGAACGTTCTCGAGCAGGTCGCGGGTGTCTTCCACCTTGGTGCGCGACGCAGCATCCACTTCAATCAGGTCGACGAAGCGGCCCTCGCTGATCTCGCGACAGGCCGAGCATTCACCGCAAGGTGTCGCCGTGATGCCGGTTTCGCAGTTGAGGCAACGCGCCAGGATGCGCGCCAGCGTGGTCTTGCCAACGCCGCGCGCACCGGTGAAGAGATAGGCGTGATGCAGCCGCTGTTGCTCCAGCGCGTTGATGAGCGCCCGCAGTACATGATCCTGGCCGACCACATCGGCAAACACCTGGGGGCGCCATTTGCGCGCGAGAACCTGATAGCTCATGAGTTGAACAAGATTTTACGAATCCCGGATTATACCCAATTAATTCCGCCGCAGCGGTCGGGCCTGGAGCGCGTTGCAATGCGCAGGTGCTGCGACCATAATGCGCCCCTCCATGGCGGCCCCGTCGGCCCTCCGCAAGGAAAAGCTGTAAACCCCGCCAGGCCCGGAAGGGAACAACGGTAGCAGCGCTTTCCTGTGCCGGAGTCCCGTCGATGGGGTCGCCTCCAGTCTTCCCATCCTAGCGCGTCGGCAAATAACGCACCGGATCGACCGGCTTGCCATCCAGACGCAATTCAAAATACAGCTCGGCATTGCCGTCCGGATTGCGCCCCACCCGCGCAATGGTCTGCCCCAGGTGTACCTGATCGCCCTCACCGACCAGCAGTTCCGAATTGTGGGCATAGGCCGTCAGCAGAGTCTCGCTATGTTTCACAATCACCAGATTGCCGTACCCGCGTAACCCATTGCCGCTGTAAACCACGACCCCGGCCGCGGCGGACTGCACCTCGCTACCGGTGTCAGCTGCGATAGAAAGCCCCTTGGCGGCGGGCATTCCCGAACCGAAGGCGCGGCTGACGCGCCCGCTCAGGGGCCAGGCCCAATCGCCTACACGGGATGGCAATTCGACACTGGCCACGCGATTGCTTTCGGCTACGGGGCGGGTCGGCTGACTTGAAGGAAACGGCGCTGGTGTCGATGTGGCGGCAGCCGGCACCGGCTGGGCTCCGGCCGCTTCAGAGGTCAGAAAGAGACGCTGTCCGGGATAAATAATATAGGGCGATCGCAGCCCGTTGATGCGCGCCAGCTCAGCCACGCTGGACTCGTAGCGAAAGGCAATGCTGTAGAGAGTTTCCTCGCGATCGACAAAGTGCAGCCGCAGACTGCGCGACGGCGGTTGCTGGCGATCTTCGACCGGTGCCGCCATCTCGCTACCCGCACAGCCCGCCAGCAGCGCTGCCAGCAATAGCAGCAGGGCCAGCGGCGTGTTAAGCGGCCTCACGACCACGATCCAGACGTGCACCGGCCCACTCCATTGCCCAAACTAGCAACATGGCGGCGGCCGCAACCAGGAGCACCTGGGCCATGCCATCCGATCCCATGAGCTCGGCATAGGCTGAAGGACTGAGGTTAGCAGCCACCTCTCCCGCTTCGACCGGCATTTTCCAGGGCCAGGTAGCCTGCAACGAGCCCGCCAGCAGGCCGACCAGAAAAAGCAGGGTCTGGTGGTGGTAATGACGCAAGAGCCAGCTGATCAGTCGGCTGAAGGACAGAAACCCCAGCCCTGCCCCCCCGGCAAAGCAGGCGAGATAAAGCAGGTCGAGGTAGCGGACCGCATCCAGCGTGGGATGGTAAAGGCCCAGCATCAACAGAATAAAACTGCCGGATATGCCCGGCAGCAGCATGGCACTAATGGCGACGAAGCCCGATACAAAGACCAGCCAGAGCTGTGGATTGACCAGCGCGGGAGACAGCTGATTGATCACCAGGACGAGGCCAATGCCGAGAAGAAGATAGCCGATCTGACGCAAGCGGTGGCGAAAATCCAGTTGCTTCATCAAATAGAGTGTGGAAGCCAGAATCAGGCCGGAAAAAAACGACCAGACCGACAACGGCCGATTCTCCAGCAACCAGGCGATGGCATTGGCCAGGGTAAAGATGGCACTGAGAATGCCGAGGCCTAAGGGCAGCAGAAAGGCGCCATCCACATGCCGCCAGAGCGCGCCAAACCGCCCTGCCAGAAGGAGACGAACAGCGGCCAGATCCATGCGCGTCAGAGCGGTGATCAGTCGCTCATAAACCTGGGTGATCAGGGCGATGGTGCCGCCGGAGACGCCTGGTACTACATCGGCGCAGCCCATGGCAAAGCCACGCAGGTAAATACCCAACGTGTGCAGGCAGCGTTGCAACTTGCTCATTGGCGCTCCACGCCACCCAGTAGGGGCACAAAGCGTACAGCCTCAAGCTGCAGGGTATCGAAGTTCTGGCTATCGCCGCGACGCACGATGGCCTGCAATACCTGCTTGTTTTCACTGCCCACCGGAATGACCAGAATGCCGCTGGGCGCCAGCTGCTGCAAAAGCTCGGCTGGCACGCGCTCGGGCGCCGCCGTACTAATGATGGCGTTGTAGGGCCCCTTCTCCGGCCAGCCCATACCCCCATCGGCCAGTTTTAGCTGCACGTTGCGATGACCCTGTTCGCGCAGGCGAGCGCGAGCCCGCTCCAGCAGCGGTTGAATGCGCTCCACGCTGTATACCTGGGGTACCAGACGCGCCAGGATGGCCGTCTGATAGCCACAGCCGGTGCCGATTTCCAACACCTTTTGCGGAATGCCGGCCGACAGCAACACCTCAGTCATGCGCGCCACTATATAGGGCTGGGAGATCGTCTGGGAAAACCCGATGGGCAGGGCGGAATCCTCGTAGGCCCGATGCGCGAGTGCCTCTTCGACAAAGAGATGGCGGGGCGTATTACGCATGGCGTCGAGCACGGCCTGATTGGTGATATCCTCTTCCTGCAGGCGCCGGATAAGGCGATCGCGGGTGCGCTGGGAGGTCATGCCAATGCCGCGTCGCTGAATGTCATTCATAGGCGACAGATCGTCTGGTTGGATAAGGTCAGGAAGCGCTGCCCGACCAGGTCGTAGCGCGCGAGGCCAAATGTTAGCACAGCCATCAGGCTGCCGATGCCGTCAGTAAAACGACCGCCTGAGCGGCGATGCCTTCGCCGCGTCCGGTAAAGCCGAGCTTTTCAGTGGTAGTCGCTTTCAGGCTAATGGCCTCGACCCCGACGCCCAGATCGGCGGCAATCAGCGTCCGCATCGCCTCGATATGGGGTGCAAATTTGGGTCGTTCGGCGATCAGGGTGGCGTCCAGATTAGCGACGCCCCATCCGCGCTCGCTCACCAGCGCCATGACGGCGCGCAGCAGATCGCGACTGTCGGCCATGTGCCAGCGGGCATCCGTGTCGGGGAAATGCTTGCCGATATCGCCCAGCGCCAGCGCGCCGAGCAGCGCGTCGCAGATGGCATGCAGCAGCACGTCGCCGTCCGAGTGAGCGGCCAGACCATGAGTATGAGGAATGTCCAGGCCGCCGATGCGAATGCGATCTCCCCGGCAAAAGGCATGCACGTCAAATCCCTGGCCGATGCGCATCATGTGGAGTGCCTCGCTTGCAGAATGCATTGAGCCAGGCGTAGGTCGCCCGGCCGGGTAATCTTGATATTGTCTTCGCTGCCCAGCACCAGCTGCACGCGATAGCCGGCTTGTTCCATGGCCATGGCCTCGTCAGTGACATGGAGATTGGCAGCGGCGGCGACTTCGAATGCCCGTAAAAGCTTGGCGTAGCGGCAGATCTGGGGGGTTTGCGCACACCATATATGCGCACGATCCAGCGTACTTTCTACCCGCAGCTCAGCGTTGACCCGCTTGAGCGTGTCCTGCGCCGGCATGGCGACCACCAGGGCGTCGGCATCGCCAGCCAGGCCGGCCTGGATGCGCCCTACGACCTCTGCCGTCAAAAAGGGGCGCACGGCATCCTGCACCCAGATCCAATCCTCGTCCTCGGCCAGGCCCTGCAGGGATTGCAGCACGGCCAGCACAGTCGCCGCGCGGCTTGCACCTCCATCCACCCGCCGCCAGGAAACCTGGCTAGTCCAGCCCGGATCACCCGCCGACAAACCCAGGCTGATGCTGGCAAAAGGCCATAGCTGCTGCAAATTCTGCAGGGTATGTTCAATCAGGGGTTGGCCGGCGAGCTCGGCATACTGCTTGGGCTTGGCGGCGCCGAAGCGCTCGCCTCTGCCGGCGGCGGCAACCACGAGATGATGGGCCATCAGGGGCTCTGCTCCGCTGGCGATTGATCCTCTTCATCCAGGATCAGATAAAAGGTTTCGCCGTCCTTGACCAAACCCAGCTCTTCCCGAGCGCGTGCTTCCAGTTCGCCCTGGCCCTCGCGCAGGGCGCGCACTTCGCGCTCGACAATTTCATTGCGCGCCTTGAGGCGATCGATTTCCAGACGCTGGGCGGCGATTTCGGCTTCCAGCCGTTGGCGCTCGGCCAGGCTGTTCTCGCCGATCCACAGGCGGTACTGCACCAGCAGAAAAATGACCGCGACCAGCACAAGCAGCCCCCGTTGCATAGCTAACCCGGGTAGGCCGCATCCAGAGCGGCGTAGACCTGTTCGGCGAAATCCTCGGATTCGACACTGGCCTGCGCCAGCACCTCGATCAACACCTCGTTGTCCACGCGACCATGCCAGACCTTGATGTAGGTACCGGCCTTGTAACCGCGATCCTGGCGCAACCGGTTGAGCATGTTCTTGCCTACATAGCGGCGATAGAGTTCCTCAAAATCCAGACCGACCAGCTGCATCAGCCCGGCAAAGCGCAATGGGTCAAAGCTGCGTCCCTGCAACACGTCCAGGGTGAAATCTTCCAGGGCTTCGCGAAAGTCACCTGCGGGCGGGCTCAACAGCCCCTGGTCCAATTGCTCGGCAATCTGCTCCAGCGAGCGCTGTTCCACCAGCAGGATGCTCATGCCGAAATGCCAGATATCGATGAGCTCGAGGCTGACCTGATCCTGATCCGGTTGTTGCTTCTTCCACCATTTCCAGCCGTAGTGCTCCATGAGTTCGGCGCACTCGGTCCAGATCGCGCGATACCAGGCGAAGCCTTGCTGGCGCCATTCCGGATTCACATGCCGATTCATGGAATCCTGCATTTCCATCATTATTTTTATCTTATTTATCATTTATTTATTTCAGATATTTTAGAAAATAGTTTAAAGAAATTCTGAGAGGTGGCCCGGCCCAGTTCAGCGACACTGATGCCCTGCAAGTCGGCTACTGTCTCAGCCACCCTGGGCAAAAAAACCGGCGTATTGGGCTTGCCGCGATAGGGCACCGGCGCCAGCCAGGGCGAATCCGTCTCAATCAGCAACCGGTCCAGCGGAACCCTTTTTACCACATCGCGCAGTGCGCTGGCATTGGCGAAGGTGACGATACCGGAAATAGAAATATAAAAGCCCAGATCCAGGGCTTCCCGCGCCATGTGCCAGCTGTCGGTAAAGCAGTGCAACACGCCCCCCGCTGCGCCGCCATGCGCCCTGATCAGATCGATGGTGTCCCGATGCGCTTCGCGCGAGTGCACCACCACCGGCTTGTTCAGTTCCGCGGCAATCGCCAGATGTTGCGCGAAAGATCGGCGCTGAACCTCGGCCTGGGCCGGTGCGTAATGGTAATCCAGTCCGGTTTCGCCGACGGCGACGATACGGGGATGCGCGGCAAAGTGGCGCAGGCGGTCGCCCTGCCCGGCCAGATTGTCCGCCAGGGGATGTTCGCCAATGGTGATCCAGACGTCGGCGTGACGAGATTCGATGTCCAGCAGTAGGTCGAAGCGGTCGTAGTCGATACCAATGCAGAGGAACCCACTGACGCCGGCGGTTCGCGCCCGGGTCAGTTCCTGGTCGAGTCTATGCTGGTGGTCGGGAAGCTTGAGATGATCCAGATGACAGTGAGAGTCGACAAACACGCCTCAATCCACCCCAACTACATGGTGTAGGTGGGCTTGGTGGACTTCAGCATCTCGGCAACCTCGGTCTCGATGGAGTTCATAAGCTCGCGATTCTCGTCGATGAGCTGGATGCCGATACCCGGCTTGTAGGTTGTTGAGCCCCGGGGCGTGACCCGGATGACCTTGGCAGCCACCGGTATAGGCTCAGGCTGATCCATGAATTCCACCAGCAGAAAGACCTCGTCGCTAAATCGGAACTGCTTGGTGGTTTCGATAAAGAGGCCGCCACCTTTAACGAAAGGCATATAGGCATTAAACATGGCCGTCTGATCGCGCAGCGCGAGGGACATGATGCCGCCCTTTGCTGCAAAGCCGAAATCCATCAGGGGTTGCCCGCATTGGTGGTAGAGGGGAATTGTAATGACTTTGTTGTCGTCACAACAACTGATACAGATCAATCAGTGTGCCAGACGCTGCAACTGCATCAGAATATTCTCCAGCAGAAGCTGGGCGTTGGGATTGGTGCCCCGGTCGAGCTCGCCCAGCGCGGCGCTGGCCTGCTCGACGCACTCCAGCATGCTGCGGCTGCGCTCCGTAGCGCCAAGCTCGGCGCGCAGTCCGTCGCGCAACCACTCCAGGTACCACACCAGCATATCCCGCGACTCGAGGGATCCCAGGCTGTCGCAAGCCAGGCTCAGACGCAATTTGCCAGACGCCACATCCGGCAGCACCTGGCGGAAGGTTCGCCATTCTTCTAGCCGCCCTTCCTGGTGCCAGGCCAGGGCGCGCAGGGGTTCGCCGGCCGTCGCCTTTAACAGTTCACTGGAGGATTCCGCATCAATACCGGCCTGCCGCAGCCAGCTGTCGGCATCAGCGGTAGAGGGGCGCGGCAGCACCAGCGACTGACAGCGGCTCTGCAGGGTCGGCAGAACGCGCGCATGCTGTTCCACCGCCAGCAACAGTAGGGACTTGCCCGGCGGCTCTTCCAGGGTTTTCAGCAGGGCGTTAGCGGCCGCCAGATTCAGCTGATTGGCGGGGAAGATCAACGCCAGCTTCCACTGACCCACCTGTGGTGTATGCGCAAACTGACTCACCAATTCGCGCACGGCGTCGATCTTGATCACCCGGCTCGACTCCTCGGGCTGCAGAAGATGCAGGTCGGGATGGCTTCCCACCTTGGCCAGCTGACAGGATTTACAGGATCCGCAAGCCTGGCCGCCGACCGGATTCTGGCACAGACGCAAGGCAGCGATGGCCCGCGCAGCCTGGAATAAGCCATCGCCCGTCCGTCCACGCAGCATCAGGGCATGCGGCAGCCGCTGCTGCTCCATGCGCTGAGCGATCTGCGCCAGCAGGGCGCGATGCCAGCTCAGGGGTTCAAGCATGCCGTTTCACCAGTTGCGCCAGTTCGGTCGCGATTTGCGACTGAACCTCGGCCAGTGGACGCGAGGCGTCGATCCGGCGGTAGCGTTCCGGGTTGCGTTCGATACTGTCTAGATAGGATTGGCGCACCGTATCGAAAAAACTGTCTTGCTCGCGCTCAAAGCGATCCAGTTCCCCGCGTTCGGCAATGCGCCGCATGCCAATTTCCACCGGCACATCCAGGAAGAAGGTACAGTCCGGACGCAATTGCCCTTGCACCAGGGTTTCCAACTGAGCAACAGCCTCGCGCCCCAGGCCGCGACCCCCGCCCTGGTAGGCATAGGTCGCATCGGTAAAGCGGTCACAAACCACCCAGCGTCCTGCCGACAAGTGCGGCTGAATAAAGCTGGACAGATGCTGGGCTCGTGCCGCGAAGATCAGCAGCAATTCGGCCGTGGCATCCAGGGGTTCGTCCGATGGTGTCAACAAAAGTTGTCGGATCTGTTCGGCCAGGGGTGTTCCGCCAGGTTCCCGCGTCGCCACGTAATCAATGCCGAAGCGGCCCAGATAGTCGCAAAGAAAGGCCAGATTGGTCGACTTTCCGGCGCCTTCCACGCCTTCGACACTAATAAAAAGTCCCCGCTTCATACCTCTGCCTAGCGCAACTGGTAAAGACGCACGGCCGCTTCGTGCGCCTCGAGCGTCGCCGAAAATTCGTGCGAACCGTCGCGGCGCGCCACAAAGAACAGGGCATCGCCCGGCTCCGGATGCAGGGCGGCGCGCAGTGCCGGCCGTCCTGGCATGGCGATGGGTGTCGGAGGAAGTCCAAAGTTCACATAGGTATTGTAGGGCGTCGGCTCGCGCAGGTGGGCACGGGTCAGATTGCCGTCGAAATTCTTAATGCCGTAAATCACCGTAGGATCGGTTTGCAGGCGCATACCCAGCTGTAGCCGTCGGACAAAGACACCGGCAATGGCCTCGCGCTCGCTGGCGAGCCCAGTTTCCTTTTCCACGATGGAAGCCATGATCAGCGCCTGTTCCGGGCTGACATAGGGTAGTCCGATGGCGCGCGCCTCCCACTCTTCGGCAAGTATGCTTTGCATGCGTTGGTGCGCACGCCGCAGCAGATCAGACACCTTGAATCCACGCCGCACGGCATAGGTATCCGGAAAGAACCATCCCTCGAGATAGCCGGTTTGCATGTCTAGCAGGTCCAGCAACTCCGCCTCGTCCAGGCCGCGCGTATCGGACAGCAGTCGGGTATCGGATTCCAACTGGCGACGCAGCTCGGAGAAATTCCAGCCCTCGGTGAGCTGCACGCGATGCTGCATAACCTGGCCCTGGTTCAGCTTGTCGAGCAAATCCAGCGCGGTGTCGCCCTGCAAAAGCTGATATTCGCCCGCCTGAATCAGGGTGCGATCCTTCCAGCGCGCCCAGAGCACCAGGAATCCGGGGTCTTCCAGGTAATGATTGGCTTTGAGCTCGGATGCCAGCAACGACAGGTTGCTGCGCTCGGGTACCTGGTAGATGATTTCCTCAGCAGGCAGGCTCAGCGGTTGATTCAGTGCGTGATAACCCAGCCCGACAGTGCCCAGGCTGAGAAAGACCAGAGTAAAGAGTCCGGTCCAGAGGATGAGGGCTTTCAGCTGTCCCATCGAGGATGCAGGCTCTGGTAAAGGTGATCCCTGACCTGGGCAAAGCGCTTGCTCGGCGCCCAGGTGCAATCCTGCCAACGGCTGACCTGCCCGAGACCGCGCACTGAATTGCACAGCCAGAGCCCGTCGGCCCGTTCCACATCGGCCAGGGTGATGGACGCTTCTTCTATTTTTAGCCCGGCGAGCGGCAGTACCCTGTCCCTGAGATAGGTGCGCATCACCCCACTGACGCCACTGCCGGAGAGCTGCGGAGTCAACAGCCGATCGCCCTTCAGCAGCAGCACATTGGCCGACACGGTTTCAACGACCTGGTCCTGAAAATTCAGCATCAGGGCGTCGTCGTACTCATCGTCCCATTGTAGACGCGCCAGCACCTGTTCGAGTCGATTCAGGTGTTTCATGCCGGCGAGCAGCGGTTGTTCGGCCAAGCGCGTAGCACAAAGCCCCAGTGTCAGCGCGTCGCCATAGCAGGCCGGCGCTGCAAAGACCTGCCAGAGCTTCCAGGCCGGCGCCTGGGGGTCGGCGCGGTATCCGCGCGGTGAATCGCCCCGGGTAACGATCAACTTGACCACCGAACTGCCCTGGCGCGGCAACTGGGCGAGCACACCGTTGAGCTCGGCTTCCAGGCCGGCTTCATCGAGGGCGATGTGCAGGCGCTTGAGGGAAGCCAGCAGGCGCTCCTTATGATGGCCATAGAGCGGAATTTCCCGATCGATGCAGCGCATGGACTCATAGAGTCCGTCGCCGAACGCCAAGCCGCGATTCGACGGCTGGATATCGAAGTGGGAAATGCCGTTAGGTTTTGGCTGCTTATTCATGGGGAAGTATTCGAGCATAAAAAAAGCCGGTTGATCAGCCTCTCAACCGGCTTTTTTTGATTTCTCTCGTTGCTTAGCGCAATCAGCCCAGATTATTGTTGATGTAATCGATGGCCAGTTGAACGGTGGTGATCTTCTCGGCTTCTTCGTCGGGAATCTCGGTTTCGAACTCTTCTTCCAGAGCCATAACCAGCTCTACCGTATCCAGTGAATCCGCTCCCAGATCTTCAACAAAGGAAGCCTCATTGCTGACCTCGGACTCATTCACGCCGAGCTGTTCAGCGACGATCTTTTTTACACGTTCTTCGATACTACTCATGATGTATCTCTCTCCCCATTTTTAAGTTGGAACTATTGATCTGGAGCCGTCAATAGCATGGAAATGTTTCCCCGACTTTTCGGGAGTGCGACATTTTACATATTTCGTTAACAAGGCAACAGTATTGATTTTTGGCCCTTTGACGGCTAGGCCTAGGCCATATACATGCCGCCATTCACGTGGATGGTTTCGCCCGTGATATAGCTGCCGGAGGTCACCAGAAAGGCCACGGCATCGGCAATTTCCTGCACATTGCCAAAGCGTCCCAGCGGCACTGCTGCCAACATTGCAGTCGCCTGGGCTTCGCTGAGTTCGCGCGTCATATCGGTATCGATAAAGCCCGGTGCCAACGTATTGACCGTGATGCCGCGCGAACCCACTTCGCGCGCCAGCGAACGGGAAAACCCGGCCACGGCGGCCTTGGTCGCCGCGTAATTGCACTGGCCGGCATTGCCCATGCTGCCAACCACTGAACTGATACTGACAATGCGCCCCCAACGCGCCTTCATCATTCCGCGTAGACAGGCTTTGGTGACGCGAAAAACCGCGTTGAGGTTGGTGTTGATGACCTCATCCCACTCTTCGTCCTTCATGCGCATCATCAGATTGTCGCGCGTGATGCCCGCGTTGTTGACCAAGATAGTGGGGGCACCAAACTGGGTGTCGATGGCGGCCATGACCGCTTCGAGCTGCTCGGCATCCTGTACTCGCAGCACCATGCCACTGCCCTTGATGCCCTTTTCGGCAAACCGACTGCTGATGGCAGCCGCACCCTGCTCGGAGGTCGCCGTGCCAATCACCGTGGCACCCAGGGCGCCCAGGCTGTCGGCAATGGCGGCACCAATACCGCGGCTGGCGCCGGTGACCAGGGCAACTTTATCGTCCAGTTTCATGAGGTTTCTCCTTCGCTCAGGGCGGCCTGCAGGCTGGCCAGGGTATCGATATTCAGCGTATTCACCGTGTCGAGAATGCGCTTGTTAAGGCCGGACAGAACCTTGCCCAGTCCACATTCCAACAGCTCGGTACACCCACGTGCACCTATGGTCTTGACGCATTCGACCCAGGGCACGGGAGCGGTGATTTGCTGCACCATGCGATGACGGATTTCTGTCGGGTCATCGACTGATCCTACACCCACATTATGAATAACGGGGATACGCGGAGCTCTGAAGGCCACCTTCTCCATCTCGCGCGACAGGCGCACGGCTGCCGGCGCCATCAGCGGTGTATGAAAGGGTGCCGAAACCGGCAGCGGTAGCGCGCGCTTGGCACCAGCCGCCTTGCATGCTTCCATGGCGCGCTCCACCGCGGCACTGTGGCCGGCAATCACAATCTGTCCGGGGGAGTTGTAGTTGACCGGCGCGACAAATTCGTCGCCAGACGCCTGGCGGCAGCTGTCTTCGACAGCGGCATCATCCAGCCCGACGATGGCCGCCATACTGCCCTTGCCAGCTGGTACGGCTTCCTGCATGTAGCGACCGCGCAACTGCACCAGACGCACGGCTTCTTCAAAATCCAGCACATCGGCTGCCACCAGGGCTGACCACTCGCCCAGACTGTGTCCCGCCAGGCAGGAAGGCTGCGCACCGCCCAGTTCGTTCCACAGTTGCCAAAGTGCCGTGCTGGCCGTCAGTAACAGCGGCTGGGTGACTGCGGTCTGATTGATGGCGTCCTGCTCACCTTGCTGTGCAAGCGCCCAAAGGTCGTAATCGAGCACTTTGGAAGCGCGGGCGAAGGTCGCTTCAATGAGAGGGTACTGGGCGGCAATATCCGCCAGCATGCCAATTTTCTGAGATCCCTGACCGGGAAAAACAAATGCGAGGTTCTGCTTCATCTTGTCTTATGGGGGTTATGGAATTATCTTTGTCGCAGGAGCCGTAGCCGCTCGACCCAATTCGCTGCGTAGCCCTTCCAGCATGCGGCTCTGCACCAGCCCGGCGGCCAGCTCCAGCGCGCGGGCGAAGCCCCTGACCTGGGCGCCGCCGCGGCTCTTGACTACCAGACCATTGAGCCCGAGCAGCGGTGCGCCATTGAATTCGGCGGGGTCGATACGCTGGCGCACCTGGCGCAAACGCGACCGGAACAGCCCGAGGGCAAGTCGATTTATCCAGCTGGCCTGACCGAAGTCGCTGATGAAATCGCCGATATAGCCCGCTACGCCTTCGGCCGTCTTAAGCGCCACATTGCCGGCAAAGCCATCACAAACGATCAGATCAAACCGTCCGGAAAAGATGTCGGCGCCTTCGGCGAAGCCACAATAATTCAGCTCCGTATCCTGCTCAAGCTGGCTGGCGACCTGACGCACCGCGCTGGTGCCCTTGCACAGCTCGGCGCCTACATTGAGCAGGCCAATGCGCGGACGCGCCATACCTTCGCCCAAATGCACCTGGCAGGAACCCATACGGGTAAACTGCACCAGTTGATCGACACTGGGCTCCAGGGTGGCGCCCATATCCAGCATCCAGGTGCGACCAGCGCGACTGGGCATGGCACAGCAGAGCGCAGGACGTTCGATTCCGGGCAACATGCCCAGGTGCTGCAAACCAAGGATGACCAGCGCTGCCGTGTTACCGGCTGAAACCAGGGCGTCGGCCTGGCCATCGCGCACCGCTAGCATGGCGCGCGCCATTGAGGAATCAGCCTTGGTGCGTAATACCGAGGAGACCTTCTCGTCCATACCTACGGCCGAGACGCAATGCTCCACCTGCAGTCGGGACGACTGAAAGCCGGCCAACTGCCGATCGATAAGCTCGGCGTCACCGAACAGGCTAAGGCGAAGGTGGGCATGGGCGTGAAGCCGGTCGAGCGCGGCGGCCACGGTCGCGGCGACCCCGAGGTCGCCGCCCATGGCATCCACCGCGAGATGGAGACTATTCTGCAAAATGGGATGAGGTCGTGACCGACCCGGACCTAGTCTTCGATTTCGGCGACCGAATCCTTGTCAATCACTTTGCGGCCGCGGTAGAAACCGTCAGCGGTGACGTGGTGGCGCAGGTGCTTTTCACCGGATACGGAATCCACCGCCAGGGTCGACGCCTTGAGGGCATCGTGCGAACGTCGCATGCCGCGACGTGAGGGGGTTTTACGACTCTTCTGAACGGCCATGATTCACTCCACTAGTTCTCGTTTTCCGGATGCCCTTTCAGTACGTGCAATCCAGCAAAGGGTTTATTTATCTCAACAACGCGATCGGTGCGGTATCCCGTTGCTCCAGTGCAATCCTCGCGAGGATGCAGGGGCATGGTCGGCAACGACAGCAATAATTCATCTTCCAGGGCCGAGCCCAGATCCAGCACTTCGCCTTCCACCAGCCAGGGATCAAGCTCGGCGGGCAGATTGCGGGCCTGCTCATCGGACCAGACCACTGCGGCCTTGACGTCGGCCTCAATGTGCGTGGCAAAATCCTGCAAGCAGCGCTGGCACTGCAACTCCAGATCGACAGCCAGCTGGCCCTCAACACAGCAACGACCCTGGTCGTCGCGGAAAAAGCCCAGATCAACTGTCACTTCGCCCAGAGCGGGTACCGCTTCGACAAGGCGCTGCAGTAAACTGGCTGGCACTTTTCCCTCGATCCGCTTGCGCTGCCCAGCAGCCAAGCGAGGCTCGATACGCGTGGGAAACATGACGGCTCGCCCCCTGTCCACTTGGGCGCGCCATTCTAGGCACTCAGGTGCAGGCTGTCAAAGCAAAATAGGCTGCTAATGGTTTGTTTTACCGGCAATTTTGGCCCCCTCAGGAAGCCCCCAGGATGAAGCCTTCCCCACCCGAGATTGTGCTCGCCTCCGGCTCGCCCTATCGCGCCGAATTACTGCGTCGCCTGCGCCTGCCCTTTCAGGTGGCTATTCCCGGCATCGACGAATCTCCAGACACCCAGGAGGCACCGCCCGCCTGGGCCGAACGTCTGGCCATGCGCAAGGCGCAGGCTGTGTGTCGACAATTCCCTAACGCCCTGGTGATTGGCTCCGATCAGGTTGCCGAATGCCGCGGACAACTGATCGGCAAGCCCGGATCGGAAGCCGCAGCCATCGCTCAGCTACTCAGCTTTAGTGGAGCCGTGGTGCAATTTCATACCGGTCTGGCACTGGTGGGTATGGCGGCGGGGTTCGCGCAGAGTACAGTGGAGACCGTGCGCGTCCAATTTCGCGAGCTGGATAGAGACGAAATTGCCCACTACGTTCGCCTGGACAAGCCCCTGGATTGTGCCGGCAGCTTCAAGTGCGAGGGGCTCGGTATCAGCCTGTTCAGCCGCATCGACAGCCGCGATCCCAGTGCCTTGATCGGCCTGCCGTTGATCCGCTTGTGTAGTATGCTGCGCAAAGCCGGCGTTGCGCTACCCTCGGTGGCATCGGATTCAGTCGATCTTTCGTCCCAACAAAAATAAAACGACAACGGGGTGTCGGCATTACTAGAATGTCGCAAGGGAACCTCTGAATAGTTCCTTGATGAGCCGAGTTTGGTTTGCTTTGGCGAAGATCGCGAGGCGCGGCGCGAAGGTCCCATGCCGTAGCTATAGGACGAGCGACGCAACAACGCGAGGACGCCAAAGCGGCCAAACCCCTGCGGGACGCGACTTTTCGGCCTATCCGGCGGCGTTTTTTGGCAGGGTTGGCAATTATGCGGGTTTTACAGGAGCAAAAACCCGTGGTCACTGGCCAAGGGCAACCAGCATTGGCGGCGCGACCCGCCTTGTCGGACAGACCGCGAAGTCAGCGTCTCGGCCACCAACGAGTAATTCAGAGGTTCCCAAGCTTTCCATAACAAACCAAAGGAGGGAGGGATTCACCATGCACACCTATTCACGAACACTTATTACTAGCCTGCTTCTTATTTTCCCCATTCTGGGCCTCACCCAGGAAGTAGCCGATAGCTGCCCCCGCCCCGACGCCATGCGCGTCGAACTCGACGGCAGCACCGCCACTCAGGCCCAGGTACTGGAAGTCCAGGCCCAGATTCAAACCTATGCCCAGGCCGCCGATGCCTATCTGCTGTGTCTGGAACAGGTCGCACAAACCGCGCCTGAAGAAAGCCTGCCCAGACTGCAGGAGCTCTATAACGAAGTAGTCAGCGAACGCGTTGCCACGGTGGAGGCCTACAACAGCCAGGCGCAGATATTCAACGCGCGGCCCGATGTGTCCCCCTATGCCAGCATTACGTCCGGCGAGAACTGCCCACGTCCGGCGCCCTATGAGGTGACGATCGATGGCAGCAGTGCCGACGAAGCCGCCATTATGGAAGCGCAAGCAGCCGTGCGCGGCTTTGCCAATGAGGCCAACGCCAATCTGGATTGCCTGCGGGATGTGGCCCAGCGCGTGACGCCGGAGGAGCAGGATCGCATCGTTGAACTCTACAACGCGATGAACAACGAACTGCAGACCGTGGCCAACGGCTTTAACGAACAGGTGCGCGCCTACCGCGCACGCACCGAAGCTGCCGCTTCTCCCTGATCGATAACTCAGTCGGGTTCGCGCAGCTCGCGAATATCGGCGATCAGCCTGATTGGCTGGCAGGCACGCAATCGCGCCACCGGATGGGCGCCATAGGTCACCCCTACGGCGCCTACGCCGGCCTGCTTGGCCATATTCAGGTCAAAGTCCGTATCACCTACCATCAGAGCGTCTTCGGCACGATAACCGGTCATAGCCAGCAATTGCTGCAACATCAGAGGATGCGGCTTGGAGCGCGCCTCATCGGCACAGCGGGTGGCCACGAAATAGCGGCCGAGATCGAGATTATTCATTACCCGTTCCAGCCCGAGCCGCGCCTTGCCGGTGGCCACCGCCAGCTGGTGCCCCTGACCCAGCAAGTGATCCAGCGTTTCCTCCACACCTTCATATGGGGGCGTGGGCTCAGCCCGATCGAGCTCCAGGTATCTTTCCTTGTAATACTGCAGAAGCAAGTCGCGCTCCCGCTCGCCGGCTTCAGGATAGAGGCCCGACAGGGCCTCCTCCAGACCCAGACCAATGACGGATCGACGCAAGTCCTGGGGCCGCGAAGGCAGGCCGATGCGCCCGGCGGCATAGTCAATCGACTCGACAATATGGTCGAGCGAACGCACCAGAGTGCCGTCCCAGTCGAAGATATAGAGCATGGGTTCAGCCGGGTTGCAGTTTACTGAGCAGCGTCTGCAGATCGTCCGGCAGCGGTGCTTCGACTTCCATCGGCTCACCACTGATGGGATGAACAAATTCCAGTCGTGCAGCGTGCAGGAAAATGCGCTTCAGCCCCAGTTGACTGAATTGCTTGTTGTCCTCGCGCTTACCGTACTTGTCATCACCCACCAGTGGATGGCCAGCCAATTGGCTGTGCACGCGAATTTGATGGGTGCGTCCCGATTCCAGCTGCACATCGAGCAGGGTGGCCTCGGCGAAGCGGCGTTTCACACGAAACTCGGTGCGCGCCATCTTGCCGTCCTGACTGGCCCGCACAATGCGTTCACCCGCCCCGCCCTTGCTGCGATCCAGCGGCGCATCCACCACCCGCACATGGCGTGGCCATTGGCCCGCACAGAGTGCCAGATAATGTTTGCCCAGCTCCTGGTCGCGTAATTGCTCCTGCATGGCCAGCAAGGCCTGACGGCTGCGCGCCACCATCAGGCAACCGGAAGTATCGCGGTCCAGGCGGTGCACCAGTTCCAGACGCTTTTCGCCAGGCAAAGCCTGGCGCAGGGCTTCAATCAGGCCCAGGCTGACGCCGCTGCCGCCGTGCACGGCCAGACCGGCCGGCTTATTGATAACCAACAGCGCGTCGTCTTCAAAAATGATCTGTTCGCGCAGACGCTGGGCCAGGTCATCCGGCACGCGACGCACCTGCTCGCTGCTTGTGCGTATCGGCGGAATGCGCACCTCGTCGCCAAAAGCCAGCTTCTGATGCGGCTTGGCTCGGCCCTTGTTCACCCGCACTTCGCCGGAGCGCAGGATTTTGTAAATATGCGAGCGCGGCACGCCCTTGAGCTGGGTCAGCAGAAAGTTGTCCAGCCGCTGCCCGGCCTGATCGGCGTCCACCTGAACGCGCTGTACTTGATTTTGTTCAGCCACGGCGGCCTGCCACTACTTGGGATAAAACCACGCTAAGTCCTCGTGACTGCTTGAAAAATTTATGACAGAGAACATTCGATCTGCTATAGTTCCCCCGTTGCTGTGGCAGATTTATTCCCAGCATGACCAGAGCAAGCCGGATGTCGCCAACTGCCCGCAAAGTATAAAGGGTTTGGCCATCCCCGCGAAAAATTTGGAGCCTCCTGCACAGCGCAGGGGCGGAAAAAGCCCGCGAGGCACATGAATTTCAGGTTTATCCCCGGGTCGACACAGAGACGAGAAAAAAGGTGTCGACGAAAAGTAACCAGCCAATTGGCCACAGTGAAAACAACGGAAAACTCCAGGATCACCAACATTAGTTAGCCGCCCTGACAGGCCCTGGCCTGCGTTCCGGCATCCGATCCTTGTTGTTTCACCGCGGATAAGCCCCGATAAAAGACCTACCCTCCCCTGCGGGGCCGGTATGTCGTGCATGTGTTCTCGCAATTTTATGGAGTAACTCATGCGACGCATGCTGATCAACGCGACCCAACCCGAAGAAATCCGGGTTGCCCTGGTCGACGGACAAAAACTTTACGACCTCGATATTGAAAACCGCGCGCGCGAGCAAAAGCTCGCCAACATCTACAAGGGCCGCATTACCCGCATCGAGCCCAGCCTGGAAGCCTGCTTTGTCGATTACGGCGCTGAGCGCCATGGCTTTCTGCCGATCAAGGAAATCTCACCCGAATACTTCACCGGCGACAAGAAAAAGAGCGGCGGCAAACCCCGTATCAACGAGGTGCTGAAAGAAGGTACCGAGGTCGTTGTACAGGTCGAGAAAGAAGAGCGCGGCAACAAGGGTGCCGCCCTCACCACTTTTATCAGCCTGGCCGGCCGCTACATGGTGCTGATGCCCAATAATCCCCGCGCCGGCGGCATTTCCCGCCGCATCGAAGGCAATGAGCGCGATGACCTGCGCGACGCCATCCAGGACCTGGAAATTCCCAAGGGCATGGGCATTATCGTGCGCACGGCTGGCGTCGGCCGCACCGCCGAAGAGCTACAGTGGGACCTGAACTACCTGCTTAATGTATGGGAGTCGGTGGACAAGGAAGCCAAGGCCTGCAAGGCGCCCCACTTCCTGTTTCAGGAAAGCAACATCATCCTGCGCGCCATTCGCGACTACCTGAAGCCCAATATCGGCGAGATCTACGTCGACCATCTGGAGTCCTACCAGCTGGCCTCGGCGTGGATTCAGCAGGTCATGCCGGAATACAAGAGCAAGGTAAAGTACTACGACGATGAATTGCCCCTGTTCAACCGCTTCCAGATTGAAGGCCAGATCGAAACCGCCTTCGAACGCGAAGTCAAACTGCCCAGTGGCGGCTCACTCGTCATCGATGTCACCGAAGCCCTGGTTTCGATCGACATCAACTCCTCGCGTGCGACCCGTGGCGGCGACATCGAGGAAACCGCGCTCAAGACCAACCTGGAAGCTGCCGACGAAATCGGTCGCCAACTGCGCCTGCGCGATATCGGCGGCCTGATTGTTATCGACTTTATTGATATGACCCCGGCGCGCAACCGGACCATGGTCGAAGACCGCATGCGCCAGTCGCTGGAACTGGATCGGGCGCGCGTGCAGATCGCCAAGATCTCCAATTTCGGCCTGATGGAAATGTCGCGCCAGCGCATGCGACCCTCGCTGGAAGAAACCGTATTCGAAGTTTGCCCGCGCTGTGAAGGCCAGGGCACCATCCGCGGCGTGCGCTCATTGGCACTGTCCATCCTGCGTCTGATCGAAGAGGAAGCCCAGAAGGAGTTCACCTCCGAGGTACACGTTTTCGTGCCCCTGCAAGTGGCCAGTTTTCTGCTTAACGAAAAGCGCAACGCGCTTTATGCACTGGAAAAGCGCCAGTCCAAGGTGCGCATTCTGGTGATTGCGCGTCCCGACCTGGAGACGCCGCACTATCACATCCGCCGCCTACGCCCGCAGGACAACGAAGAACAGTCGCTGAGCTTCCAGACCGAACCCAAGGAACCCATCGGCGTACCTGAACCCGAGGTCACCCTTGGCGAGCTGCCAGTGCCTCCGCAACCGGCTGTAAAACCTATTCCGCCCACCGCCGCTCCAGTTGTCGTGCGCAAGCCGGAACCTGAACCCCAGGTAGTAGCCGAGCCCAAGGGCCCCGGCCTGTTGGCCCGCATTCTGGCTGGCGTCAAAGGGCTGTTTGCCGCCGAACCGAAACAGGAAGAGAAAGCACCGGCACCGCGCGGACGCAATCAGCGCCGTGGCGGTCGTCGTCGCGGTTCGGGTTCGGGGGATCGCAACCGTCGTCCCAACGAGTCCCAGGGAGGCGGCAACCGGGATCGCAATGAAAATCGGGAAGCCCGGGACAACCGGGAGAATCGGGACAACCGCGAAAATCGGGAAAATCGAGACAACAAGGAACAGCGCGATAACCGCGACAATCGCCAGCCGCGCGAATCCCAGGAAGCCCAGGGCGAGAACGCTGACAACCGTGCACCGCGTTCCCGCAACAGCCGGCGCCGTCGCGGCCGCGGTGGCGACCGTCAGAACGGCGAAGTGGCGAATCAGGCTGTCGAGCAGCAACCGCGCGAACAGGAAGCTGCCAGCCGCGAAGCGCCTCAGCGAAACCGCCAGGAGCGCGACGATCAGCTGCAACAGCGCAGGCACAGTGGACGCGACGATCGCCCGCAGCGTCGTCGCAATCGCGCTGAACCTATGGAACTGGAAATACCGGCCGGGTCGGAAGACCTGTTGACCAGCGAAGGCTTTAAATCTCCGCTGGAGGCCCAGACTGAATTCGAGGCATTCCAGCCTTCCGAAGTAACTCCTGCGCGGACAGAAGAGGTAGAAATTCCGGCTGCACCGGCAATGGAAGCTGCCGTCGAATCCTCACCTCTAGCCGAGGCGCCCCTCGAGAAGCGCGCACCGCGCGAACGGGCCAAAGCGGAGTCGCGTCCGAAGAAAAGCAACCTGTCCACGGTTGAGGTGAAGGCGACCCGACGAGCGGCTTACGAGCCCAAGGTCTACACCCGCGCTTCCAATGATCCGCGCGTCAGTCCAGCTCAGCAGGATTCGGTAGATATTGAAACCCTCCGCCCTGCCCCGGCCTTTTCCGGGATGCTGGATACGGCACTTCCCGCAGCGGTAATGCATACGCCGAGGAATATTCAGCGGCCGTCCAATGATCCGCGCAACGGCACCTCGCAAGAGGCATCGGCTGCCTGATCAGCTGAGTGAATAAAAAAGGGAGCTTCGGCTCCCTTTTTTATAGGTGGCTATTCGGATAAATGATCTTCCCCAACCCTCACGCCAATGAGTGGCAAACGATCGTAATGTCCGACGACTGGAAGGAAAGATGCTCAACATCCTTGCCGGTGGTCAGTGGTCACCACGGCAGGACAGTGCCATCCCAGCTCCATAATTTTCCGCTGTTGGCAGGGGACAATCCGCCGATGACCCGGAGCAGGCAGCTGGCGGCGTATTCCGCACTGAAAAGCTTTTCGCTGGGAACATTGGCTTGAAATGGCTGCGACAAAGAGGTGGCCACTGTTCCGGGATGCAGTGCGGCAATTGAACAATTAGGCACGCGTTGGCGCCATTCCACGGCCAAGGTTTTGAGTGCCATATTGAGCGCAGCTTTTGAGGATCGATAGCTTATCCACCCGCCCAGCCGGTTGTCACTGATGCTGCCGACCTTCGCCGATAGAACGGCAAAGGTCGAGGGTGATGAATGGCGCAAATGGGTGGCGAAATGCTTGGCTAGAAGCAGGCTTGGTAGCGTATTGGTGCGTATATTTTCGAGAAAGAAATCCGGGTCAAAATTGCGCAGCGTTTTTTCCGGGCCATGTTCTGGGGTATGAAGCATCCCCACTGTATTAATGAGCAGATCCAGCCTGGGAAGCTTTTCGGCCAACTGCGCTACTTGAGCTTCTTTTTGAACGTCCAGCTGAATCCAGGTGAGCCGCGGGTGTTCGATGTCGCGAGGCAAATGACGGTACCAGGTGGCGAAGACCTGTTCCAACTCCGCATCGACAAGCAGTTGCTTAACGAGCGCTAGCCCAATCCCACCACTGCCACCCACTACCAGAGCGTTCAATCTTCGCCTCCCATACAGACATTGCAGGCATAAAGACGCTCATAGCGTCGCTCTGCCCAACGACCGTAAATGGAGCGGGCCACTCTGTTCAATCCCGGCCAAAGCAATGGATAATACAACCAACCCCAGCGGGTATGCGACCAAGCTCTGACATTGGCTTCCAACCCCACCACCCACTGGCCATCCGCTTTGCGCAGGTGGAGCAGTTTAAGCAGCGCTTCCCGGGTTGGCAGGGTGCTATCCAGGACCAGCTGGTGGATATCAGCAAAGGCCAATCCACCTCGCTGGAGGCGCTTCAAGGTACGTATCTCCCTGCTACATAAACTGCAGAGACCATCGTAGTAAAGGGTGTCTTTTACAGGCAGCGGATGGGGCATGGATGCAGAGTCGGGTGGGGATAGAACCATGTCAAAGAAAGGGCAACTGATAACTTCTCGGGGCATTTGAAGCTTCCATTTCACTATCGCAAGAAAAGTCCTTTATTCATAGGCTTATCAGCCTTCCCGCGGCGCCTATCGGATTAAATCTCTGTCATGCTGTGGTCGACTGCACACTCCGCGCACTTTGCTCCAGGATCGGGACATAAAAAAGCCCGCACATGGCGGGGCTTTTTATGAAATGGCGGAGGGGGTGGGATTCGAACCCACGGAGCCTTGAGGGCTCGTCGGTTTTCAAGACCGGTGCTTTCAACCACTCAGCCACCCCTCCGAAGGAGCCACGCATTATACCGGCGCAATCGGCCCAATCAATGCGTTTGCTTGGGTCAAAGGAAAAGTCCTCCGACGGCGCGTAGGCGCGGCATTTTATCGGTCCGTTCCGCTACAATAACGCGGATCTAGCTCGAATCGACAACACGGAGATGCATGTCGCTTTTCAAAGCCTATGACCTGCGCGGACGCGTACCCGGTGAACTGAACGAGGATATCGCCTACAAGATCGGCCGCGCTTACTGCGAGCTCTACCATCCCCGCAAAGTGGCCGTTGGCTGCGACATTCGCAATGAAAGCCCTAGTCTCTCCACAGCCTTAATGAAAGGATTGATCGATGGCGGCTCGGATGTGATGAACATTGGTCTGTGCGGCACCGAGGAGGTCTATTTTGCGACCCTCCACCACAAACTGGACGGCGGCATCATGGTCACCGCCAGCCATAACCCGCGCGGCCACAACGGCATGAAGCTGGTCAAGCACCAGGCGCGCCCCATCAGCAGCGATACCGGGCTGTTTGATATTCGCGATCGGGTCGAACGCGGCCATTTCCCTGCCCCCTCAGAACAGGGAAAAATTAAACACGAGCCGGACAAATCCGACTACATCAGCCATCTGCTCAAGTACGTCGACCGCTACCAGCTCAAACCCCTGAAAATTCTGGTGAACCCAGGCAACGGCGGGGCCGGCCTGGTCATCAAGCGGCTGGAGCGCTGGCTGCCATTCCGCTTTATCTACCTGAACGAAGAGCCCGATGGCGAATTCCCCAACGGTGTACCCAACCCCCTGTTGAAAGAAAACCAGCGCATGACGGCCGATGCCGTGATTGCACGCAAAGCCGATTTGGGCATCGCCTGGGACGGTGACTTCGACCGCTGCTTCTTCTTCGACCACCAGGGTCGCTTTATCGAGGGCTATTACCTGGTGGGTTTGCTGGCCGAAATGGCCCTGCTCAAATCGCCCGGCGCCACCATCATTCACGATCCGCGCCTCACCTGGAACACCCAGGAGATGGTGAAGGACGCCGGCGGCAAGGCCGTCATGTCCAAATGCGGACACGCCTTTATCAAGGAAATCATGCGCGACAAGGACGCAGCGTATGGCGGCGAGATGAGTGCCCACCACTACTTCCGCGATTTTGCCTATTGTGACAGCGGCATGATCCCCTGGTTGCTGATCACCGAACTCATGTGCCGCACCGGAAAGCTACTCAAGGACCTGGTCGACGAACGTATTCGGGCCTTCCCATGCAGCGGCGAGATTAATTTCCGGGTACAGGATGCTAATTCCGTCATTGAGCGCATCCAGGGCCACTACCAGAAACTGGGCGGCACGCTGGATAGCCTAGATGGCATCAGCTTCAGTTTCCCCAAGTGGCGCTTTAACCTGCGCGCGTCCAATACCGAACCCCTGTTGCGGCTGAATGTCGAAACCCGCCACGACGAGGATCTGCTGCAGGAAAAAGTGCAGGAACTCACCGGCCTGATTCAGGCCTGACACTCAAGTGTCACGCGCATATCCGAGAATTGTCATATGACTTCGATCAAACCCATCCGCAAAGCCATAATTCCTGTCGCCGGCCTGGGCACGCGCATGCTGCCCGCCACCAAGGCCATCCCCAAGGAGCTGCTGCCGGTCGGCGACAAGCCGGTGATTCAGCATGTGGTGGAAGAAGCCGTCAGCGCCGGCATTGAAGAAATTATTCTGGTAACCCGCTGGGGTAAGGAAGCCATCGAAAACCACTTCGATGTGAATTTTGAGCTGGAGCATATGCTGACCGCCAAAGGCAAAAAGGACGTGCTGAAATCCGTCAGTGAGATGATTCCCTCCCATATCAATGTGGTATCGGTGCGCCAGGCCAAGGCCCTCGGCCTGGGTCACGCCGTGCTCTGTGCGGCCGGACTGGTTCGCGACGAACCCTTTTGCGTGATGCTGCCCGATGTGATTGTGATACAGCCGCAAAACCAGCAGGAAAGTGACCTCAAGCGCATGGTGCAGGCCTGGAACAAAACCGGCGCCGCGCAGATCATGGTGGAGCCGGTGCCGGAGAGCCAGACCTCGCTGTATGGCATTGTCGATTGCAACGGTGCCAACCCCCAGCCGGGGCAGAGTGCCGCTATTCAAGGCATGGTGGAAAAGCCAAAACTGGGAACGGCACCGTCCAATTTGGCCGTAATTGGCCGTTACCTGCTACCAGCCAATATCATGGGCATTCTGAAAACAACGAAGCCGGGAGCGGGTGGGGAGATTCAGCTGACCGATGCGCTGGACACCCTGCTGCAATCATCCGACATGGCTGCCTATTGCATGGAGTCACCGACCTACGACTGCGGCAACAAGGTGGGCTATCTCAAGGCCAATATCGCTGCCGGATTAACGCATCCGGAAACGAGCGATGAACTGCGGAAATTTTTACAGGGATTGCAGACTTAGCTGCTCTCCTGCCAGCAGGAGAAGCCGCCAGGCTAGGTGGCAATTCCCTTTTCTTCGGGTCGAAACGCGTTACGTAACAGCACAAAGAGGCAAGCCAGCATACCGCCCAGCATGGTGCCGATTATGCAGATCAGTGCGCGGCTGGGCTTGGCTTTTTCTTCCGGCGCTACCGCCGGATCCACCGTTTTCAATACGTATTCCGGACGCACCTCGGCCAGCATAATGGTCTTGGTCTGCTCCTGAATCAGCTGATAGAGCAGTTGATGCATCTCGGCAATGGGAGTCGTCGCAATCTGCTGTTGCAGAAATTCTATCGAGCGCCGGGCTTCGGCAATATCGGCCTCGCGCATATAGCGATTCACATCTTCCACCAGCCAGCGCACCCAGTCGGCGGCTACATAGGGTGATTTGTGCTCTATAGCTATGCGTACCAAGCCACTTTCGGCATCCTGCGAAACCGAAAGCACCTCCCTAAATTTCTCGTGCGCCTCCTGTACCGAGGGCGCCGGTGTGAAGGGTGGATCAACCTCCCTAACCCAGGCTGCCGAGCCGGCATCGTAAATTTCATCATCCAGCTCTAGCTGATTCGAAGCCAGATTCCAGCTTTCGGTGGCAAAGAGCGATACAAGCACCTCGTGCTCATTGATAAAACGGGCAAAGAACTGACGGGACTGCAGGGTTTCAATCGCCAAGGTGGTTTTATCGACACTGGACGAACCCAAGCTAATACCCGCCAGCGAGGCCAACCCCCCAAACTGACCGGCCAGGCTAGCCAGCCCCCCAGCGGATTCTTCCTCAACTGCAGGCGCTAGCAGCGCTTCGGCGCGATAGATATTAGGCAGCCAAAGTGCAATCAATACAGAGCAGACTGCAAAAACCGCCGTAATACCGACAATCAGCCACTTGGCAACCCACAGCGTGAAAAAGAGTTCGCGCAAGTCGATCTCGTCTTCATAGAACGTCAATTTGGGATCAGCGCGCAATTCGGGAGCGGGAATTTTGTCGATATTCATCAGAACGCCGCCATGATTGATGCGAGACTCACACCAGCTTGATAAGCAATCTGGGTGATGTCTTTGATTACAGCCCAGCGGTCTTTATAAGCCGTATCGACAGGCGCCACAATGGTATCACCCGGCCCTAAGAGGGTATCGGTAGCAGGAAAACGCAATAGACTGCGCTCTCTCGAAGGAATAAACACAGACCCATCGGCTTTCAGCACATAAACGTCGCGAAATTGAGCGCGTTGGACCAATCCACCAGACAGCTCCAGGTAGCCCTCGACAGTTAGTGTTGGGCTATAGCGGTGGGATCCTTCATGGAAAACAGCACCCACGACGGTAACCGCTTCCGTTCGGCGCGGCAAATGCAAAGCATCCCCCGACAACAGCTCGATATCAATCGATCGATCACCGGCAATAATACCATCCAAGTCGACGACCATGCGCCCTGAACCTTCATAATCCTCAAAATAGCTGGCAATCTCGTTGATCTCGCTAAATGAAGTATTAATTAATTCCTGCGTCATACTGCGAGCAGCAAAATTGTCGCGGATAAGCCGAGCGAACTGACGAGCCTGCTCCGCTTCACGCTCTTTGAGAACATCCCGAGTGAAGACGGCGCCCTCGATAAAAGCATCATCTTTCAACCCGCCAGCTCGACGCAACAAGTCACCAATAGTGTCTCCTGGTACGATGGTGTATGCTCCAGGAAAGCGCACTTCTCCGGTTATGGTGACTTGCTCTTCGAGATTCCAATCTGAGATAGTGCGGATAAGCAGGGTATCCCTGCTGAGCAAGACGAAGTCTAGATCCGATCGGTTCGGCACACTAGTATTGAGATCAAGCTCGATTTTTTCGACCTCTAAAATGTTTCCATCCTGTTCGCTTAGTCGCAGCAGTTCAGCCTGATCCACGGCGCTATCCTGTAATCCGCCAGCTGCCGAGATGAGCTGGCTAACCGTCATATTGCTTGTCAAGGGATAGGTGCCGGGAACCTTCACGTTACCCAGCACGTTGACTAAACGAACCGATTCCTCCCGGTCCGCCTGGAGTCGCAACTTTTCAATCAGCGGTGCCAGCAATTCCGTACGACTAGAACCCGTTTCAACTTGAGTTGCCTCTAATTCTAATAAGTCTAATAAGCTGAGCTCGCGATCCTGCTCGATCTCCATAGAGCGCATTACATCGGGCAGGTCAAAAACTAGCAGCTCGTCCTCTGCCTGCAATTCGGGGTCAGCAAGCGAACCAGGATTCTTAATAGCCTCGCCCAGATTGAACTGAACGACCTCGATTTGACGATCCGTGTTCTTAATACGCACAATCAAGGAATAATTCAAATCCACAGTACTGGCGTTAAGATCTTCAGTCACGGAGTTGAAGACATCAGAGATTCTCATTCCGACTTCCCATCCGCGCGGTCCGGGACGTGTTACCGCTCCATGCACCGTAATGCGATTTTTAATGTAAGATGAAGAGTCGGAAACTAGAAAGCCGTCGCCATCGCTCAGTAAAATACTGGCCGCTGATGTTTCATGAAGGTTTAGGCTGCGTAATTGCTGCGTTCCGCCGACTAAATAGGAACGGCGCAATACATCGCTAATATAGGCGTTGGAACGAAACCCACCGGCCATGGCGATCAGATCCGCTAAGGTTTCGCCATTAGCCAATTCAAAAGCGGCCGGTCTACGCACTGCGCCATCAATTTGCGCCACCGGACCCACCGTGGGGATAAAGACCACGTCGCCCGACTGCAAACGCAAATCACTGCTGGCATCGCCTCGCATCAACAGATCGTAAAGATCAAAGGTCCCCACTGTCTGATTATTTCGGCGTATCTGAATATTGCGCAGAGAGCCAATGTCGCTAATTCCTCCAGAAACGAACAGCGCTTGGGTCACGGTCGTCAATGCAGACACCGCATAAGTGCCAGGGTTAGCGGCTTCGCCCGCAAGAAAGATATTAATGGCCCGCAATCGCCCTAGGGAAATAGCCGCGCGCACGCCAATCATTTCCTCGCTAACGCGATTGAGCAGAAGTTCCTGGGCCCCAGAGAAGCTCAAGCCGGCGACACTAATGGGACCCAAATCAGGGAAATTGACCACGCCTTCGCGGTCCACGGTCAAGTTCAAACTTTGATTCTGGTTACCATAGAGTTGCACGGCCAAGGCATCCCCAGGACCGAGCATATAATCAGTAGGGATAGGCGCATTATCGACTGGCACAAAGGTGCTGATCTCGGCATCAAAAATATCGGCGCCAAATAGCGGAAGCGGCTGCATAAAGCTGTCGGCATTGGCAACAACGACTTCTTCGTTCTGATCCTCATAAGCTGTCTGTGTGCGATCCTCGCTTGACAGCTTGGTGGGAGGCTGAATGGTCTGAACCTCGCCAATACCAGTAGATTGAAGGGCTATCCCAGCAATCCGCTCCTGCAACTGGTTTAAGCTAATACCGAACTGACTGGCTATCACTTGCTGCTCAGCGGGGCGCATTTGTTGAAACTGAGCCACCATCTCAGGCGTAATGCCAGCAGGCAACTGAGAAAGCGCGGGGGGCGCAGCTAGGAGAAGCGGCAGGAGAAACCGTCGAAATCGTGTCATGGGATCAGCTCATCAAGCAGTGAAGGATTTTCCCCGGAAACCGGGAACCAAATCAACTCAATCGGCGATAAGCCTGGCCAGAGTCCATAGTGCATTCGCACAATGCGCCCCCCGCGCAGTTGGATCTCCTTGCGATAAGTCCAGTCGAATACTTCTGTGGCTGCACAGTCGGTATACATCATCTGTTCACTTTCAAGATAGGCCCAGTCCGCACACTCCACGGTAATTTGTTCACCGTCCAGCCTATGCGTGGCCCGATTTCCATCGTGCATCACCCATATATCTGATCCCGCCTCGGGCCAGCCCAGGGCAGTCTGTAATTCCAATGTATAAAAATTCAGGCTTAAGCCGTCCCGGGCAAAGGAGGTATGTAGCTCAGCGCTGGAATAGGCCACCAGTGGAATGCTCTGATCGGGCAAGCGCAGCACCCAAAACTGATCCGGCAAGATTTCCGGCTTGGCGAATAGTGACCGGACAAATTCGAGCTGAGTGGAATGAAAGGTGCACCCCGCCAGAACACCGAGGCAGCCCAGGGCGAAAATCAGTCTATGCAGCAGTGCCATCAGGGTAGTGTCCTTTCCGGAAGCGTCAATTCGTCGTATGTCGACGAACGTAGCGTATCCCAAAGCGACGTGCCATAGGCATCCAGACGCTGTCCGCCGTCACGCGTCAGCGGTCGGATGGTGGTGTCTATCGCTGTTGCGCGCCCGCCTCCGCCAGTCAGTACCGCCAGCGGAATACGAATGGTAATGCCCTTATCAAAGCTGCCTTCGCCAAAGTCTTCAGCCGAGACATCGGTGAAGGTGGCAAAGGCGCCAACCTCCCAGCCATTGGCAAAGCGGCGCTTGATTTCGAGGGTCTGACCCCAATCACCGGCAAGATAACGACCCACATGGAGCGCCGCATCATAGTTGCAATAGGGCGAAGC
>JAYQPQ010000002.1:0-72601 GCA_038145405.1 Porticoccaceae bacterium | reverse complement strand
CACCGACCGTCGACATTCTGGAAACCGGTATCAAGGTAATCGACCTCATCATGCCCATTGCCAAGGGCGGCAAGGTCGGCCTGTTCGGCGGCGCCGGCGTGGGCAAGACCGTTACCCTGATGGAACTGATCAACAACATTGCCAAGGCGCACTCCGGCCTGTCCGTGTTCGCCGGTGTGGGCGAGCGCACCCGGGAAGGTAACGACTTCTATCACGAGATGAAGGAGTCCGGCGTACTGGATAAGGTCGCCATGTTCTATGGCCAGATGAACGAGCCTCCGGGCAACCGTCTGCGCGTGGCCCTGTCCGGCCTGACCGTGGCCGAGAGCTTCCGCGACGAAGGTCGCGATGTACTGATGTTCATCGACAACATCTATCGCTACACCCTGGCAGGAACCGAGGTGTCGGCACTGCTCGGCCGCATGCCCTCGGCGGTGGGTTACCAGCCTACCTTGGCGCAGGAGATGGGCGCCCTGCAGGAGCGCATTACCTCCACCCGTAACGGCTCCATTACCTCCTTCCAGGCGGTATACGTTCCGGCCGATGACCTTACTGACCCCTCGCCGGCCACTACCTTTGCTCACCTGGATGCGACCCTGGTACTGAGCCGTCAGATCGCTGAGCTGGGTATTTACCCCGCCGTGGATCCGCTCGATTCCACCTCGCGCCTGCTCGATCCGCTTGTGATCGGCAGCGAGCACTATGAATGTGCCCGTGGTGTGCAGGCAGTACTCCAGCGCTACAAGGAACTGAAGGACATTATCGCCATTCTGGGTATGGACGAATTGTCTGAAGACGACAAGCTGACGGTGGCGCGCGCACGAAAAATCCAGCGCTTCCTGTCCCAGCCCTTCTTTGTCGCGGAGGTGTTCACCGGTTCGCCAGGCAAGTACGTGTCGCTGAAAGACACCATCGCCGGTTTCCAGGGTATTCTGGACGGCGAGTACGACGATCTGCCGGAGCAGGCCTTCTACATGGTCGGCTCTATCGAAGAAGCCGTGCAGAAAGCCAAGAAAAACTGATCGGGTAAACAGGCATGTCCATGAGCGTTCACTGCAACATCATCAGCGCCGAGGAGAAAATCTTCTCTGACCTGGTGCAGGCCGTTACGGCGACCGGTGCTGAAGGCGAGCTGGGCATCCAGTACGGCCACGCGCCTTTGCTGACACCGCTGAAGCCGGGTCCGCTGCGCATTCTTAAGCAGAATGGCGCAGAGGAGCTGGTGTTTGTATCCGGTGGCTTTCTTGAAGTGCAGCCCCACCTGATTACGGTGCTGGCCGACACGGCTATTCGCGCTGAGGACATTAACGAAGCCGCAGCCGAAGAGGCCCGCAAGGCCGCCGCCCAGCAGATGGCCAACCAGTCCGGTGAATTTGAATACGGCAAGGCGGCCTCCGAGCTGGCCGAAGCTTCAGCCCAACTGCTCACACTGGAAAAGCTGCGTCGCCGCATGAAGAGCGGACATTGAGCCGGATACTGTTTTCTCAGCACGACCAAAAGGGTGGCGATGGCCACCCTTTTTTTCGTTTAATAGCTGCTAATCATTTCTCCCGCAAGGCTCGTCCATGTCTGTTCGCATTCTGATTCTCGCCGCCGGCCAGGGCACGAGAATGCGCTCGCGCCTGCCCAAGGTAATGCATCATCTGGCAGGCAAACCCCTGCTGGGGTGGGTGCTGGATGCTGCCGAAGCACTGCAGGCAGCGCAGACCTTTGTCGTGCATGGCCACGGTGCCGAGCAAGTGAGAGCCGCCTTCAGCGAGCGGCAGGTGAGCTGGGTTCTGCAAGCCGAACAACGCGGCACCGGGCATGCGGTACAACAGGTGATGCCGCAGCTGGAGGACGAAGGCCAGGTTCTGGTGCTTTACGGCGACGTTCCTCTGATCCAGCCGACCACACTACAACGACTACTCGAGAGCAGCCGCGACCGGGTCGGCCTGCTCACCGTGGAACTGGCCGATCCAAGCGGGTACGGACGTATCGTGCGGGATGACGCCGGCCGGGTTCAGCGCATCGTCGAGCATAAGGATGCCAGCGCGGCCGAGCGCGACCTGCGCGAAATCAACACCGGTATTCTTTGCGTGCCCGCGCAGCGGCTGAAGAAGTGGCTGCCGCAACTGCGCAGTAATAACGCCCAGAGCGAGTACTACCTGACCGATCTGATCGCCATGGCAGTCGCCGAAGGGATCGGGGTGGTTACCAGCCAGCCGGATCATCCCGACGAAGTTGCCGGCGTGAATACGCGGGCCCAGTTGGCAGAGCTGGAGCGCTACTATCAGCTGCAGCAGGCCAGGCTGCTTATGGATGCCGGCGTTAGCCTGGCCGATCCAGCGCGCTTTGACGTGCGGGGGCGGGCGCGCATTGCGGCGGACGTCAGTTTCGATGTCAATCTGGTACTGGAAGGCGAAGTAGAAATCGAAACCGGCGTGCATATCGAAGCCAACTGTCTGATTCGCAATAGCCGGATCGGCGCAGGCGCTCACATTCTGGCCAACACGCTGGTGGAGGACGCTATCGTCGGTGCCGGCTGCAGCGTGGGACCCTTCGCCCGCTTGCGCCCTGGCACGGTGCTGGCGGAGGGCGCCAAGATCGGCAACTTTGTCGAGATCAAGAAATCCCACATCGGTGCCGGCAGCAAGGTCAATCACCTGAGCTATATCGGCGATGCCGAGCTGGGCGAAAAAGTGAATGTGGGTGCCGGCACCATAACGGCCAACTATGACGGCAAGCACAAACACAAGACCCGCATCGGCGATCACGCCTCGACCGGCGCTAACTCGGTCATGGTAGCGCCAGTGGAAATCGGTGCTGGCGCCTATATCGGCGCCGGCTCGGTCATTACCAAGGAAGTACCGACTGGCAATCTGGCGGTTGCCCGAGGCCGGCAAACCAATATTCCGCGCGACAAGCAGGAGCAAGACTAGTATGTGTGGCATCGTCGGCGCCGTCTCCGGACGCACTATTACCAAGGCCCTGCTAGAAGGTCTCAAGCGACTTGAATACCGCGGCTATGACTCCGCTGGTGTAGCGCTGATGGATCAGGGAAAGCCCCTGCAGACGGTCAAAGTGGCCGGCAAGGTGGCCGCCCTCGTCGAGGAGGTTAAAAGTACCAAGGCACAGGGCAATGTCGGCATTGCCCACACGCGCTGGGCTACCCATGGCAAGCCGACTACGGTCAATGCGCATCCACACACCTCGGGTGCAGTGGCGGTCGTGCACAACGGCATCATCGAAAACCACCAGATCCTGCGCCAGGAGCTGCAAGCCAAGGGATTTCACTTTCAGTCGCAGACCGATACCGAAGTCATTGTCCACCTGGTGGAAAGCCTGCATCGCACTGGCCTGTCGCTGCTGGATTCCGTGCGCCAGGCGATCGGCCGCTTCGAGGGCGCCTATGGCATCGTGGTGATGTCCGAGCGCGAACCGGATCGGCTGGTGGGGGCACGCAGCGGCAGTCCGCTGGTGATCGGTTTCGGTATCGACGAAATGTTTATTGCCTCCGATAGCCTGGCATTGCGTCAGGTGACCGACCGCTTTTGCTATCTCGAAGAGGGAGACCTAGCCGAAGTGACCACCGAAGGTGTGCGCATCTTTGACGCCGAGGGCAAGCAGGTCGAACGCGTCGCCGAGAAGAGCGAGGCGGCCGCCGAAGAAGTGCACAAGGCCGGCTATCGCCATTTCATGGAGAAAGAGATATTCGAACAACCGGATGTCATACGTCGCACCTTGCAGGGGCATTTGGGCAAAGACCATCTGTTGCAGGGAGCCTTTGGCATGGACGCCGAGGCCGTCTTCGCTCGCGTCGAACACGTGCATATCGTCGCCTGTGGCACCAGCTATCACTCCGGGTTAGTTGCCAAGAAATGGCTGGAGGGCTGGGCCGGTATTCACACCGAGGTGGATATCGCCAGCGAGTATCGCTACGATCGCATTCTGGTGCACCCCAATACACTTTTTGTCGCCATCTCGCAGTCAGGCGAAACGGCGGACACCCTGGCCGCACTGCGCAAGGCCAAGGAATTTGGCTACCTGGCCAGCTTTGCCGTGTGCAACGTGCCGACCAGTTCCCTGGTGCGCGAATCCGACTTTGTCTTCTGCACCCAGGCCGGGCCGGAAATCGGCGTGGCCTCGACCAAAGCGTTCACCAGTCAGTTGGTGGCCCTGCAGCTGCTGGCGCTGGCGCTGGGCAAAACCCGCGAGCTGGAACCGGCCGAGGAGAAGCAGATTGTTCAGGCACTGCATCAGGCGCCGGATCTGGTGCGCCAGGCACTCGCGCTGGGCGACCAGATTTTGCGTCGCTTTGCGCCCTTTGCTGCCTGCCATCACGCGCTCTACCTGGGGCGCGGCGTAAACTACCCGGTAGCCATGGAAGGTGCGCTCAAACTGAAGGAGATTTCCTATATTCACGCCGAAGCCTATGCCGCCGGCGAACTCAAGCACGGCCCGCTCGCGTTGGTCGACAGCGACATGCCGGTGGTGGCTATCGCACCCAGCAACGAATTGCTCGATAAGCTCAAGTCCAACCTGCACGAGGTGCGCGCCCGCGGCGGCAAGCTCTATGTATTTGCCGATCGCGACAGCCAGTTCGAGGCCGAGGAAGACGTCGAGATTATCGAATTGCCCAACATGGCGGACAGCCTGGTACCCATCGTCTATTCGGTGCCACTTCAGCTGGTGGCCTACCACGTGGCGCTGATGAAGGGCACCGACGTCGACCAGCCGCGCAACCTAGCCAAGAGCGTCACGGTCGAGTGAGGCGGGGTGTCCAGCGCGGCCAAATTAACAAAGGGCAATGGTGATCCGACCCCGCTTGGGGTCGAATAGTCTGATGTTACGTTTTTGCAGCGGTTTTCTGCTGCTGGCGCTGCTTTCTCCAGCGCCGGCGCTGGCGCAGTGGCTGATTGAGGGTGTTGGTAACAATCTGGCCAATACACTGCGCGATAATCTGACCCCCTTCGAATCACCCTGTACTGCTTCCGAGGCCCGTGCACGCGCGGTCGCGCGCCAATCACTGGCCCAAGTGGGCGATCTGCTGCGGGCCTTTGGCTACTATCGACCCGAGATTACCCAGCATTCGGTTCGCGACGAACAGGGCTGCTGGCAGATCAGCCTTAATATCAGCCTGGGTGAGGCGACCCGCATCGTGCGTCTGGACATTCAGCTCGAAGGTGCTGCCGAGGCCGACGGCGCATTTATTGAACTGGTGCAGGGCGCACCCTTCACGGTCGGCGATCAGCTCAACCATGCACGCTATGAAGCCTACAAGACCCAGTTTCAGCGCCTGGCAACGCGTCGCGGTTATTACGACGCGCGCTTTTCCACCAGCCAAATCCAGGTCGAGCCGGAGCGCGCCGAAGCCGTCATCGTTCTGCATTTTCTGAGTGGTGAGCGCTATCGCTACGGTCAAACACTGATCCAGGAAGCCGGACCTTCGGTAGATTTTCTGCACCGCTTTATACCCTATGCGAGCGGTGATCCGGTCGACGCTGCCGAGCTTATCGAACTGCAGCAGCGACTCATCGACAGCCAGTATTTTTCCGTGGTCTCGGTGCGCCCTCAAATTGAGCAGCGCCAGAATGGCCTGGTGGACATCCGCATCAGCCTGGAACCGGTGAAAACCTGGCATTTTTCCGTTGGTGCCGGCGTGGATACCAACTCCGGACCGCGGGCCAGCCTGGCCGTCGAAAATCGATTGCTCAACGGGCAGGGCGATCGCGCCTCGATGGAGACCAGCCTGTCACCCTTGCTCAAGCAGCTGGAGCTGACCCACCGCCACCCACTAGCGGATCCGACCCGCGAACTGCGGCAATGGCAGTTGGGTGTTCTGTCTGAGGAAACCGATTCCAGTCGCAGTATCCGACAATCGCTGGGCTGGAGTCGCGTGCGCTTGATGGACGGTGGCTGGATACGCACCTTGGGTGCTTCCTACAGCCGTGAATCCTCCACCATTGGCACGCTCCAGGTCGAGTCCCAGCTGCTGTTGCCGTCCCTGGCCCTGCATAAAAGCGCGCGCACTGGCGAGCGGCGTATCGCCCAGGGCTGGCGCGTCGGCTTCGATCTGTCCGGGGCACTCGACAATCTGCTGAGCGATACCTCGCTACTGCAGGCCCATCTCGATGCCAAGGGGATTTTGCCCCTGGGGCAGGGTCGGCTGATCGGCCGCGTCGAGCTGGGTGCTACCTGGGTGGCACGTTTTCGCGAAGTGCCGGCCTCCATTCGCTATTTTGCCGGCGGCGATAACTCGGTGCGCGGCTACGATTTTGAATCCCTGGGACCTCGGGATGCCGAGGGCAACGTGGTGGGCGGGCGTCACTTGAGCGTCGCCAGTCTGGAGTACGATCGGCCCATTGCCGAAAACTGGGATTTGGCGCTCTTTGTCGACATCGGTGATGCCTTCAATAACGAGCCCAGCTTGAAGCGTGGCGCTGGCGTCGGCATCCGTTGGCACACTCTGGTTGGAACCATCCGTCTGGACCTGGCCTGGCCCTCGGACGGAACCGGTGCGCGCCTGCATCTCTTTATGGGGCCGGAAATTTGAAACGCTTTTTGGTCGGCATATTGATTCTGCTGGTAGTGGTGCTGGTGGCGCTGCCGCTCGGACTCTTTTTGCTGGTGCGCACGGAAACCGGCAGTCGCTGGTTGCTCGCCGAATTGCGTCAACGGGCGCCGGTGCAGGTGCTCTACTCCGAGATGCAGGGCAATCTATTGCAGGGCATGCATTTTGCCGACTTCGGAATTGAAGGCGAGGGGTTCAGTCTGCGCGCCGCGCAGCTGGACGTTGCCTGGCAGCCGCAGATGCTATGGTTTGGCACCCTGAAGCTGGATCATTTACGCCTGATCGCGCTGGATATCGAAACCGATGCGGCGGCCGACGGCGACCCCGCAGAATCTCAATGGCCACGCCTGCAGCTGCCCCTGCGTCTGGTACTGGCCGATCTGTCGATAAGTGCAGTGCGCTTGCAGCAGCGCGCGCTGGTGGATCAGATCGAGGCGGGCCTGGAAGTGGTCGGTAACCGATTACTCCTTGAGTCGCTCGACATTCAGCGCCCCGACGACAGCCTGCATCTGGCCGGCGAAATTGTGCTGGCCGCGCCCTACCCGCTCAGTCTGGATGTCGAGTGGCAATATGACGCTGCCGCCTGGCGGGGCCGTGCCAGCCTGCTGGGCAGCCTTGCCGATGTGCAAATACAGCACCAACTCACCGCGCCCTATGCGGTGGATTCGGGCATGCGCCTGACCTGGTTTCTGCCCGAGCGTCCAACTGATCTGGATATCGAAGACCTGGTCGTGGAGGGCGTGCACCGCGCCGCGCAACTGGATTTACGCCAACAACTCGGCGACGCCGGCCTGCTGGAGGACGTCGAGCTCGCCACGCGCGGCGGGCTGGCAGTGCTGGACATCGAGGGGCGGTTTCAAACCAATCTGCCCTGGCTGGGCAACGCCCGCGTCAGCGCCAGTGGCCGTTTCGAGCAGCCGCAGCTGGTACTCGATCAGCTGAGCGTAGAGAGCGCCCGCGGCGAGCTGTCGGCAACCACTGTGCGTCTGGATGCCGAAAGTCGTCGCATCGACGTCGAGCAACTGCAGGTGGCTGATCTGGCCTTGCCTGCACCCCTAGCTCCTTTGCAGGTAGACTTGAGCGGCCTCGAACTGCAGTTTGCCGAGGGCTTGCAACTCACCGTGCAAATTCGACAGGCCGAGACCTTACTGGGCAGCGAGACCATTGTGGCCAGCGGGCCGGTGCGCTTTGAGAATGGCCAGTTCAGCTCGACAGGCGTCGAACTGCGTTCGACCGCCAACAGTCTGCAACTGAATGGCCGGCTCTACCCTGATCTAGCGCTGTCCTGGCAATTGCAGGGACCCGAACTCGCCGCATTGGCCTCGGCCTATGTGCCCGGGGGACTGGACCAGCTGTCGCTCAGCGCAACGGGCTCACTCGAAGGCAGCTATGCCGCGCCGCGCCTGTCGCTGCGGCTGGAAGGCAGCAGCCTGACTGCACCCGAGGTCAGGTTGGAATCCTGGCAGGCGGAGATTCGTCCCACTGCCGAAGGGCATGCTTTGAACCTGCAGACGCCGCAAATAGTGGTGCGTGGGCGCCAGCTCAGCGGCCTCAACCTGGAAGCCTCCCTGGCCGACGGCAATGTCCGCTTTGATGCCAGTCTTGCTCTCGGCGAATTGGCATTCGAGTTGGCGGGACGGGCAAACCGCGATCCCTTGTGGCAGCTGCAGCTCGACCAGCTCGATCTGCTCAGCCCGGAACCCCTGGGCAACTGGCGCCTGGAGCAAGGCCTGCAGCTGGATCAGCTGGACAACGGGTGGAGCCTGCGCTCCGGATGCTGGCTGTCGACCCAGGCCAGCCTCTGTGGTGAGGCGGACATTCGGCCCGGTAGCCGGATTCTGGCCGAGTTGCATCTCGACAATTTGCCGCTGAACTTCCTCGAATATCTGTCGCCCTTGCCGTTGCGCCTTGAGGGCCAGCTCAATGGCAATCTGTCTCTGGATACCGGCTCGGGCTATCCCGATCTGCGGGCAGATCTGTACAGCGAAGTCGGCAGCCTGGTGGTGCTCGGTCAGGACCAGATTCCGGATCCCGTGGTCTATCGCGCGCTCAGCCTGCAGGCGCAGGTCACTTACCAACGGCTGGAGGGCTCCGCCCTGGTGGAACTGGGCGAAACCGGTCGCGCCCAATGGCAGGGCCAGATCGATTTTGCTGAGACGACGCCCGAGCTGGTGTCGCGCGCGCTGTTCGATTTTTCGTCCATCCAGTGGCTGGAAGCTGTCTTTCCGCAACTGGATGGCATCGGCGGCGGCTTGAATCTCGAGCTGCAAACCAGCGGGCCCTGGCAAAACCCAGCCTTCCGTCTGGCCGGGGCCCTGGAGAATGGCCGTTTTATTCTGCCCCAGGCGGGCATCGAACTAGACGCCATTAACCTGCGCGTCAGCACCGACGATCAGAATCGCATCGCTCTGCTGGCCAGTGTCACTTCGGGAGGCGGCGAACTGCGGATGTCGGGTACCCTGACAGCTGCTTCTCTGCAGTCGCTGGAAGTCGCTGTACAAGTTGAGGGCAGCAATTTTCTCGCCCTGGATCGCTCAGACCTGCGCCTGCGCGTCGATCCGCAGCTCGAGCTCCTGCTGAATTCGACCCAGTTGCAGGTAGCGGGTCGACTGGGTGTCCCCGAAGCCCTTGCCCGCGTGCGTGTGCTGCCGGCTGGCGGAGTGCGGGTGTCGGAGGACGAAATCATTGTGGGTGACAGCGCCGGGCCGAAGGAGCGTCGCTTGCAACGACAGATTGACGTGCAGATCGAGCCGGGTTCCCGCGTTCGCTTTGAAGGCTTTGGTCTCAGCACCCGGGTAGCCGGCACCATGGAACTGAGTCAGCAGAGCGGCGACCCACTGCGCACCTTTGGCGCCATCGAGCTACTCGAAGGCGAATACCAGGCCTATAGTCGCACCCTGGAGATGCGCCGCGGCCGCATGGTGTTTCAGGGCGAGCTGGACAACCCCGCGCTGGATATCGACGCCGAGCAGAGCTACCCCGACTACCTGGTGGGTATACATCTGGGCGGCACCGCCCAGGAGCCGACCCCCACGCTGTACTCGACGCCGGTGATGGCGCAAAGCGACATTCTGGCGGTGCTGCTCACCGGCCAGAAACTCGAGACCATGGCGGCCAGCGAAGCGCCGACCCTGCTCGATGCCGTGACTCAACTGGGCATCGTAGGGGGCGCATCCATTGCCGATCGCCTCGAGAAAAATTTTGGACTGAGCGAATTTGGCGTGCGCAACGATGCGGAAAACGGCCAATCCATCGTCGCCGGTACCTACCTGCTGCCGCGCCTGTATGTCGAGTGGGCGCAGGGATTGTTTGAGTCGTCCAGCAGCGTACAGCTCGAATATCGAATCAGTAATCAGCTGCGTCTTAAGGCACGCTCCGGCAACTCTCAGAGCATGGATCTCATTTACGAGATCGAGCGCGACTAGAGAGGACCAGAGAGCCGGACGGAGCGCTATAATGGTGACCGACTGACAGGCCTTTCGGGAGACTCCGGCATGGAAAAAGACGCGCTGAAGGATTCGCTCAAGCGGTTGCACGCTGAGCTGAACGCGACCGAACATCTGGATGCGGATCTGGTCGAACTGGTGGCGCAGCTGGACGAAGACATTCATCGCCTGGTGCATGAGGACGAGTCGAAACCCGGTGAGTCGCTGACACAGCGCATGGATCAGCTGGCCGCTGAGTTCGCTGTGCGCCATCCCAGCTTGACCCCCATCTTGCGCGAGATCGGCGATACCCTGGCGCGCATGGGTATCTAGTTTGACGCTTTAAGTCCGGGTGGCGTCTGTCCGCCCGGTACGTTATTTTTTGATTGGAAGCCTTTTGGATATTACCCCCATTCTCGACGCCTTGAATCCTGCCCAGCGGGAAGCTGTCACTTGTGAATCACCCCACCTACTGGTGCTGGCCGGAGCCGGTAGCGGCAAGACGCGCGTGCTGGTGCATCGCATTGCCTGGCTGCTCGATGTCGAGCGTCTGTCGCCCTACGCCATCCTGGCGGTGACCTTTACCAATAAGGCGGCGCGGGAAATGCGCGAACGCATCGAAGCCATGCTCGGCATTCCGACCCGTGGCACGTGGGTAGGCACCTTTCACGGACTGGCCCATCGTCTGCTCAGTCAGCATCATGCCGAGGCCGGTTTGCCGCAACACTTTCAGATCATCGATGCCGATGATCAGCAGCGCTTGATCAAGCGGGTCATCCTGGGATTGGGCCTGGACGACACGCGCTGGTCGCCGCGTCAGGCCCAGTGGTTTATCAATGCGCGCAAGGATGAAGGGGAGCGAGCGGCCCAATGCCGGACCGACAGCGATCCCTTCGCCGCCACCCAGGGGCGTATCTACCAAGCCTATGAGGACTACTGCCGCGCCCAGGGCGTGGTCGACTTTGGTGAACTGTTGCTGCGCTGTTTCGAGCTGTTGCGCGACGACGAAAATTTGTTGGCACACTACCGTCGTCAGTTCCGCCATATTCTGGTCGACGAATTTCAGGATACCAACCATATCCAGTACGCCTGGCTAAAATTGCTGGCGGGAAACAGCGCGGCCCTCACGGTTGTGGGAGACGACGACCAGTCCATTTACGGCTGGCGTGGAGCGCGCGTAGAAAATATTCGCGAATTTGCCCGTGCCCACGCGGACACCGTCACTGTCCGACTGGAGCAGAATTACCGCTCTACCGGCACCATTCTGCAGGCTGCCAACGCGGTCATCTCGCGCAACGCCGAACGGCTTGGCAAGAATCTCTGGACCGATCTGCCGCATGGCGAGCCCATTGCGCTCTATGCGGCGTTCAACGAACAGGACGAAGCGCGCTTTATCGCCGACACCCTGCAGCGCGCCTTTGAAGCGGGTACCAATCGCTCGGAAATGGCCATTCTTTATCGATCCAACGCCCAGTCGCGGGTGATCGAGGAATCCCTGCTGCGCCTGCAGATACCCTATCGCATCTATGGTGGGCAGCGTTTCTACGAGCGTCTGGAAATCAAGAATGCCCTGGGCTATTTGCGTCTGGTGGTCAATCGCAACGACGACCAAGGCTTTGAACGCGTAGTCAACACACCGACGCGCGGCATTGGTAACAAGACCATCGACGAGGTGCGCAGTCTCGCGCGCGAGCGGCGTATGTCCTTGTGGCAGGCCGCCCTGCAGCTGATCGATTCCGGTGCCCTGGCAGCGCGCGCGGCCAACGCGCTTTATGGTTTTCTGCAGCTGGTCAATCAGCTCGAGCAGGATCTTGCGTCCCTGAGCTTGCACGAAGGCGTCGACCATTTGCTCAACAGCACCGGTCTGCTGGAATTCCATCGTGCAGAAAAAGGCGAGCGAGGTCAGGCGCGCGTGGACAACCTGTTCGAACTGGTCAGCGCCTGTAAATCCTTTGAACCGGAAAATACTGAGGAGCTAGTGCTGCCGCAGTTCCTGGCGCAGGCCACTCTGGAAGCGGGCGAGCAGCAGGCAGAAGCGCACGAGGACGCGGTGCAGATGATGACCTTCCACTCGGCCAAGGGCTTGGAGTTTCCGCTGGTGATCATGGCCGGGATGGAGGAAAACCTCTTTCCCCATTCGATGTCAGCGGATGAGCCGGGCCGTCTCGAAGAAGAACGCCGTCTCTGCTATGTGGGCATCACCCGCGCCATGAGAAAACTGGTGCTGACCTATGCCGAATCGCGGCGACTGCATGGCGACGAAAGGTACAACGGCATATCGCGATTCGTGCGGGATATTCCGGCTGAATTGCGGGAAGAAGTACGCGTGCAGATCGCGCCGCGCCCTGCTCCTCTGTCGCGGCCAGGCACGGCATCGCGGCGTTTTAGCACCAGCGATCCGGGCACTGCCACCGGCTTTGCCTTGGGTCAACGCGTGTTGCACCCCAGTTTTGGCCCGGGCGTCATTTTGAGCTTCGAGGGGCAGGGCGCTCACGCCCGGGTACAGGTCAATTTTGACCAGGCCGGCAGTAAGTGGCTGGTGCTGTCCTATGCTCGTCTGCAGCAGGCCTGATTGTCGAAGGCAGATGGAGTAGACTGCACAAAAATCTGCAGCGGGGGGACTATGCCTACTGATCGATCCTACACACCCTTGGTCATTCTCGGCCTGGTGGCGCTGCTGGTATTGGTCAGCGGTCTCTTCGTCGCCGAAAAAGCGGCGCATTTTGATCGCAGTGGGGCGGTGGTCATCGCCGATGGCAGCCAGGCCGGGACCCAGTTCCATTGGCGCATGGTGACAGCCTGGCCGAAAAACTTTCCCGGACTGGGTGCGGGCCCGGAAAAATTTGCCGAGATGGTCGAGCGCATGTCGGCAGCGCGTCTGCAGATCGAAGTTTACGGCGGCGGCGAGTTGGTTCCCGCACTGGGCGTCTTCGACGCCGTTTCATCCGGCAGCGTGGAAATGGGCCACTCCGGCGCCTACTACATCAAGGGCAAGATCCCCAGCGCACCCTTCTTCTCCAGCATTCCTTTTGGCATGAACGCGCAGGAAATGAACGCCTGGATTTACTACGGCGGCGGGCTCGAACTTTGGCAGGAGATTTACCGACCCTACGACGTTCTGCCCCTGCCTGGCGGCAACACCGGCGTGCAGATGGCGGGCTGGTTCAACCGCGAGGTCAACAGTATTGCCGACCTGCGCGGACTCAAAATGCGCATCCCGGGTTTGGCAGGCGAGGTGTTTTCGGAAGCCGGAGGCACAGCTCTTAATCTGGCCGGTGCCGATATCTATTCGTCCATGCAGACCGGCGTGATCGACGCCACCGAGTGGGTGGGACCCTACAACGATCGCGCCTTCGGCCTGCAGGAAGTGGGCCGCAACTACTACTACCCCGGTTGGCACGAACCCGGTTCGATGCTGGAATTTCTGATCAATCTGGATGCCTGGAACCGGCTGCCGGCCGATCTGCAGGCCATCGTTCAGGTTGCCGCACGCGCCGTCAACGGCGATATGCTCGACGAGTACACCATGGGTAACGCGGTCGCCCTGGCCGAACTGGCGGAATCCGGGATCGTGCCCCAGCCGCTGCCGGACAGCGTCATCGACTGGCTGCGCGAAACCGCTGAAACTTATTACGCCGAACAGGCCGCTAGCGATGCCGACTTTGCGCGCATTTACCAGAGTTACCGGGAGTTTCAGCAGCAGGTCACGCCCTGGCATCGCATTTCCGAGCAGGCCATGTACAACCTGCGCTAACCCAGGATGCCGGGTAGCCAGGTCGCCAGGGCGGGCCAGAGAATCAGCGCGACCAGTGTTGCCAGCTGGATCAGGATAAAGGGAATCACGCCGCGGTAGATATGCATGGTCTCAATTTCCGGCGGCGCCACCGCCCGGAGATAAAACAGCGCAAAACCGAAGGGTGGTGTCAGGAATGAGGTTTGCAGGTTGAGCGCGATCATGACGCCCAGCCAGATGGGGTCGACGCCCATAGCCAGCAGCACCGGACCGACGATGGGCACCACCACGAAGGTGATCTCGATAAAGTCGAGAATAAAGCCAAGTAGAAAAATCACCAGCATCACCAGTGCCAGCGCACCCAGGGTGCCGCCTGGCAGCTGATCAAAAATATCCCGCACCAGCATCTCGCCGCCAAAGCCGCGGAACACCAGCGAAAATACCGACGCACCAATGAGAATAAGGAAGATCATGCCGGTAGTAGAGAGCGTCTCGCGCGACACCTGACGCAGGATATTCAGATTCAGTTGGCGCTTCAACGCGGCCATGATGAGGGAGCCCAGGGCGCCGACACCGGCGGCTTCCGAAGGGGTGGCAATGCCAGCCAGGATCGAGCCCAGCACCACCACAATCAAAATGAGCGGCGGCAACAGACTGAGAACGACATCGCGCCAATCCAGTGCTGCGCTCTCCTCCATACGCGGCGCCGATTGGGGCTTCAATATGCCCGTCAGCAGCAGGTAGACCGCGTAAGCCACCACCAGGATCAACCCGGGGATAAAGGCGCCGGCGAAAAGGTCGCCGATGGACACCGTATCCGTCTGGAACCTGCCGCTGGCCAACTGGGCTTGCTGGTAGGCGTTGGAAATCACCTCGCCAAGCAAAATCAGGGTAATGGAAGGAGGAATGATCTGCCCCAGGGTGCCGGTGGCACAGATGGTGCCTGTCGCCAGGCTGGGATCGTAGCCGCGCTTGAGCATAGTCGGCAGCGACATCAGACCCATGGCGACCACAGTGGCGCCGACGATGCCGGTACTGGCCGCCAGCAGCATGCCGACAAAAACCACCGAGATGCCGAGCCCGGCCGGCAGGCCGCGGAACAGGCGCGCCATGTTCTCCAGCAGGGCTTCCGCGATGCGCGACTTCTCCATGGTAACGCCCATAAAGACAAACAGCGGTACGGCGGTCAGCGACTCGTTGATCATGATGCCGAAGATGCGATCTGGCATGGCCAGGAGCAGGGCCGGGTCAAAGACCCCGGCGACGATTCCGAGACCGGCAAACAGAAGCGCCGTGCCACCCAGGGTGAAGGCCACCGGATAGCCCAGCATCAGGGCAAGGCATACCGTCAGAAACATCAGCAGGGGGACGAATTCAACCATCTTCGTGCTCCGATGCAGCGTCTATCAGGGTCAGCGCCGAGCGCGCCAGTTCGACCGCGCCCTGCAGCAGGAGCAGCAACGCCATGGCCGGTATCAGGCTTTTCAGGAGGAACACGGCCGGAATGCCGCCCGGCTCGGGTGAGGCTTCCATAAACTGCCAGGAGCGCGCCACAAAGGAGTGGCTCGACAGCAGCAGGAAGACCGCCAGCGGCATCAGAAAGACCAGGTTACCCAGTGCATTGACCCATGCCTTTCGACGCGCGGAGGCGCGGCGGTAGAACACATCCACCCGCACGTGGTTGTCGCATTTGAGCACCCAGGCCGCGCCGAGCATAAAGGAAGTGGCGTGCAGGTAAATGATCAGCTCCTGCAGAAATACCAGGTTGCCAGCGTTCGCCAGGTAGCGCAGTAGCACTAGTACGCAGGTGGTTAAGACCATGGCAATCAACGCCCAACCAAGCAGGCGCGCAAGCCAATCATTGGCGCTATCAACAAGCTGAATAATTCGGTTCACGCCAGCCCCCCTCGACCCTGTTGCCGGCAGCCCCCTGGCTGTCTGAGTGTCATATTTCTGTCATTATTCTGCAGTAATTTGGCGCCCAACCTCAGCTACCCCGAATAGAGATCATGTCTAAACTTCGCATTCTCAGCGCACTGTTCAGCTTAACCCTGCTTGGTACCAGCCCGGTGTGGGCGGCCCGCGATCAGATCAGCGTGGTCGGATCCTCTACCGTATATCCCTTTACTACGCTGGTTGCCGAACGTTTTGGTCGTTCCACCGGGTTCAAGACGCCAAAGGTGGAGTCTACTGGCACCGGCGGTGGCATGAAACAATTTTGCGCCGGCGTCGGCGAAGCCTTCCCCGATGTAACCAATGCCTCGCGCGCCATCACCGATTCTGAACTGGCCGACTGTGAAGCCAGGGGCGTTGAGGTGGTCGAATTGAAAATCGGCTATGACGGCATCGTGCTGGTCAGCTCCATGGCAGGTCAGCAGATGAGTCTGAGTCTGCGCGATATATATCTGGCACTGGCTGCCTGGGTGCCCAACGCCTCAGGTCAACTGGTGCGCAACCCCTACCAGACCTGGCAGCAGGTGAATCCGGCACTGCCCAATGAAGCCATCGAAGTGCTCGGCCCGCCGCCGACCTCTGGCACGCGCGACGCCTTTTTGGAACTCGTCATGCTGCCGGGCGCCGAGAGCATTGAGTTGCTGCACGAACTGGAAGGCGTGAGCGCGGCTGACCTGCGTGAGGCTCTGACCGGTCTCGGTGTCAATGCCGAAGCCTATGCCGAGATGACGCGTGGCTTGGGTAACCCCACCGGCGCGGACCTGGTCGAACTCCTCTCCTTCAAAATTCGCGAAGACGGCAAGTTCATCGAAGCCGGCGAGAACGACAATCTGATCGTGCAGAAGCTCGGCGCCAACCCGCGTGCGGTGGGCATCATGGGCTTTAGCTTTCTCGACCAGAACCAGGACATCGTGCGCGGACACGCCATCGAGGGTGTGGCACCGGACTTCGATGCCATCGCCAGCGGCGATTACGCGGTATCTCGCCCCCTCTTCATCTACGTCAAGAAGAACCACATTGGCGTGGTACCCGGCATGATGGAATTCCTCAACGAGTTCGTCAGTGAGAACGCGGTGGGTGAATTTGGCTATTTGTCCGACCGCGGACTGATTCCGCTGGCCGCAGATGAATACGACGCATTGGTGGAAAGCCTGGAAAATATGGCGGTCGTGCACCACTGATCGCCTTAGTCATCTGCATGTCATCCGTCTGCTGATATCATTGCAGCATGGGGTTTTCATCTCTTCTCATCCTGGTCGTGTTGCTGGCGGGTTTCGGCTTCGTCCTCGGGCGCCTCCGTTCCCGTCAGCTCGCCCAGGGCGTGGGTGGCCAGCGTTTCCTGCATTCGCTGCCCTCCTATTACGGCAGCATGGTGGCCTACTGGTCGGGCCTGCCCGCACTCGTACTGTTGTTGCTCTGGTTTGGGCTCGATGACCTACTTATCCGCGAGCTGACTCTGCTGTCTATCCCCGAGGCCCAGCTGCCCGCCACGCCGGGCGAACGCAGTCTGCTACTGGCGCAAATCGCCAATGTCGCCAGCGGTACGCTGGTCTCGACTGACCCCACCCTGCTGGCGGCCGCCGATTACAGCCAGAATCTGGTGCGCGTCAATCGCTGGTGGATGACCCTGGTGGTACTGGCCTTGTCGCTGGTCGGACTGGTGTTGGCGGTGCGCCGCATTCGCCCGCAACTGGCGGCGCGCAATGAGGTTGAATTTACCCTGCGCGCGCTGTTGATGGCCTGCTCGCTGATCGCCATCCTCACCACCCTGGGCATAGTGCTCTCCGTGCTGTTTGAAGCTCTTCGGTTTTTCCAGCAGGTGTCCTTCTGGGAGTTTATTGGTGGTCTGCACTGGAGTCCGCAAACCGCCATTCGTACGGATCAGGTGGGTGCTTCCGGTTCCTTCGGCGCGGTGCCGCTGTTCGTCGGTACCCTGCAAATTTCCTTTGTGGCCATGTGTGTAGCCGTACCCGTCGGCCTCATGTCTGCCATCTATCTGGCCGAATACGCCAGCCCCCGACTGCGTGGCATCGCCAAACCGCTGCTGGAAGTGTTGGCGGGCATTCCCACCGTGGTGTACGGATTCTTTGCTGCCTTAACAGTGGCTCCCTTTATCCGCGACTGGGGCGAGCAACTGGGCTTTGTCACCTCATCGGAGAGCGCGCTGGCCGCCGGTCTAGTCATGGGCATAATGATTATTCCCTTCGTATCGTCGCTATCGGACGATGTCATCAACGCCGTGCCCCAATCCTTGCGCGATGGCTCTTTCGGCTTGGGTGCAACCCAGTCCGAGACAGTGCGCCGCGTGATTATCCCAGCGGCGCTGCCGGGCATTGTCGGTGGCGTGCTGCTGGCCGTGTCGCGGGCCATTGGCGAAACCATGATCGTGGTCATGGCAGCCGGCCTGGCGGCCAACCTCACGGCCAATCCCCTGGAATCGGTAACCACGGTAACAGTGCAGATCGTCACTCTGCTGGTGGGCGATCAGGAGTTTGACAGTGCCAAGACCCTGGCAGCCTTTGCCTTGGGCTTGGTGCTCTTTGTCGTCACCCTGATTCTGAACATCATTGCCCTCTGGGTGGTGAACCGTTATCGGGAGCAATATGAATAGCCCCTCGGAAAGCCTCGCCCTGATCAATGCCGGTTTGCAAAGACGCTACCGCGCCGAGGCCCGATTCCAGTGGTATGGACGCCTGGCAATTTTCTTCGGTCTAGCCGTGCTGGCGCTGCTGTTTGGCGACATTTTGCGCAAGGGCCACCTCGCCTTTTTTCAGGCTCAGGTGCAGCTGGAAGTGGATTTCAGTCCGGAACGTCTGGGCCTGCCCGCTTCCGCCAGCGCCGAAGATCTGGCCGATGCCAATGTGGATGCCGCTCTGCGCGAAGCCATCTTCGAGCGCTTTCCCCATGTCACGGCGCGCGCCGAACGGCGCGATCTGCTCAGCCTAGTGAGCTCGGGGGCCACTTATTACCTGGCCGACGCCTTGCAGGAAAATCCCGCGTGGCTGGGGACGCGACAAAGGCTTTGGCTCACCGCCGACGACGAAGTCGATATGTACCGCAAGGGCTATATCAATACCAGCCTGCCGGAGACTCAACGCCGGGTATCCGACCTCAAGCTGCAGTGGCTCGACGAACTCGAGCAGCAGGGCGCCCTGCGCCTGGCTTTCAACGGTGCCTTCTTTACCTCTGGCGATTCGCGCGAACCCGAGCAAGCCGGCATTCTCGGCGCCGTGGTGGGGTCCCTGCTGACCCTGGTGGTGACCCTGGCGCTGTCCTTTCCGATCGGCGTGGCGGCCGCGCTCTACCTGGAGGAGTTCGCTCCGCGAAATCGCTTCACCCAGATCATCGAGGTGAATATTAATAACCTGGCCGCCGTGCCCTCCATTATTTTTGGCTTGCTCGGCCTGGCAATATTTATCAACTTCTTTGGCATGCCTCGTTCGGCGCCCTTAGTAGGTGGTCTGGTGCTGACGGTCATGACCCTGCCGACCATCATTATTTCCAGCCGCTCGTCCATCAAGGCGGTGCCACCCTCGATTCGCGAGGCGGCGCTGGGTGTTGGCGCATCACATACCCAGACCGTGATGCACCACGTCCTGCCGCTGGCAATGCCGGGCATGCTCACCGGGTCCATTATCGGCATGGCGCGCGCCCTGGGTGAAACGGCTCCGTTGCTGATGATCGGCATGGTGGCCTTTATCGTCGATGTGCCGGGTTCGCTGACCGATTCCTCCACCGTGCTGCCGGTGCAGATTTATCTGTGGGCCGACAGCCCCGAGCGCGCCTTTGTGGAGAAGACATCCGGAGCCATTCTGGTACTCTTGGCCTTCCTTATCAGTATGAACTCCGCAGCCGTGCTGCTGCGCAAAAAACTCGAACGACGCTGGTAGCATTTTCATGACAACCCTGGATCTGGGCCTGGCCCACACCGCTTCTGCAAAAGGCACCGAGGCAAGCATGCTCACCGAGCACGAACATGTGAAAACCGTAGGCAAAGCGCTGCTGGAAAGCGCCAAGTTTTCCATGCGCAATATCAACGTCTTTTACGGCGAAAAGCAGGCCATATTCGATGTCAGCCTGGACATTGCGCGTAACGAGATCATCGCCATGATCGGCCCCTCGGGTTGCGGCAAGTCGACCTTCCTGCGCTGTCTTAATCGCATGAACGACACCATTCCCGGCTGTCGGGTCAGCGGGGATATTCTGCTGGACGGCGAAGAGGTCTACCGCCGCGACATGGATCCGGTGAAGTTGCGCGCCCGGGTTGGGATGGTATTTCAGAAGCCCAATCCCTTTCCCAAGACCATTTACGAGAATGTCGCCTATGGGCCGAAAATTCACGGCCTCTGTTCGCGCAAGGAGGATCTGGATGAGGTAGTGGAAACCAGCCTGCGCCGCGCTGGCCTTTGGGACGAAGTGAAGGATCGACTGCACTCGCCGGGTACCGGGCTTTCCGGAGGCCAGCAGCAGCGCCTCTGTATCGCGCGGGCCATTGCCATCAGCCCCGAGGTAATCCTGATGGATGAACCCTGTTCGGCACTGGACCCCATTGCGACAGCGCGCATTGAGGAACTGATGACGGAGTTGTCCAACAACTACACCATCGCCATCGTTACTCACTCCATGCAGCAGGCCGCGCGCGTGTCGAACCGGACAGCCTACTTCCACTTGGGTAAACTGATCGAGGTGAACTCGACCGAAGTGGTGTTCACCAATCCTGAGCACCAGTTAACTGAAGACTACATCACGGGCCGATTTGGCTGAGGTCGCTTATGCCGAAAGAAGGAGCACCCTTGGAAAAGCACATTTTCCACAAGTTCGATGACGAGCTGAGTAGCTTGATCAGCAAGTTTCTGGAAATGGGCGGAGTGGTGGAAAAGCAGCTGTCCGACGCCCTGAACTCGCTGGAGGCACCCGACTCCGAGCTGGCCGCTGCGGTGATTGCCAATGAGGCTCAGGTGAACGAGTACGATGTGCAAATCGACAAGGCTTGTGTACGTCTCATCGCCACACGCCAACCGACCGCTTCGGATTTACGCCTGATTCTGGGTATCAGCAAGTCGGTACAGGATCTTGAGCGCATCGGCGACGAAGCCAACAAGATTGCCAAGATGGCTATCAAGTTGATTGAAGAAGAAGCCGCTGCGCGCGGCTACATCGAAATACGCCATGTCGCCAGTCTGGTGACGGCGATGCTGAGCAATCTGCTCAATGCCTACGGTCGGCTCGACGCCGAGGGCAGCGTGGATATTGCCAAGCAGGACAAGCTGGTGGACCAGGAGTACCGCACTGCACTGCGCGAAATGGTCACCTACATGATGGAAGACCCGCGCTCCATTTCCAAAGTCTTGAATATCATCTGGGCGCTGCGCTCTCTGGAGCGCATTGGCGACCACGTCAAGAATCTCTCCGAGCAGCTGATCTATATGGTCAAAGGCGTGGATGTGCGCCACAGCTCATTCAAGGAGATGGAAGAACAAGTTCAGGACAACTGAGCCGCACAAGCTGGTGGAAAATCACCACTACTGGCCAAAGCGGCTGGCATTGGATTCCAGGTAGGTCAGTTCGTCCGGCGTTGAGACTCTCCCCAGTGCCGCGTTGCGGTGCGGAAAGCGGCCAAACTGCTCGATAATGCGGTAGTGTTTCTCGGCGTAATCCCGATAGCCGCGCAACAGGGCGTGCCAAGACGCATCGCTTTCCTCAATTAAACGCTCGAATTCGTTTAGACAGCGCTGCTGATCCTGCAGCGATTCGCTGTGTTCTAGCGGCAGCAGGCTGAAACTTCGAAGCAGCGGATTAAGCTCGGCAAAACTAGCAGAAGTCACCAAGCGGTCAGCGCAGACCAAAGCCGCGGCATCAAAGGCGAAGGCATCTGCCTTGCCGCGAAAAATGTTGCGTGGAAACTGATCCAGCAGAAGCAGGAGCGCAACGCTGGTCTTCGGCGAGTCCATCCAGGCATCGAAAATTCCGGAACCCGCCAGACCCACCAACTTGCCGAAGCGCCGCTCGATATCGAAATCGACATTTTTCGAACCCGACCACCAGAGCGCCTTTTGACGTTCGGCGGTGGCCGGCGTGAGGGGTTCTGCCCCGAACCAGAAATTCAGAATGGAAGTAGCCAGGGGGGGCAGGCTGGAATCTGTCATGGTTTCGTCCTTGAATCGCTTTCGGGTTATTCGAGCAGTTCCCGTGCGCGCTGATAGTCGCGCTCGGCTGCCTGGGTCTGGCCGCGGCTCTCGCGCAGGGATCCACGCGCTGCCCAGTGGTGGTAGTAGTCCGGATTGCGCTGAATGGCAGTACTGTAGGCCTCCTCAGCGCGCACAAAATCTTCCTGCATACGGAAGGCGTGACCGCGCAGCTCCCAGAACTGACCCTCGTTGGGCTGCAGATCGATTGCTATGTTCAGCTGCTGATGCGCCGTGCGCGGGTCGTTATTGTTCAGTGCGGCAATGGCCTTGTCCTGTGCCTCATACGCCGCCTGGTCGGCGCGCACCTGCCGAAAGGCATTCTGGTAGGCGGCTCGACCGGTTTCGCCGACGGGCAGCTGGCTCGCGGTGCGAATATTGGCATCGACGCGTTGCTGCGACGGCGGGTGGCTGGCAAACAGCCCATCGGCGAAGCTGGCGCTACGCCCTTCACTCAGTCGTACAAAGGTGCGCTGCAATGCGACGGCACCCTGAGGATCGTAGCCTGCTCGCGACATGTAAAGCATGCCGTAGCGATCTGCTTCGAGTTCATCATCTCTGCCGTAGCTGGCCATCCAGGCTGCCGACCCCAGCTCCGAACCCGCCTGCACCAGATCGCCAAATTCGCTAGTGGCGGTTGCGGCTCCAGCCACCTGTAAGCCGATTCCCAGGAGCACCGAGCGCGACATCTGGCTGGCGCCATGCCCCGCCGCCGCGTGCACAATTTCGTGAGCCAGCACCGCAGCCAGCTGGGATTCATCTTCCAGATAGGTCAGCAGACCGCGGTTGACGGCGATTTTGCCGCCCGGCAACGCCCAGGCGTTGGGCACTGGATTGTTCAGCACGACAAACTCGTAGTCGAGGTTGGGCACGTCGGAAACCGCCGCCAGCTTGCGGCCGACGGCGGCGACATAGGCATTCAGACCGGGATCCAGGTAATAGATGCCACCCTGAGTCTGTTGGCCCTCGCGGTACTGCGCCGCGCCAATCTGTCGTGCCTGGGCCTCTGACACGATGGACAGCTCGCGTTCACCAGTGACCGGATTGGTGGTGCAGGAAGTCGCACCGAGCAGGCTAAGTGACAGAATCAGGAGAGAGCGTAATGACATCGAACAATACCTCGAATAACACTGTGGCTCGACAGGGCGATTTATAATCCGAATTTCCGAGCCAACTAAGTCCTACATCACATCATGCTGATTTTGCTCGCGCCGGCCAAGACCCTGGATTGCGCATCTGTCCCAGTTGCGACCAAAACTACCCGTGCAGAGCGCCTGGCTCCAAGGCGCTTCTATGATTCGGCCGGCTACAACCTGGAAGACCATTGTTACGCTGCAGACGCATCCAGATCAGGGACGCCAGTATTTTTGCGCGATCCTACAGGGGGCATTGCTTGAGCCTGGAACTCTGGCATTTTCCCCTGCTCGCCTTGGCTGGACTGGTGGCCGGCTGGATCAACGTGCTGGCCGGCGGCGGTTCGCTGTTAACCATACCCATCATGCTTTTTCTGGGCATCCCCGGCCCAGTGGCCAATGGAACGAATCGCATTGGTGTGGTGTTGCAAAGCATTTCGGCCTGCTCCACCTTTTTTTATCGCGGCTACCCGGACTGGCGCCTGGGTCTGAGTCTGGCGCTGGCGACCTTGCCCGGCGCCGCGGCGGGTGCCGTGCTGGGCACGCGCCTGGCCGGTGAGAATTTTGACCGGCTATTGGCCTTGACCATGGTGGTGGTCATGCTCCTGATGCTGCGGCCACCCGCTGCCAGAAGTCCGCAACAGGTGCAGCTGAGTCGGGGCCGCCAGGTGGTTGGCCATCTGGCGATGCTGGGGATCGGCTTCTGGGGCGGCCTGATACAGGTCGGTGTCGGCTTTCTGCTGATGCCGGCGTTGAACCGCATTCTGGGCATAGACCTGGTTCGGGTAAACCAGCACAAGGTCTTTATCGTGCTGGTGTACACGCTCGTGGCCACGGTCATATTTATGCACAGCGGCCAGGTGCTCTGGTTGGTGGGCTTGAGTCTCGCGCTGGGGAATTTTCTCGGCGGCTGGCTCGGAGCACACATGACCCTGACGCGCGGCGAACCCCTGATACGACGCGTATTTTTGGTGGTCATCCTGCTCTTCATTCTCAAGCTGATGTTCTAGTCGGCCACTGCCACAATTCGCCATCTTTGGTCGGCGCGATGCCCTAATCGGTCCGCGCCAGGCCTTTTTTGTTTTCTTCAATGGACACACCGGGAAAGCCGGAACCTGACAAAACCTGGAGAAAACCCTCATGAACAAAGCACTGATCCTTCTGCTTCTGCCCAGCCTTGCACTGGCAGACACCAACACCGACCCAATCGAAACAAGCACGGCCTGGAAACAGGGGCTAACGCTATTCACCACGACCTTGGCCGGTACGCTGGCCGCCGGACCGGTGGGAATGGTATTCGGCGCCGCCGGGGGCGGCTGGCTGGGTGAGCACATCGAACGAGCGGACCGACTCGGCCAGGTCGAACGGGAGCGCAATCGCGTCGCCGAGGAAAGCCATCGCCAGCGTCAGCAAATTGATCAGCTGGAACTAAGGCTCGATGACATGAGCTCGGCGCTGTACTCGCGTCTGGCTTTTCAGGTGATGTTTGCCACCGGCACCGACGAGTTGAACAGCGAAGATTTCGAGCGACTCAAGATGCTCGCCGGCTACCTGATACGCAATCCCGATTTGCAGGTACGACTGGACGGCTATGCCGACCCACGAGGCACGGATGAGTACAACAACGTCCTTGCCATGTACCGCGCCCAGAACGTCGCCGCCGCACTCAATCAGCTTGGCGTACCCAAGAGCCGCATCGCCATTTTCCACCATGGTGCCAGCATGCCCACCGGTGCCAGCTATGACCTCGATACCTTCGCTCTGCAGCGCCGCGTCGAGATCGAGGTGTTCCAGGTCGGCGAAACTACCAATGCCGTTGCCATGGATCCCTGAGTCCTTTTCCCTCTGTCCCCTTCGGGCCGCGCCCTCCGGCGGCCCTTTTTTCTGGGTGCGACGTGCTGTGGAGCCCGCACAAATTTGGTTACCATGGTGGGCCATTGAAGACCTGGGGTGGGACGTGAAGAGTCGCATAGTCATCGTCGAAGACGAGCCAGCTATCGCAGCCAACTATGCGGCCATGCTCGGCCGCCAGGGCTATCGGGTGCAGACCTTCGCCTCTCGCCAGGAAGCCCAGCAGGCATTCCAGATCGGCTTGCCCGACCTGGCCATTCTGGATATCGGGCTAGGCGACGACCTCGAGGGCGGCTTCGAACTATGCCGCGATCTGCGCAGCCGTTCGGCGCAACTGCCCATCATTATCCTTTCGGCCAGGGACTCGGACTACGACGTGGTCTCGGGATTGCGCGTAGGCGCCGATGACTACGTCAGCAAGGATGTCAGTCAGCAGCAGTTGCTGGCGCGGGTATCCGCCCTGTTGCGACGCAGCCAGCAGGACAATCAACCACAGGAAGAGCGGCTGGAACGCGGCGACCTGTTGCTCGATCTCGACCGCATGTCGGCCAGTTGGCGCGGACAGGCCCTGGATCTGACGCTGACGGAATTCTGGATGGTGCATGCGCTGGCGCGGCACCCCGGCCATCTGCGCAGCCGGCAACAGTTGATGGACGCCGCTAAGGTGGTTCTCGACGAGGGCACCATTACCAGTCATATCAAGCGCATTCGCCAGAAATTCCAGCAGGTGGACACCGGCTTTGATGCCATCAAGACAGCCTATGGTATGGGCTATCGCTGGTCGGACACCGCTTGAGCCTCAGTCGCCAGCTCCTGTTACTGAGCCTGCTGCTGCTGGCATTGCCCTGGGCCGGCTATCAGGTATTTTCTCAACTGGTCGGTCTGTTGTTGCAGGGTGAGCTCGACGCCCAGCGCGCCCGTGCCCAACTCATCGTTGCCTATCTGCAGTCGCAGCCAGAGCAGTTTCGCGATCTGATTCAGCTCGATAGCAGCCAGCGCATCTATTTTCCGTCGGCACCGCAGCCGCCCCTGGTCGACGGCGATCTCGCCGACTGGCCGCTGCAGCCCGCAGCACCGCAGGGCGTTCCAGAGCTGTATCGACTTCGTGTCGGCGACACGCTTTTTCTCGGGACACGACTGCCAGCGCGAGCGCCCGGTGAGGTGCAGATGGCATTGTGGACCGGTGCGGCACGCATCGAACTCGAGTTGCAACTGGATGGCTTGTTGCAACCGGAGCCGGCCTATCGAGCTCTTGGCGTGCTGGGTCGCTGGCAGGTACGCGGCGAACAGCTGGTCCTGGAATTAGCTTTTCCAACCAGTCAGATTGGCCCGCAGGTGGGTCTGACCCTGGCGGCGCTGGGCACGGCGAATCGGAGTTGGGGTCTGGGGAGTCAGGGCAAGCCGCTGGCCTGGATAACACAGCCGGAAGGCTTGCAGGATGACCTGAGTGTCTTTGCCGATGGAGGCACCAGACTGGCATTTCTTACCACCGACGGCTGGGAAGTTGCCGCCGCTGGATCCGTTCCCGAATTTGTTTCCCCTTCGCGCTGGTCGACCTCGGCAGCTCGCTGGCTGCCTCGTCAGTTCGACGCCAGTCTGGATCAGGGCTCGGGTGAGGTTGTCTGGATCTGGGACGGAACTGCGCCGCAACTGGAACTGCGCCTGCCGGTGCGAATTTCGGGTCTCGCTGTAGGTCGACTGGTGCTGCAAAGCGAGCTGCACAGCTTTCTGCAACTCTATGCGGATTTGCTCAGGCAGTGGCTTCTCGCCAGCCTGGGGTTGTTGGTGCTGGTGTTGGCGGGTTTGTTTGCCTATGCCGGCTGGCTGTCCCGCCGCCTGCGCCAGCTCAGTCGCTGGACGCATGGGCTAATCGATGAGCACGGCCGGGTCGATGGTGATTTTGCACCGTCCCGCTCCGCCGACGAACTGGGTGAGCTGACGCGGGCCTATGCCCAGCTCACCCGGCGGCTGCAAAAATATACGGACTATATGGAGGGCATGGCGGGTCGTCTGTCGCATGAAATGCGCACCCCGCTCACTATCATCGGCTCTTCCCTCGACAACCTGGACAGCGCCGACGACCCGGAGGAGCGAGCAGTCTTTGCCGAACGCGCACGCCAGGGCATTGAGCGCCTGCGCAAGATGCTGCGCAGCATGGCCGAAGCCAATTCTCTGGAGTCGGGCATCGAGCGCACCGCGCGCTGCAATTTTGATGCGGATGCCCTGATCAGGGAGCTGGTCGCCGCCTACGGCCAGGCCTTTCCGCAGGCGCGGGTGACTTATCGTGCACTGGACGAAGCGCGTGGGGGGCGGCTCGATGGCTCGCCCGACCTGCTGGCCCAGCTGGTCGACAAGCTGGTGGAGAATGCATTGAGCTTTGCCGAGCCGGGCACCGAAATTCGGGTACAGTCGGGACGCCTCGGCGATATCTGGCGCATGTCGATCACCAATAGGGGACCCCTGCTGCCCGAGGGAGCAGAGCAGGACATCTTTGCTTCCATGGTGTCCCTGCGGCCGGCTGAGAAGGCGGCTGACGGCCACCTGGGTCTGGGCTTGAGCATTGCCCGACGCATTGCCGAATTTCACGGCGGCAAGTTGACCGCTGTCAATCTTGCCGACGGCAGCGGCGTGCTGTTTGCCCTGGAAGTTCCGCTCGCCACCCGCTAGGACGAGCAGCTGACAGCGAGGTGACGCTCCTGTTGCGGCGCCGGATTTTCATAAGGGTTGCCGTCGGCTTGCGCCTGATAGGGATGGCGCAGCAGGTGAAACAGCCGATTGATCTCGCCGTAGTCGCCGTGCTCCGCGCGCTCAATCGCGCGTTGGGCAAAGGCATTGCGCAGAATATACAGTGGGTTGGCCATGAACATGGCTTGCACACGCTTCTCGACGCTCCCCGACTCGACGCGCAGCCTGCGCAGATAGTTCTCGCGCCACAGCTGCCAGGCAGGATCTGCCTGCAGGGCGTCTTCCAGCCAGGCCTCGGCAAGGGCGTCCCCCGCTGCCAGCTCCGCCAGGCGGCGGAAAGCCAGGGTGAAGTCGACGCGATGCGCCGCCAGTAAATTCAGCCAGCCGTTCAATAGCCCTTCCAGCTCGGGATCCTGCGCTGATAACCCGAGCTTGGGCGCCATGCGCCGCTGATAGGCGTCGGCAAAGCGGGCGGGAAAGCTTTGCAGCACTGCCTGCGCCGCCTCGAAGTCGATCAGGTCGAGCAGCGCCTGGCCGAGACAGGCCAGATTCCAATGGGCCACCCGGGGTTGCGCCTGGTAGGCGTAGCGGCCCTGGAAGTCGGAGTGGTTGCAGATGTGGGCCGGATCGTATTCCTCCATGAAGCCGAAGGGGCCGTAATCCAGGGTCAGGCCCAGGATCGACATGTTGTCGGTGTTCATCACGCCATGACAAAAGCCAACCGCCTGCCACTGAGCCATCAGGTCGGCGCTGCGTTCGAGCACTTCCCGATAAAGCGCCAGATAAGGGTCGGACACATCGGCCAGATGGGCAAAGTGATGTGCGAGGAGGTAGTCGGCCAGCACCCGAACCTCATCCTTTTGCTGACGCGAAGCGAACACCTCGAAATGGCCGAAGCGCAGATGGGATTCGGCAACGCGCACCAGGATGGCACCGCGTTCGACCTGCTCCCGATAGACGGGGGTGTCCGAATCCAGCAGCGCCAGTGCGCGGGTGGTGGGAATGCCCAGGCCGTGCATGGATTCACTGCACAGATACTCGCGGATACAGGACCGCAACACGGCGCGTCCATCGGCATGACGCGAGTAGGGGGTCGGGCCGCAGCCCTTGCTCTGGATATCCCACAATTGACCTGCGGCATCGCGGCGTTGGCCAATCAGTGCAGCGCGGCCATCGCCCAGCTGACTGACCCAGCTGCCGAACTGGTGTCCCGCATAGAGGCTAGCCAGGGGTTCGCGCCCATCGAGCGGCGTTTCGCCGTTGAATTGGCGTAGCAGCTGCTCCGCATGGGCGCCATCCAGCCTCAGCTGGCCTGCCAGTTCCGCGTTGAGGTGGACCAGACGGGCATTGTTCAGCGGCGCTGGCCGAATGGCTGTGTGGAAGGCGGGCCCGAGCTGGCGATACAGATTCTCCCAGCGCACCGATTCGGCGGAGTTTGCGGTCATTCGAAGAAGTTCGGGGGGTGAAGCACTTTACCCATGATAGAGAAACCGATTAGCATGGCCAGCCAAATCCAGCAAAGTTAATGCAGCGCTATGGTCATCGACGCGACACTGTCGAAAGCACATGGGCTGGTAGGGGCCCAGTTTTTCTTCACCCTGGTGGCAGTCATGCCCTTTGCCGGTCGGCCCACGCAGGACCCCTGGGGTATCAGCTTGCTGTGTATCGGCCTGATTCTGGGCGCCTGGACGCTGAAAACCAACAGCCCGGAAAACTTCAATGTGTCGCCCCTGCCCAAGCCGGGCGCGCAGCTGTGTTTCGGCGGACCCTATCGACTCATTCGCCACCCCATGTATGTCTCCCTGATGCTGGCAGTAGCCGGTATTGCCCTGTGCAACCCGTCTTTGCCCAACGGCATTGCCTGCGCCTTGCTGGCCCTGGTGCTCGACTACAAGGCACGCATGGAAGAGGAATTGCTAGCGCAGGAGTCCGGCGACTACCGCGACTACATGAAGCGCACGCGACGCTTTCTCGCCTTTATTTACTGATCCGCTGAACTACTGACCTGCCAAGCGGGCGCGCGCCTCGCTTGCGGATGCAATTTGCTCGGGCGGGAAATGGCAGCTGAAGTGGCTGCCCTCGCCGATCTGACTTTCAATTTGCAGCTCGGCGCCCTGGCGCAGCAGCACGTGCTTGACGATAGCCAGCCCCAGGCCGGTGCCCCCGGTTGCCGAATTCCTGCTCGACTCGACGCGGTAGAACCGCTCGGTCAGGCGACTCCGATGACGCTCGTCTATACCCGGACCTTGGTCGACCACCACAAAATGGGCTCCGCGAGCATCGGCAAACCATTGCACTTCGATAGGGGTACCCGGCGGTGTATGGCGCACGGCATTCACCACCAGATTGCTAAAGGCGCTGAACAGCTCGACTTCCACCGCCGTCAGGCGCAAATCCGGGTCGACCTTGAGGCTGATCGCATGGCTAGCGTCGCTAAGACGTTCGGCATCGGCAACGATGCGCTTGATCATCTGCGGCACGTCGACACTGCCGAAAAACATTTCTGAGTCGGCATCCTCGAGCTGGGCCAGCAGGAGCAGATCCTTCAGCAGGCTGGACATGCGGTCGCACTGTTTCTCCATCTCCTGGTGAATGCGTGCCACCGAGGGCGATGTCCCTTCGTGCACGGGCAGGGTCTCCAGATAGCCGCGCAACACGGTCAGCGGGGTCTTCAATTCGTGCGAGAGATTGGCCACAAAGTCCCTTCGCATCTGCTCCAGCTGCTGCAGCCGGGTTACGTCGCGAATCAGGAACAGGCGTTCCCCGGTTGGGTAGGGCGTGATGCTGATTTCGCACCAGCGCCGCTGCAGCTGATCCAGCTTGAGGCGCAGGGGTTCGGCAAAGTTTTCGCTAGCCAGGTAGTTGTGCAGATGCGGATTGCGGATAACGTGGGTCAGGGGCAGGCCGTGATCGCGCTCCGGACGGATGTGCAGTAGAGACTGAGCCTGCTTGTTGGTCCACAAAATTCGACCCCCGGCGCGCGTGACCATGACGCCATCGCGCACTTCGGATATGAGCCGGGTCTGCTGGTCGAGGTTGGCCCGCAATACGCCGCTTTCCAGCTCCTGGATGCGCAGCGTTTTCTGGATGCGCGCAACCAGATCCTCGAGTGCGCCCGCGGTTTCAGGTGCATTCTCGCGCTTGGGGTTCTGCATCCACGTCAGCACCTTGTTGAGCTGCGCAAGCTGCCAGGCGATATAACCGGTCAGGGACAGGAACAACCCCAGAAAGAGGTGGCCGCTGGCAATCCCCAGGCCGAGGCCTACGATAACCGTGATCAGGATGGGGCCGGACTCGGCCTTGAGTGGATTCTGCACGGCTCCGGGGCGATGCCTCGCCGGGTTGGGATCAGGGCGCTGATTTAACCAAAGCTTCCTGGGAAAATCGATAGCCAAAGCCGCGAACCGTCTGCACACAGGCGTCGTAGCCCCGATGTGCAATGGCCTTGCGCAGCCGGCCTATGTGAACGTCGATGGTGCGCTCGTCAATGAAGACATTGGCGCCCCAAACGTTATTCAGCAACTGATTGCGGGTATAAGCGCGATTGGGGTGAGTCAGGAAGAATTCCAGCAAACGATATTCCGTGGGACCCAGCACCACTGGCACACCCTCGATGGTTACGGCGCGGCTTACCGGATCCATCACCAGGCCGCCGACGGTCAGCTGCTCTTCGCTGGTTTCGGGCGCGGTGCGGCGCAGCAGCGAGCGAATTCGCGCCACCAGTTCGCGCGGCGAAAAGGGCTTGGACAGATAGTCGTCAGCGCCCGAGTCGAGACCCTTGATGGTGTTCTCTTCTTCGCCCCGTGCAGTCAGCATGATCACCGGCAGATCGCGCGTCTGCTCGCTGCGTCGCCAGCGCCGCAGCAGTTCAATACCGCTGACCTCGGGCATCATCCAGTCCAGCAACACCAGGTCGGGACGCTGGTCGACGACACAGACCTGGGCCTCGCGCGCATTCTGCGCCTCGAGACAGTTGAAATCGGCCATATCCAGAGCGACCTTGAGCATGTCGCGAATGGCGCGCTCATCGTCGACGATCAATATGGTCTTGCGTTCCATGGGCAAGCTATCCGCTGGTTTTTCCGTCATTTTATGAAGGCCCTATGACAGCTCTGTGACATCCGCCTGAATCTTCGCCTCATGCGTGGCGAAAGGGAAGATGATGCCGTGCCGCCTCGGCATAGGCCTGCACCCGGGTGCGCTCGCGACGGGTGGCCTGACATACCGCCTGGTGAAAGGCGGGCTCGGCAATCCAATGAAAGGAGCGGCTGAGAACCGGTTCGAATCCGCGCATCAACTTGTGTTCGCCCTGGGTGCCGGGATTGAAGCAGGGCAGACCGCGCTCGATGGCAAAGTCGATGCCCTGATAGTAGCAGAGCTCAAAATGCAGACAGTCGACCGGCTCCAGCGCGCCCCAATAGCGACCGTAAAGGCCGCTCTGGTCGAACAGAAAAAGCGCACTGGCGAGCGGCTGACCCCCACGCTGCGCGACCAGCAGCAATATGCGGTCGCGCATGTGCAGCCAAAGCGATTGAAAAAAGGCCTCATTCAGATAACCGCTGTGTCCGGAACGCTTGAGGTAGGTGTCCTGATAGCAGGCCAGAAAGATGGCCAGGACGTCCAGGCTCAGGTCGTCAGCCAGAAAGCGTCGTATCTCGATGCCCTGCTCCGCTACCCGCGCTCTCTCGCGCCGGATCTGCTTGCGTTTGGCGGATTTCATCAGGCCCAGAAAATCCTCGAAGCTGCCGTAGCCCGGGTTGCGCCAGAGAAACTGCACGGCCTGACGCTCGGCCAGACCGGACGCCTGCAGCGGTGCTGCCAGGTCGTCCTCGGCAAACAGCAGGTGAAAGCTGGAAATGCCGCGCTGCGGCAGGGTGCTGTGCAACCAGTCCATGGCCTGCGCAACCAATTCATTTGGCTGCAGGCCCGGCGCCCTCAACAGGCGAGGTCCAGTAACCGGCGTAAAGGGAATGGCCGTTACCAGCTTGGGGAAATAAGATCGGCCCAATTGCTGCATGGCGTCGGCCCAGCTCCAGTCGAAAACATACTCCCCGTAAGAGTGATGCTTAAGGTAGCAGGGCATCACCGCCTGTACCTCACCGCTCTGGTGCCAGGTCAGATGGTGAGGCTGCCAGCCGGTCGCTGCTGAAACACAGCCCGAGCTTTCCAATGCAGACAGAAACCTGTGGCAGGTAAAGGGTGTGTCGGAGCCCACCAGGCTCTGCCAGCGTGCCGGGGAGACGGCGTCCAGGCGATCCAGAATGTCCAGCTTCACAACAGGTAGTGCAGCCCGACGCCGAGGAACATCGCCAGCCCCACCCAGCGATTGTTCATGAAGGCAGCGAAACAGGCATCGCGCTGGCGCCCGCGAATCAGCCACTGCTGATAACCGAATAGCGCTGCGATGGTCAGCAGCGCCAGATGGTAGACCGGACCTAGTTCAAAGGCTTTGCCACCCAGGGCCAGAGCCATCAGGCAGAGTAACTGCAGCAGCCCGATCATGGCGCGATCCAGGTCGCCAAACAGAATGGCGATGGATTTCACCCCAATGCGCAGATCGTCCTCGCGATCCACCATGGCGTAGCAGGTGTCGTAGGCTACCGTCCAGCACAGAGCGGCCAGATAGAACTCCCAGATTTCGCGACCCAAGGTAGCGGTTCCTGCCGTCCAGGCCATGACAATACCCCAGTTCATGGCCATGCCGAGCCAGACCTGCGGCAGGTGGGTGAAGCGCTTGAGGAAGGGGTAGATCGCAGCGAGCAATGCACCAATTAACGACATGCCAATCGTCAGCCAATTGGTGAAGAGCACCAGTCCGAAAGCCAGTACACAGAGCAACACAAAGAGGCGCAGTGCCTGCTGCGGTTGCAGTTCGCCGGTGGCCAGCGGGCGCGTGCGCGTGCGCTCCACCGCGCCATCCACTCGACGGTCGGCAAAATCATTGATCACACAACCTGCTGCGCGCATCAGGAAGGTGCCGACTACAAAGATTACCAGCAGGCCCAGCGGCGGGTGACCTGCAGTGGCCAGCCACAGACCGACCAGAGTGGGCCAGAGAATCAGCAAGGTTCCCACCGGGCGGTCGAGACGCATCAGACGCCAGTACGGTCCGATGCGTTTATGACGCTTCAGGTCGGTGGCCAGTAACTTGAGAAGTGGGTGCATGCAGAAGACTCGGCAAAGTACTCGCAAACCAGAAGGGGTCTATTGTAGCGGTAGTGGCAGCAACGCCGAGCGCTGATCTGGGTTCGCCGATGGATGCCTATTCCCGGAAGGACGGCGGGACAGTAAGGAGTGCTCCGACTATACTGTCGGGGATTTTACGCGTGCCTTCCGATGTCTACTAATCCAGAAAAATTGTTCACCCCACTCAATGCGATACACCGGGCAGCCGGGGCACGCATGGTCGATTTCTCCGGCTGGGATATGCCCCTGCACTACGGTTCGCAAATTGAAGAGCACCGGCAGGTGCGCGAAAAAGCAGGGCTATTTGATGTCAGCCACATGGCAGCCGTCGACGTCGAGGGAGCAGACGCATTGGCCTTTTTGCGTCACCTCCTGGCCAATGATGCGGCGCGGTTGGAGGCAGGCTCTGCCCTTTATACCCTCATGCTGAATCAAGGCGGCGGCGTGGTGGACGATCTGCTCGCCTATCGCCGCGACGACCAGCGCTACCGCCTCATTATTAACGCCGGCAACCGCGAAACGGACATGGCCTGGATGCGCGCCGAGCTGACGGGTTTCGAAACCCGCCTGGAACGGCGCGACGACATGGGTATCCTGGCTTTACAAGGTCCACAGGCTGTGGCCATTTTGGCTCAGGTGCTGCCCGCTGCAGCGCCACACATAGACAGGTTGCGACGCTTCCATTGCATGGAAACCGGCGATCTGATGATTGCCCGCACCGGCTATACCGGCGAAGACGGATTTGAACTGGTGATGCCGGTTACCGAGCTGCAGCCTCTGTGGCATGCGCTGGTGCAGGCCGGGGCCAGCCCCTGTGGACTGGGTGCCAGGGATACCCTGCGGCTCGAGGCCGGTCTGTGTCTCTATGGCCACGAAATGGACGCACAGACCAGTCCGTTGGAAGCAGGGCTTGGCTGGACTATTGCCTGGCAACCGGCCGAGCGCCAGTTCATCGGTCGCACCGCGCTGGAACAACAGCGGAAAGCGGGCGTAGCACACCAGCTGATCGGTCTGGAACTGCTGGATCGCGGGGTTTTGCGTCAGGGCCAGCAGGTCTGGCAGGGCGATCACTGTATTGGCGAAATCACCAGCGGCAGCTTCTCCCCGGTTTTGGGCAAAAGTATTGCCTTGGCGCGTCTTCCGGTGTCAGTATCTGGCGAAGTTCAGGTGGAAATGCGCGACAAGCGGCTTACGGCCCGCCTGGTTCGCCCACCCTTTGTAAGCAGCAAAAAGTAAGCAACGAAAAATTTACCGAGAGAGATTGATTGATGAGCGAAATACCTGCTGATCTCAAGTACCTTGCCAGTCACGAATGGGCACGACTCAACGACGACGGCACGGTGACTATCGGCATCACCGACCATGCTCAGGAAGCCCTGGGTGATGTGGTTTACGTCGAACTGCCCGAAGTTGGCAATCAGGTCACGGCTGGCCGCGAAGCTGGCGTAGTGGAATCTGTGAAGGCGGCTTCCGATGTATTTTCCCTGGTCAGCGGCGAAGTGATCGCCGTTAACGACGCCCTGGTCGATGCGCCCGATCTGATTAACCAGTCACCCTTCGTCGATGGCTGGTTCTTCCGGGTGCAGCCCACGGATGTCACTGAACTGGACGATACGCTCGACGCCGACGGCTACGCCGACATCATCGAGGAGGCCTGAGCCCGGCAAGTCAGCGCGAACCCGGTTTCGGGCCGGATCGTGGCGATGTGCTGGTGTCTCTGGAACAATGTGATCGACGCCGACGGCTTTCGCTCCAACGTAGGCATCATTATTGCCAATGGTGCTGGCCAGGTATTCTGGGCCAAGCGGGTGCAGCAGGGCGATTCCTGGCAATTCCCGCAGGGCGGCATTGATTCGGGCGAAAGTCCGCGCGACGCCATGTTCCGTGAACTCTATGAAGAGGTGGGGCTGCAGCCAGAACAGGTTCGCGTGCTTGGCCAGACCCAGTCCTGGTTGCGCTATCGCATCCCGCCGCACCTGATGCGGCGCAAGCAGAAACCGCAGTGCGTTGGACAGAAACAAAAGTGGTTTCTGTTGCGCTTGGAGGCAGAGGCAGAGGCCATCAATCTGTACGCCGGGACCAAGCCCGAGTTTGTTGACTGGCGCTGGGTCAGCTACTGGTACCCTGTCGGTCAGGTAGTCGCCTTCAAGCGCGACGTTTATCGACGCGCCATGACTGAATTAGCGCCCATGCACAATCGCTTGCTGCAAGAGGCCTAGCCCATGCTGGAATCGTTGCGCTCCATCGTCCAACAGGTCAGTGATTCCACCGATCTGGGATTGGCCCTGGAGATCATCGTGCGCCGCGTGAAGCAGGTCATGCGCGTCAATGTCTGCTCGGTCTACCTGCGCGACGGTGCATCCGGTCGCTACGTCCTGATGGCGACCCAGGGGCTGAAACGACGCGCCATTCGCAAAGTTAGCCTGAGCACAGAAGAAGGTCTGGTCGGTCTGGTGGCGACCCGCGAAGAGCCGATTAACCTCGAATCTGCCGACCAGCACCCGCGCTTCCACTATATTCCCGAGACCGGCGAGGAAAAATACAGTTCCTTTCTCGGCGTTCCCATCATCCATCATCGACGCGTGCTCGGCGTGCTGGTCGTGCAGCAGAAGGCCAAGCGACGTTTTGATGAAAGTGATGAAGCTTTCCTCACCACGCTCTCCGCGCAGCTGGCTGGCGTCATTGCCCATGCCGAGTCCACCGGGGACCTGGCGCAGCTCACGCAGGGTGATGTAGACGGCAAAAGAGAAATCGAGTTTCACGGCATTCCTGGAGCGCCCGGCGTCGCCATCGGACAGGTGGTGGTTATTTCACCGGTGGCGGATCTTTACGCCACCTCGGCCGTGTCCAGCCGGGGCGAAAAGCTTGAGCTGGAGGAATACCGCCTGGCGGTGGAAAAAACCCGCAAGGACATTCGCGATCTCGAGCACAGTCTCACGACACACATCAATGAGCAGGAACGCCTACTCTTTAGTGCCTACATCCAGATGCTGGACGACCAGAGTCTTGGCAAGGAAGTGCTGGCGCGCATCGCCGATGGCCAGTCGGCCCAATCGGCCTGGAGTGAGGTCATCCTGGCGCACTGTCGACGCTTTGAGGAGATGGGCGATGCCTATCTGCGCGAGCGTGCTTCGGATCTGCGCGACATCGGTCGCCGGGTACTGGGCCACATGCAGGAGCGCGATGTCGAGGAAATTGTGTTTCCCGATAACACCATCCTGGTTGGCGAGGAACTGACCGCCTCCATTCTGGGCATGGTGCCGCCGGAAAAGCTGAGCGGGCTGGTATCGGTGAAAGGTTCCACCAACTCCCATCTAGCCATACTGGCTCGCGCCATGGGCATTCCCACGGTGGTGGGTGTTGGCGGACTGCGCATCGGCCGCTTGCGCGGCCAGGAAATCATCGTCGATGGCTATTACGGCCTCATTTTTCTCAATGCGACCCCGGCACACCGGGCGCATTTTGAGGAAGTTCTGCGCGAAGATCGGCAATTGCTAGCCGAACTGGAAGTGTTGCGCAACGAGCCGGCGGTGACCTTGGATGGCGCACGCATATCCTTGCTGGTGAATACCGGTTTGATGGCCGACGTGAAGGTATCGCTGGAGCGCGGTGCCGAGGGCGTGGGCTTATTTCGCAGCGAAGTGCCCTTCCTCTCACGCGATCGTTTCCCCATCGAGGAAGAGCAGCGCAAAATTTATCGCGATCTGTTGGTGCCCTTTGCACCGCGGCCGGTTATTATGCGCACCCTGGATATCGGTGGCGACAAGTCGCTGCCCTACTTCCCCATTCGCGAGGAAAACCCCTTCCTCGGCTGGCGCGGCATTCGCGTCACGCTCGATCATCCAGAGCTCTTTCTGGCGCAGACGCGCGCCATGATGAAGGCCTCGGTAGGCCTGGATAACCTGTCCATTCTGCTGCCCATGATTTCCGGCGTGACCGAGCTGGAGGAATCTCTGGTGCTCATTCGGCGAGCCTTTCGCGAGCTGACGGAAGAGGAAGGCTTTGCCCTCCGCATGCCGAAGATCGGCGTCATGATCGAAGTACCCTCGGCTGTGTTCCTGGCGCGCGATCTGGCACGGCGCGTCGACTTTTTGTCGGTGGGTAGCAACGACCTGACGCAATACATTCTGGCTGTCGATCGCAATAATTCGCGCGTAGCCGACCTCTACCAGGCCATGCACCCCGCCGTGCTGGCGGCACTGAATCACGTCGTCAAGGCTGCCCATGCGGAGGGCCGCCCGGCGGGTGTCTGCGGCGAACTGGCAGGTGACCCGCTCGGCGCCACGCTGCTCATGGCCATGGGCTATGACACACTGTCCATGAATGCTTCCAATCTGCTGCGGGTGAAAGCCTTTATTCGGCAAATTCAGTCGAAGCAACTCAAGCCGATTTTGCGGCGCGCGCTGAAATCCTCCACGGCCGAGGAAGTGCGCGCATTGATGCTGGAGTTCGTCTCCGATCCACAGCTGCGCAGATTGACAGCATTGGCGCCCGGCCTGGGCAAAAGCTGATGCGCTATCCCTCTATCGACCCGGTTGCCTTCAGTTTGGGTCCGCTCCAGGTGCATTGGTATGGCTTGGCCTACCTAGCCAGCTTTGTGCTCGTCTGGCTACTGCTGCGTCAGCGCACCCAACAGCCCTGGAGCCCGCTGCGCGCGGAGCAGATCGAAGATCTGGTGTTTTACGGTGCGCTGGGCGTGGTGTTGGGCGGCCGCCTTGGCTACGTGTTCCTGTACAAGTTCGACCAGTTTTTGACGGACCCGCTGTGGCTGCTGCGCGTTTGGGAGGGTGGCATGTCCTTTCACGGCGGACTGGTCGGCGTGATCCTGGCGATGTTGTTGTTTGCCCGGCGCCAGGCTATCCCCTTTCTGGTTCTGTCGGATCGGGTAGCGCCTGCGGTGCCGATCGGTTTGTTCCTCGGACGTATCGCCAATTTTGTTGGACAGGAGCTCTGGGGGCGGCCTACCACCGGTTGGTATGCCATGGTCTTTCCACGCGATCCCTTTCAACTGCCCCGCCACCCCTCGCAACTATACGAGGCCATCTTGGAGGGCGTCGTTCTGTTCGCCATTCTCCTTTTCTTGTCGCGACGCCCGCGGCAGGCCGGCATGATCTCCGGCGTCTTCCTGCTGCTCTACGGTTTGGCGCGGTTTGTGGTGGAGTTTGCCCGCGAGCCTGATGCCCACATCAGCATCCTGCTTTTTGGTTGGATGACGCGCGGCCAGTTGCTTTCGGTACCCATGATTCTGGTTGGGCTCGGCCTGTTGATATTGGCGCAACGGGCAGCGAGGCGACCGGCGTGAAGCAATATCTGGATTTGTGCCGGCGCATTGTCGATGGGGGGGCCTGGGTGGAGAACGCGCGCACCGGCAAGCGTTGCCTGACGGCAATCAATGCCGACCTGTGCTACGACGTGGGCGGTAACGTCTTTCCGCTGGTGACCACGCGCAAAAGCTACTGGAAGGCAGCCATCGCTGAACTGCTTGGCTATTTGCGCGGCTATGACAGTGCTGCTGACTTTCGCGCCCTCGGCACGCGCAGCTGGGATGCCAACGCCAATCAGAACCCCGCCTGGCTTACTAACCCGGCGCGACGCGGAGAGGATGATATGGGCCGCGTATACGGGGTGCAGGGTCGCGCCTGGCGCCGACCATCCGGCGAGCCCCTTGATCAGTTGCGCAAATTGGTGGACAACCTGACCAGCGGTATCGACGATCGCGGCGAGATACTGACCTTCTATAACCCCGGCGAATTTGAGCTTGGCTGCCTGCGTCCCTGCATGCACACCCATACCTTTTCATTGGTCGGCGATGAACTCTTTCTGACCAGCTATCAGCGCTCCTGCGATGTGCCGCTCGGACTGAATTTTAACCAGGTGCAGGTATTTACCCTATTGGCGCTGATTGCCCAGATCACCGGGCATCGACCCGCCTTGGCGTATCACAAAATCGTCAACGCTCACATCTACGAAGACCAGCTTGCGTTGATGCGGGATGTGCAGTTAAAGCGCGAACCCTTTCCCTCGCCGCAGCTGGAAATCAATCCCGAAATCCGCTCGCTGGAAGATCTCGAAACCTGGGTTAGTCTTGAGGATTTTAAGCTGGTCGGATACCAGTGCCACGACCCTATCGAGTACCCCTTCTCCGTATGAGAAAACCCCAACTCTGTCTTATCGTCGCAGTTGCCGAAAACGGTGTCATCGGCCGCGATAACCAGATGCCCTGGCACCTGCCCGCGGACTTGCGCCACTTCAAAGCCATAACTATGGGCAAGCCAGTTGTTCTCGGGCGCAAGACCTTTGACTCCATTGGCCGCCCGCTGCCGGGCCGACACTTTATTGTATTGACGCGGGACGCCACCTGGTCGGCTCCCGGCGTGGATGTAGTTCTTAGTGCCGAAGCGGCGCTGCTGCGTGCCGATGAGGTGGCGCAGCAGGTGGGCGCCACAGAAATCATGGTGGCGGGCGGCGCCGAGCTTTACACTCTTTTTCTTGACAGGGCCGACAGAATCTACCGAACATTGATCCCCCGCGCCCCGGAGGGTGACGCGAGGTTTCCCGAACTGGGTCAAGAGTGGTCTGTAGTGGACTCTCAGTTCGAAGTAGATGGAGGGCTGCAAATTTGCTTCCAAACACTGGAGAAATGCGCATAGATAGTGCTAACATCCGGGTCAGGGTAGAAGTTATTCAATTTTCAATTTACGCTATCTGGCTTCCTTTGCGCGTCAAGCGCAGAGGGCGAGCAATTCGTCACCCTTAAAAAATCTGGTGCCATGCCTCGTCAGAGGAATGAGCAGTGAGATCAATATTCAGTAATTTTAGTACCGAGGGAATCATGAATCATATGCGACTGAAATATTTCGCTTCCCTGGCCGGAGCAGCCCTGAGCCTGGCGCTCATGGGTCAGGCTTCCGCCCAGTCAGTCGATGGCGTCACGCAAGCAGACAGTGCGCGCATTCAACAAGCCGCCGACTCGCAGCAACGCGTTGATGCCATCGCCAACGAAACCGATCAGGTCATTGTCGACTACCGACAAGTGCTGAAGCAGATCGAAAACCTGCGCGTTTATAACGCTCAGCTCGAACTGCAGATCGCCGATCAGGTTCAGCAGCTGGCCGATCTGGCACAGTCCATCGATGAAGCCACCAGCATGGAAGTGAACCTGGTACCGCTGCAGCTGCAAATGGTTGATGCCCTCGCCCAGTTTGTCGAAATGGATCTGCCCTTCAGTCTCGAAGAGCGCCGCGAGCGCGTCGAGCGCCTGGCCGCCAACATGGAGCGCTCTGACCTGACCACCGCCGAGAAATTCCGTCAGATTCTCGAGGCCTATCGCATCGAAACCGACTACGGCAAAAATATTGAAAACTATTCTGATACCGTGGTCATCAATGGCATCGAACTAGAAGTCGATATTCTGCGCGTCGGCCGAATCGCGCTGATGTACCAAACCAAGGATCAGGCCATCACCGGTGCTTGGAACGCCACCACCGAGGAGTGGGAGCAGTTGCCATCCGGCGCCTACAAAAGTGCAGTCGCCAATGGCTTGCGCATCGCCAAGCAGCAAGCTGCCATCGATATCATGAGCCTGCCCATCGCGGCGCCTAAGGGGTAAGAAATGAAGAAGTTAATTCTAACTGCGATTGCTGCCGTACTGGTCTCCGGGTCGCTACAGGCCCAGGAACAGCCGGCTGCTGCCAGCCTGCAAGAACTGATGGCTATCGTTCGCTCAGCGACCGAGATCCAGGACCAACAATTACGCCAACGCGAAGCCGAGTTTCGCCAGAATCGTGCCAACCAGCAGCGCCTGCTGCAGGAAGCTAACGCCGATCGCGCCGCCCTCGAGCGCCGCAGCGAGCAGTTGAAAGATCAGTACGACGCCAATGAAATCGCCATTGCCGACCGTTCTCAGCAGCTCTCCGAGCGTCTGGGTACCCTGCGCGAACTCTTTGGTCATCTGACTGGCTTTGCCGGTGACGTGCGCGAAACCATCGATCTGTCCATCACCTCTGCGCAATTTCCTGCGCGTACGGACTTTATCGATCCCATGATCGAGAAGATGTCCAGTACCACCCGATTGCCGACGGTTGCCGAAGTACAGCGCCTCTGGGCCGAAACCCTGGACGAAATTATTTACTCCAGCGAAGTGGTGCGTTTTAACGCTACCGTGGTGACCCCCGATGGCCAGCAACAGCAGCGCGAAGTGATTCGCGTGGGCAACTACAACCTCCTTTCCGAGGGCGAATACCTGGCTTACGATCCGGGCACCAAGCTCATTTCTGTGCTGCCGAGCCAGCCGGCCGGCCGCTATCTGAGCGGTGCCAGCGACCTGCAAGACGAAAGCAGTGGCTTCACCCGCGTGGGCTTAGACCCGACCGGCCCCAATGGCGGCAGCTTCCTGCGCGCCATCATTGCCACGCCGACCCTGGTTGAGAAATGGCATCAGGGCGGTTACGTGGGATACGTGATTACCGGATTGTTCGTCATTGCCGTCATCATCTCGCTGATTCGTCTGTTCGACCTGATGACCATCAGCGGCAAGGTAAGTCGCCAGCTCAAATCCAAGGTTGCCAACGAAGACAACCCGCTGGGTCGCGTGCTGAAGGTTTACGAAAACAGCCGCAGCGCCGATGTAGAAACACTGGAGCTGAAGCTGGGTGAGGCCATCCTTAAGGAGCGTCCGCGCATCGAGTCCTGGCTGAATGTGATCAAGATTATTGCCGCAGTGGCGCCCCTGCTGGGTCTGCTGGGTACGGTGACCGGTATGATCATCGTGTTCCAGGGCATTACCCTCTTCGGTGCCGGCGACGTACAGGGCATGGCTGGTGGTATTTCCCAGGCTCTGGTAACCACCGTACTGGGCCTTGTGGTGGCTATCCCCACCGTGCTTCTGCACACGCTGCTCAATAGCCGCGCCATGCGCATCATCCATATTCTGGATGAGCAGTCGGCAGGTATCGTGGCGGAGCGGGCTGAGGCCAAGTAACCATGTTGTGGTTCTACGATTCGCTTGAAGCGATTTCACGCTACATGGAAATGGGTGGCCCGGTGCTCTGGGCCATCGCTGGCCTGGCCTTTGCCATGTGGACGCTGATTGTCGAGCGCATTTGGTACTACAAGGGCGGCGGCGTGCAAGCTGACGTGAACCTTGCCATTTCTATCTGGGAGACGCGCGCCGAGCGCACCTCCTGGTTCGCTCACAAGGTCCGTGAGAAGTTGATTTCCGAAGCCAGTGAAAAGGTGCGCGCGAGTCTGCCCATGGTCAAAACCATGGTGGCTGTAGCTCCCCTTTTCGGTTTGTTGGGTACGGTAACAGGCATGATCTCCGTATTTGAGGTCATGGCCATCACCGGTGGCGGCGACGCCCGCCAAATGGCTGGCGGTGTGTTCCGCGCTACCATCCCGACACTGTCGGGCATGGTGGTAGCCATCGCCGGCGTTTTTGCCGACACCTACCTGAACCGTATCGCCGACAAGGAAACTGCACTGCTCGAAGATCATATGACCATGGATCATTAGGGCGACTTTGAGGTCAAACGAATATGAGACAGAGAAGGCAAACCAGTTCACCCGAAGAACAGCAAATCGACCTGACGCCCATGTTGGACGTGGTCTTTATCATGCTGATTTTCTTTATCGTGACGGCGACCTTTATTAAGCTGCCGGGAACCGACGTGCTTAAGCCGCTGGCGGGTAACGCTGAGGACTTGAAGCCCAGCATGCTGGTAGCTATCGACGCCAACAGCAATATCTGGATCAACCGCGAGCAGATTGACCCCCGCTTCCTGCGCACGAGCATCGCCGCGCTTTATGCAGATAACCCTAAGGGTGCACTGGTCATTCAAGCCGACCAGGATGCCCAGGTGCGCCAGATTGCAGCCGTAGCAGATGCAGCCAAGGATGTGGGCGTTGAACTCGTGCAAATTTCTGCAGAGGAGGGTTGATAATGAAGCTCAATGGTTCAGGCCAGCCTGGCTACCTTTTGCTGATCCCCTCCGCCCTGTTGGCGGTGGTGGTGACCTTTTTCCTCCTGTTTCTGATGCAGGCGTTGATCAATGCCGATCTGCAAGAACCGGAGGAAACCGAGCGTATCAACATCGGTGATATCTGGCAGGAAGATGAGGTGATTGAAGACCAGGTCAAGGAGCGCCAGGTCGAGGAAATTGAAGAGCCGGAAGAACAGCCGGAAATTCCGGATATCACCATGGAGCTGGATGCCAGCATGGATTCGGTCAATATTTCTGTGGCACGTGCCGATACCAGTGTGGAAATCAACATTGGCACCGCATTTAGCGATGGCGATATTATTCCGCTGGTGGCGATTCAGCCCAATTACCCGGCGCGCGCTGCCGAGCGTGGCCTGGAGGGTTACTGCGTGGTGGGCTTTACCATTACCACCGCCGGTACCACCGCTGACATCGTCGAAGTGGAATGCACCAACTCGGTGTTCCTGCGTGACAGTATCCGGGCTGCCGAAAAACTCAAGTATCGCCCGCGTATCATCGACGGCCGGCCCGTCGAGGTCGCGCACCAGTATAAATTCACCTTTGAGATGGCTGACGAGCGCTAAGGTTTTTGCGCGTCAGTTGATGAGGAGTTAGAGGGAGATATGGGCATTAACTTTAAGCTACAGGCTACCTTCGTAGCCGCCCTGATGGCTATCTCGGCGGTAACGAGTCTGCCCTTGCAGGCTCAGGAAGAAGAGCGCCGCTTTGAAGATGTCGAAACCGCCCGCGTTCGTGCCTTGAGCCCGACCACGGCAAGAGCACTGGATCCGGTACGCGCTTTCCTGGCGCCAGAACCCGAAGTGGAGGGTGGGCCGGTACCGGAACCCAATCCGCAAGCAGCGCTGGTTGAAATTCGCAAGGTCAACGTGGATCGTCTGCCCAGCCACGAAAAGGCTGAGGTCTATAATCTTTACGGTTTTATCTACTACTTGTTGGAAGATAATCAACAGGCCAAAGGCTATTACCGTCGCGTGATCGACGAGCCTGAGGCCAACGCGCCACTGGTGGTTCGTACCATCAAGACGCTGGCCCAGTTGCACATGATTGACGAGGAGTACCAGCAGGCACTGGACCTCTATCTCGAGTGGATGTCCTACCAGACCATTATCGGCGCCAATGACTATGCGCTGATCGGAACCATCTACTACAGCCTGGAAGACTTCGACAATTCATTGAGCTATATCGAGCGCGCCATCACCATGCGCGAGGATATCGGTGAAATCGGTCAGGAGAACTGGTACGCCATTCAGCGCACCATCTACTACACCCGCAATAACTTTCCCAAGGTTATTGAGATTCTCAAAAAGCTGATTGTTTATTATCCCAATGTCCGCTACTGGCGAGAACTGGGTGGTATGTACGCCGAACTCGAGCAGATCGACCAGCAAATGGCCGCTTATGACCTGGCCTGGCTGCAAGGTGGCTTGACCTCAGAGAGTCAGGCACTGGGCCTGGGCTTTATGTATATGTCCAAAGGTGCCCCTGTACAGGGTGCAGAAGTCATCATCAAGGGCATGGAAGACGGCCTGATCGAAGAGAATGAAAAGAATTTTCAAATCATCGGCCAGGCTTATTACACCGCGCATGACTTCAATAAGGCACTAACCTGGATGGAGCGTGCAGCTCAGCTGGCAGAAAACGGCGAGTCTTTTGCCCGTCTGGCCAATATCTATAACTCCATGGAGCGCTACGGGGAAGGCTACGAAGCGGCAATGGAAGCTCTGGAAAAGGGCGGTTTGGAAGAGCCCGATGCAGTGCGTCTGCAAGCCGGCATCTCCCTGCTTTACATGTATCGTTACGATGAAGCCCTGCGCTTGTTCCGTGCCGTGCGCGATGCCGACAGCATCGAGTACGCACGCACCTGGATTCGCTACACGGAAAGCGAAGCGGCGCGCGAGCGTCAATTGCGCGCCTCCGGTATTGATATCGATGCGATTCGCCGGGATATCAACGGCTAGACCAAATTAGCTGGACGCAAAAAGGCCGGTCACCGACCGGCCTTTTTTTGTGGCCTGGCCAAAGTCGCTGCCCATTTCTGGCATCGCCAGGCTGACGCTACGATAGTCGGGAAAGTAGGCGCTTAATATAAATTAACAATTGGGACAGCAGGAGGGCAGAGGCGTAGCTTGAATCAAGGCGCTCTGCTCCTCAGCAGTGACTTTGAGGTAAAAGCACCGACCGGGTATGCAACGCAGCTTGTCCGCCGACTGAGTGGCGCTAGGCATTTCGCTCCGGACAACTAAGGAGGGTAGAAGCATGACAAGCAGGAGTTTCAAACCGAGAGTTGATTTTCCCTATTTCCCCGCCGCAACGCTCGCCAGTCTAGTCGTATTCCTGCTGTTTCTGGGGTTGAACGCCATGATCAGCGTAGACCTGGGTGAACCGGATCCGATAGAAACCTTTAGCATGGTAGATATTTGGCAGGATTCCCCGCCCCTACCGCCGCCGCTGGACGAGGAACTCCAAACTCCGGAACCGGTGCTGCCTCCGCCGACGCGCCCCACCTTCACTGAACCGAAAGAACCTGGCGGTTACCTCGAACCGATTGGTCCGGAGCCAGTAGATCCGGTTGATCCCGTGATTAATGGCGCCGGCGATGGCAATCTGCTGATGATCGTTGCGGTACAGCCGGAATACCCGCCTTCCGCCTTGGAGCGAGGGCTGGAAGGTTACTGCACGGTGAGCTTTATCGTGACCACAGCTGGCACCACCCGCGACATCGTAGTCGAAGCCTGCTCTAACCGGATCTTCGCCAGCGCCACCGAGCGCGCTGCGGCACGGCTCAAATATCAGCCACGTCGAGTCAACGGGCAGCCAGTCGAAACCCGGCACCAGGAGCAGTTTCGCTTTGAGATAACTGCATAGCCGGCTACTTAGCCGGGCCAGGCCCGGCTCAGATTTCGCGAATCAGCACCTTGGAGTTGCGCTGGTAGTTGTAGGCCTGCTTTTTCTCGTCGGGCAGATCGTACAGACTGGCTTCGCGAAAGCTGCGCTCAATAAACCAGTGCTCGCCCTCGGTGGTGAGAGTAAAGACGCGTTTCATGCCTCCCTTGCGCGCCATGCTTACCAGCGCGTCTACCAGCCGACGGCCCAGGCCCTGGTTGCTGAATCCAGGATGCGTGGCGATGCAGGCCAGTTCTGCAGTATGCGTGCTATAGGGAATCATGGCGCCACAGGCCACGATCATGGCATCGCACTCGATCACCATATAATAGTCGATGTGGCGCTCGATCAGGTCGCGTGAGCGCTTGACCAGCACGCCGCGATCCTCCAGCGGGCGAATCAAGTCCAGAATGCCACCGATATCTTCAATGTTGGCCTTGCGCAATTTCTGATAGTCCTCGTCCACTACCATCACGCCCTGGCCCTCGGGTGTGAACAGCTCCTGCAGCAATGCGCCATCCGAATTGAAATCAATCAGGTGGCAGCGGCAACCGCTGCCCAGCACCTTGGGAGTGATCGACTGCAGCAGTGCTGCAGGCTCCTCCAGGTGATTCATGATGCGCTCGAGTTCGCCGGCATCTATCACCGTGCCGGCGCCCAATTCGAGTTGCCCAATCACCCGTGCCGTGGTTAAACAAATGAGCTTGTCAGCGCGGAGCGTCATAGCGATCTCAGACACCAGATCCTGAATACCCAGATTGAACAGCTCGCCGGTCAGCGAGTAACCAAGGGAAGGCACGATAACAATATTGCCGTTGTCGATGGCGGAGCGGATGCGATCCGCTTGGATCTGCCGCACGACGCCGGTGTGCTGAAAATCGACGCCATGTCGAACGCCCATGGGGCGGGCAACAACGAAATTGCCGCTCATCACTGACAGCTGAACACCAAAGCGCGGCGTATTTGGCAGGCCGGTGCTGAAGGCAGACAGCAGACGTGTGGTCAGATCGTTAATCGACTGCACCACCAAGGGAAGTTGATCATCCTCGGTGACGCGAATCTGTTCGACAATGCGAGTCACCAGGCCGGCCCGCTCGAGGCTGGCGTCAATTTGCGCGCGCGCGCCGTGCACAATCACCAGCTTGATTCCTAGACAGGCGAGCAGAGCGAGATCGTGAATCAGATGATCGAAAACCGGGGAATCGAAGGCGTCGCCTGGCATGGCCACCACCACCACCCGATCCCGGTGTGCCTGAATGTAGGGCGCGGCATGGCGAAACCGGCTGATAAAGCCGGAGTCCAGGGTGCTGAAGGCAAACTGACCACTAGCCTGCTGCTCGAGAAAGGTACGCGCCTTATCGATGTAGGCCTTCGGCAAGCTGCCTCGACGCAGCCAATTGGTGTAGTTGGTAACGCTGGGTAAGCCCAGCTGTTCGGCCATATACACCTTGCGGGCCTTCTTGCCGCTCTGTGCCTTGCGCCAATTTTCCAGTTGAGCCAGATAGTGATCCATGGTGCGCTCCCGGGGAGAGATGCGCATTTTAATAAAACAAAGTGTTTATTAAAAGAGAATAATGCGAGTTATCTAAGCTAAAAACAGAACTTTCTGATGATTTTCTGATAAATATCTTTGCCCTGTTCTATCTGCTCGAGCGAGATCATCTCATTGGCTTGGTGCGCCTGGCTGATGGAACCGGGACCCAGGATTAGGGTGTCCAGGCCGAGCTGCTGGTAAAAGGGCGCCTCGGTGGCGAAGGCTACCGCGCGCGGAGCTTGGCCGGTGAGCGCCGATAGCTGACGTACCAGTTCGGATTCAGGGGGCTGTTCAAAGGCGTGCACGGGATCGAGCAGGCTGCGACGCTCGATGGGAACCTGCCAGCGCTTGGCAATCGGCAGCAGCCGTTCATCGATAGCCTGCTGCAGTTCCCCTGGCTGCATTCCCGGAATCAGGCGCAGATCAAACTGGATTTCACATTTGCTGCAAATGCGGTTGGGGTTGTCGCCGCCGTGAATGCAACCCGGGTTCAGTGTCGGCATAGGCAGGCTGAAGCCTTCGTGGCGGTAGGTCGACTGCAGCTGCTGACGAAAGGCCAGCAGTTCTCCAAGCACCTCCCCCATGACCTCAAGTGCATTGATGCCCAGGCTTGGATCGGAAGAGTGACCGGCCACTCCGGTGACCCGGATAGCTTCCATCATGATGCCCTTGTGCAGATTAACCGGCCGCATATCGGTCGGCTCACCAATAATGACGCCAGCCTGGCGCGGCAAATCCAGATCGCCCAGCGCCTTGGCACCGGCAAAGCTGGACTCCTCATCTGCCGTAGCCACCAGGGTTAGCGGCTGCTGTAACTGATGTAGCGGAATATCCTGCAGCGCCTCCAGCACGACGGCGAAAAAGCCCTTCATATCCGTGGCACCCAGGCCACGGAACCCGGCGTCCGTGCGGGTGGCACGGAAGGGGTCGGACTGCCAGAGGTTTTCGTCGCAGGGAACCGTATCGGTATGGCCGGAAAAAATCAGCCCGCCTTCGCCCTGACTAAGACGCGCTACCAGATTCGCCTTCTGACCATCGGCGCAAAGCGGATGGATATCGATACGAAATCCCAGATCGCCAAGCCAATTGGCGAGTTCATCGATGACCGCGCGGTTGCCGCTATCCAGCTCCTTCTGAGTCGAACTGACCGAGGGGTGGGCAATCAGGCGGTCGAGCATCTGGTCGAGCGGTGGTAGTCGTTTCGGCATGGGCTCAGATAGCCAGTATTTTTATCGAGGGGGTACAATGCCAGCCTACACCAAAAAGGCTCCTGAGTGACGGCATCCACCACTACCAAGATTGCGCTGGGTTCCCTGGTACGTGACCTGGTTGAGGAAGGCATTATCGACCAGGCAGATGCTCGCCGCGCTCAGGGCGGATCGACCCAACAGCATCCCATCCTGGCGCTCAGTCGCATGGATTTGGTCGATCGCCGCCAACCAAGTCGACGCCTCAGTTCAGGCCTGCTCACCCAATGGCTCGCCGAGCGTCTGGCGATTCCCTTTGTCAGTATTAATCCGCTGTCCATCGACGTCGAGAAAACCACCGCAGTGATGAGCTTTGGCTTTGCCAAGAGCCATCAGATTCTCTGTGTGGAGAGCACAGCCAAAGCCATTGTGATTGCGACGGCCAGGCCGGATCGCACCGACTGGGTCAGCAGTATCGAACAGATGACCCGACGCAAGGTGCGCCTGGTTCGCCGGCTTTGTACCGCCTGTCGTCGGCAGGTACCGGCAGAGGCCGGCGCCTGGTGCTCGCTGGTTGGCGACGCTTTGCCGATGCAGGCACAGCTTTATGCGGCTGGAGGTTGCCTGGAGTGCCGCAACACCGGCTATCGGGGCCGCCAGGGCATCTATGAGCTTCTGATTCCCGATCGCCAGCGCAACCAGATCCAGGATCAAAGCGATTTGGACGCCGCGCGCAGCGAGGCCGTACGCAGCGGCTGGCACCATCTGCGCTATGCGGGCGCACTGAAAGTCGCCCGCGGCGATACCACCATTGAAGAGGTTTTCCGCGTGACCCCCCATTTGCTCGACGCTCAGGAAGCCGGGTAATGAAACCAGCCAGCCCCTATCGGCGTCTGCTGACCTACGTCAAACCCTACAGCGGACTGTTCGCCCTCAGCATCGGTGGCAACCTGCTCTTTGCCTTGTCCCAGCCCGCCTTCGCTGCTCTGATGCAATACTTTGTCGAGGCCCTGCAGGGGGGACCGCAAAACCTGGTTTATCAGGTTCCCCTGGCCGGCGTCGTCATTGCTATGGTGCGCGGACTCGGCAGTTTTGGCGGCACCTATTTCATCAGCTTTGTCGGCCAGGGGGTGGTGCACGACCTGCGTTGCGCCTTGTTCAACCACATGCTGTTGCTGCCCTCGAGCTACTACGATCGGCAGAATACCGGGCATCTGGTATCGAAAATCACCTTTAATGTGAACATGGTGACCAACGCTGCCACCAAAGCCATCACCGTGCTGTTTCGCGAGGGCATGACGGTGATCGCCCTGTTTGCCTACCTGCTTTACAACAACTGGAAGCTCACCCTGATCTTTGTTTGCATCGGACCGGCGATCGGCTTTCTGGTGAACTGGGTGGGTCGCCGCATGCGTCGTCTCAGTAGCCGCATTCAGAATGCCATGGGCGACATCGCACGAGTCACCTCGGAGACCGTCACCGGCTACCGCGTTGTGCGTATTCACGGCGGCGAATCGCGCGAGATCCAGCGCTTCATGCAGGCCAGCAAGGAAAACCTGCGTCAGGCCCTCAAGTTTGAGTTTACCAACGCCCTGAACTCACCGGTCATGCAGTTCCTGGTGATTTCCGCCATGTCGGTAGTCATGTATGCGGTGCTGACCATGCGCGAAGACTATGAGGCCGGTGTGCTGATTGCCTACCTCACCGCCGCAGCGCTGTTACCCAAATCGTTGCGCTCGATTAGCGAGGTGCATGGGCAAATTCAGAAGGGCGTGGCAGCGGCCGAATCCATCTTTGAAATGCTGGATGCACCCAGCGAACCGGATGAGGGTCAACTGCAGGTCAAGCGCGTGCGCGGCGAACTCGAATTTTGCCAGCTGCGCTTTACCTACCCCGGCGCGTCCGAACCAGCTCTCAAGGGCATCGACCTTAAAATTGAGCAGGGCAAGATGGTGGCGCTGGTGGGTCGATCCGGCAGCGGCAAGTCTACACTGGTCAATCTGCTGCCGCGTTTTTATGGCGGCTATAGCGGCGGCATTTCTCTCGACGGTCAGCCCATCGAAGCCTATCGCCTGGCCAACCTTCGCGCGCAGTTCGCCATGGTGTCGCAGGATGTCGTCCTGTTTAACGACAGCGTGCACAACAACATGGCCTATGGCGCGACGGAGGGTGCAACACGCGAGGCGGTTATCGCCGCAGCCCGAGCCGCTCACGCCCACGATTTTATCGAAGCAATGCCGCAGGGCTACGACACCCTGGTGGGTGAAAACGGCGTATTGCTGTCCGGTGGCCAGCGCCAACGCCTGGCCATTGCCCGTGCTATTTTGCGCGACGCTCCCATCCTGATACTGGATGAGGCCACTGCCGCCCTGGATACCGAGTCGGAGCGTCACATTCAACAGGCCATGGAAGTGGTCATGCGCGATCGCACCACCCTGGTCATTGCGCATCGGCTCTCTACCATTGAGCGTGCCGACCTGATTCTGGTGATGGAGAAGGGTCTGATTATCGAGGCCGGCACCCACAAGGAATTGCTGGCCAAGAATGGCGCCTATGCCCGATTGCATTCGACGGCCTTTGAAGACCTTGACGCACCTTAGTTCAGGACAGCTCCATGTTTGAAAACCTGCCCGTTCAACCCGGCGATCCCATTCTGCAGATGATGCAGGACGCTCGCGCCGATACGCGTGCCGACAAGATTGATCTGAGCGTTGGGGTGTACTGCGATGAAGCCGGCCACACGCCCATTATGCAAGCGGTCAAACTGGCCGAGCGACGCCTGTTGGAGCAGGAATCCACCAAGGCCTACCTGGGTGTTGTCGGCGACACGCGTTTTAATGCGCTGGTCACCGGTCTGGCGCTAGGCGAATCGCATCCCAGCCTGCATGACCAGCGCGTCGGCACCATTCAAACCACCGGCGGGTCGGCTGCCCTGCGTATCGCCGCCGAGCTGTTGAAGTCGATTCGGCAGGACGCCCGCATCTGGGTGAGCGACCCCACCTGGGGCAATCACATACCGCTGCTCAAGGCTGCCGGCCTGCAGCTGCAAACCTACGCCTACTACGATCGCCGCCGGTCCAGACTCGACTTTGCCGCCATGTGCGAGCAGATTCGACAGATTCCGGCCGGCGATATCCTGCTGCTGCATGGCAGCTGCCACAACCCCACCGGCGCCGACCTCAGTCTGGATCAGTGGCGCGAAGTGATCGATTTGGTGCTGGAGCGCGATCTGCTGCCCTTTGTCGATGCCGCCTATCACGGCATGGGTGCAGGCTTTGAGGAGGACGCGCTGGGCTTTCGCATGATGGCCGAACGGGTTCCGGAAATGTTGTTGGCCTACTCGGCATCGAAGAATTTTGGATTGTATCGCGATCGCGCCGGCGCGCTGATCAGCATTTCGCGTAATGCCGAACAGTCGCGTGCCACGCTGAGCAACCTCATGAGCATCAGCCGCGTGGTCTATTCCATGCCGCCCGCGCACGGTGCCTGGTTGGTTGCCGAAGTGCTGTCTGATCAGCAATTGCGCCAATCCTGGCTTGCCGAATTGGAGCAGATGCGCCTGCGTATAGCCGATCTGCGTCGGCTGATGGCCAGCGCGCTGACACGTCACCTGGGCAATAGCCGCTTTGATTCCATCGCCGGTCAGCAGGGCATGTTTTCCTTGCTGGGGTTGGAGTTGGAGCAGGTGCGCACCTTGCGTCGCGATTTTGGCATCTACATGCTTGAGTCCAGCCGCATTAATCTGGCGGGGGCGAGGGCAGAACAGATGGATCGCTTGGCAGCGAGTATGGCCGCCGTGCTGGGACGTTCCTAGTCGCGCAGGGAAATGATGCGCCAGCCCACTTCCTCGGCGACTTCGCGCAGACGGTCGTCCGGATCGACGGCCACCGGATAGCTCACTTGCTGCAGCAGCGGCAGGTCGTTGTGGGAATCCGAGTAGAACCAGCTGTGTTCAAGTGTTTCTGAGCGACCTTCGAGCCAGTCGGCCAGACAGCTGATCTTGCCTTCGCGGTAACAGGGCACACCGACATAGTCGCCGGTGTAGCGCCCGTCCTTGATTTCGGGCTCGCTGCAAATGACGTGCTCTATGCCCAGGGCGCGCGCGACCGGTTCGGCCACAAAGCGGTTGGTGGAAGTGATGACGACACAGCAGTGCCCCTCGGCCAGGTGCTGGCGCACCAGATGACGAGCCTTGGGCAGTTCGAATTCGCTGATCACTTCGCGCATGAATTTGTCGCGCAGGCGCAGCAACTCGGACGGTTCGATGCGAGCGAGCGGTTGCAGGGCGAAGCGCAGATAGGCGTTGATATCCAGCCGACCAGCGAGGTAATCTTCAAAAAACAGCTGGTTTTGGCGATGATACTGGTGCGCATCGACAGCGCTCTGGGTAGCCAGGAATTCACCCCAGGCATGGTCGCTGTCACCGCCAATCAGGGTGTTGTCCAGGTCGAAAAGTGCCAGCGCCATAAACCCCGTCCCTAAAAGCGGGCCATTCTAGCAAAGCTCTTCAGCGGGAGGAGGGTTCCAAGATGCCGATCAGTACCTCGCTGCTGTGTGGGCAGTCCACCGAGCACCTGGCTGCCCAGGGCGAATTTGCCGGTCAACTGCATGTCGAAGTGGCACCGCAGGTGCAGCGATTGCGGGACGCTGCCCGCGAGCAGGGCCACGAGCTGGCCCTGGCCAGCGCCTTCCGCAGCTTTGAACGCCAATTGATGATCTGGAACGCCAAAGCCAGCGGCGCCCGCCCGTTGCTGGATGCCCAGGGCCGGCCATTGGACATCGGGCAGCTGAGCGAAGCGGAGCTGCTGCACGCCATTCTGCGCTGGTCGGCGCTGCCCGGTGCATCGCGGCATCACTGGGGTACCGACATGGATGTGTATGATGTGCGCGGCTTGGCCGAGGGCGAGCGACCGCAGCTGGATACGGCAGAGTATCTGCCCGGCGGACCCTTTGCCGCTTTGGCCCAATGGATGGACCGCCATCTGCAGCACTTTGACTTTTTTCAGCCCTATCAGGCCGATCGGGGCGGCATTGCGCCGGAGCCCTGGCATATCAGTTACCGGCCCTTGGCCGACCGCTTTGCCGCGCAAATTTCGCCGGCCCAGCTGCGGTCGGTATTGGCATCGGTTGAGATCGCGCTGAAGCCGCTGATTCTCGACCATCTCGATGAAATTTTTGAGCGCTATATCCAAATCCCCTAACATAGCGCCTGCTTTCGACATCGGGGTCAACCATGGCACTCCCGGCTGAACAACTGGACGGCATTTGGGATCAGCTTTTTCGCGAAGCCCAACAGGTCGCGGCTGATGAACCCGCACTGGCCAACTACATTACCGGCTGTGTGACCCGTCACACGGATTTTGGTGCCTCAGTGCGCTGCGTTCTCAGTGCGCAGCTGGCGACCTCGCAGGTCCCCGCCGATCTGATCAACCAGGCTTTTGCCGAGGCCAGCCGCAGCCAGCCCGGTATTCTGGATGCCGCCATGCGGGATCTGCAGGCCCACGTGGACCGCGATCCGGCGACTCTGGGTTACCTGACGGCCTTTCTTTACTTCAAGGGCTATCACGCCCTGCAGGTATATCGATTTGCCAACTGGTTGTGGCAGCAGGGCCGTACCGCCCTCGCCCTCTATCTGCAGGCGCGCGCTTCGCAGGTCTACGATGTGGATATCCATCCGGCGGCCAAAATTGGTAAGGGTGTCATGATCGATCACGCCACCGGCGTGGTGATCGGAGAGACTGCCGTGGTCGAGGACGACGTTTCCATGCTGCACGGCGTCACCCTGGGAGGCACGGGCAAGGAATGCGGCGATCGCCATCCCAAGATTCGTCGCGGCGTGCTGATCGGTGCAGGGGCCAAGATTCTCGGCAACATCGAAGTCGGCGAGGGTGCCAAGGTTGGCGCCGGCAGCCTGGTCCTCGAACCCGTGGCACCGCACACCACCGTAGCGGGTGTTCCAGCGAAGGTGATCGGTCATCCGTTAGCGGAATCGCCGGCCCTGGATATGGATCAGGACATCAGTCGCTAGAGGACAGCAGAGGAAAAGAAAAAAGGCACCCGAGGGTGCCTTTTTTGTGCCGGTGCGAAGACTAGAGCAGGGGTGCAATCACCAGACTGACAATGGCCATCACATTGATCAGGATGTTCATGGAAGGTCCGGAAGTATCCTTGAAGGGATCGCCCACGGTATCGCCCACCACCACCGCCGCGTGGGTCGGTGTGCCCTTGCCGCCATAATTGCCCTTTTCGACAAACTTCTTGGCGTTATCCCAGGCCCCACCAGCGTTCGCCATCATCAGCGCCATCAGCACGCAGCCGAGCAGCGCGCCGCCCAGCATGCCACCCAGCGCCTCGGCACCCAGGGTGAAGCCCATGACAGGCGGCGCAGCGACCGCAATCACCCCTGGCAGAATCATGCGTTTCAGGGCTGCCTTGGTGGAAATGTCCACGCAGCGGGCCGTATCCGGCGTCGCCGTGCCCTCCAGCAAGCCAGGGATTTCGCGAAACTGGCGGCGAATCTCATTGATCATGTCGAAGGCGGCCTCACCCACGGCGTTCATTGTGATGGAGGCAATCAGGAAGGGAATGGTCCCACCGACAAACAGACCTACCAGCACCAGGGGGTTGGACAGCAGCAGCTCAAATTCCGGCTGGTGCAGAGCTACGGTTGAGGTAAAGGCCGCAATGATGGCCAAGGCAGCCAGAGCGGCGGCACCGATGGCAAAGCCCTTGCCGATGGCAGCCGTCGTATTGCCCAGCTCATCCAGCGAGTCGGTAATCTCGCGCGTGGCCTTGCCCATGCCGCCCATCTCGGCAATGCCGCCGGCGTTGTCGGCCACCGGGCCGTAGGCATCAATGGCCATGGTGATACCTACGGTAGACAGCATGCCAACTGCAGCAATGCCCACGCCGTAAAGACCAGCAAGCTCCGAGGAGACATAGATGATGGCTGCGATGGAAAAGATCGGTAGCACCACCGATTGCATGCCGACGGAGAGACCAGTGATCATCACCGTTGCTGCACCGGTTTCACCCGACTTGGCAATTTTGCGCACCGGTGCTCCACCGGTGTAGTACTCCGTAATCAGGCCGATGGCGATACCGCCCACGGCGCCGCACAGTACGGCAAACCAGATGTTGGTCGGCAGGCCGAACTGCTGAATCAGGAAGTAGGCGGCAATAAGAAAGAGTACGGGTGCACCCAGGGTGCCGGTGCGCAGAGCGGCCGCCGGTGCTGCATGAGAACGCAGACGCACTACGCCGATCATGATGATCGAGGCCACCAGTCCGGTGGCGGCCAGTGCCAGCGGCAGAAACATCATTTCCGCCTGGCCCGGTGCGCCGATCATGGTGGCTGCAATGGCGATACTGGCAATCATGGAACCGCAGTAGGATTCGAAAATATCGGAACCCATGCCGGCGACATCGCCGACATTGTCGCCCACGTTATCGGCGATAACGCCAGGATTGCGCGGGTCGTCTTCCGGTATGCCGGCTTCAATCTTGCCCACCAGGTCTGCACCCACATCGGCGCTCTTGGTGAAGATGCCACCGCCCACACGGGAGAACAGCGCGACGGAGGAAGCGCCGACGCCAAAGCCTTCCAGGGAATGTGCATTGCCGCCCAGGAACCAGTAAAGGCCGCCCAGGCCGACTAGGCCGAGCGAGGCCACGCACAGCCCCATAATGGACCCGCCAAAAAAGGCCACCGCCAGGGCATCGGCGGCACCCTTGGTGCTGGCTGCTGTGGCGGTACGCACATTGGCCTTGGTGGCGGCGTACATGCCCAGCCAACCGGCAATGGATGAAGACAGCGCCCCGACCACGACCGCAATGGCGGTATTCATGCCCAGAGCCCACCAGGCCAGGGCGACCAGCACGGCCAGGAAGACCGTCAGAATGCGGTATTCGGCCCGCATGAAGACCATGGCGCCCAGGTGAATCTGGTCGCCGATGTATTTGATCTTGTCTTCGCCGGCCGGGTAGGAAAGCACCACGCGATAGAGAATAAAGGCACAGAAAAGGCCGACCACCCCCAACAGGGGTGCGACCAGAAAAAGAGCAGATGACATGCAAAACCCTCTAAGAGAAATGATTTTTATTGCAGTGCTTCTACTTCGATAATGCCTTGAGCACTATGCAATCATCATAAAGTAACGGGTGGGCATGTCCAGCCACCCTCACTGGATGGTTAGCCGGGCTTGTGCCAGCGGCTAATGCGCTGATGCAGGGAGGCGGCGTCCAGGCCAGCTTCGGCCAGCACCTCGCCGCGGGTGCCGTGGTCGATAAAGTAGTCGGGCAGGCCCAGGTTGAGCACAGACAACTGGATACCCTGGCTCGCGAGCCACTCATTGACCGCTGAGCCGGCGCCGCCGGCTACCGCGTTTTCCTCGATGGTGACCAGGGCGGTATGGTGACTGGCCAGCTGACCGATCAACTCGGTGTCGAGCGGTTTTACGAAGCGCATATCGGCCAGGCTGGCGTCCAGTTGCTCGGCCACATTCAGGCCGGCCTGCACCGTTACGCCAAAACATAGCAGCGCCAGTCCCTTGCCTTGGCGGCGCAGAACGCCCTTGCCGATGGGTAGCGGTTCCAACCCGGGTTCAATGGCGACGCCGGTGCCGCCACCACGCGGGTAGCGCACCGCAGCTGGGCCAGCGTGCAGGAATCCGGTGCTGAGCAAACGGCGCGTTTCGTTTTCGTCCGATGGCGCCATCACCAGCAAATTGGGAATACAGCGCAGGTAGCTCAGATCGAAGGCGCCGGCGTGCGTCGGCCCGTCTTCGCCGACCAGGCCAGCGCGATCCAGGGCAAAGAGCACATCCAGGTTCTGCAGGGCGACGTCGTGGATCAGCTGGTCATAGGCGCGCTGCAAAAAGCTGGAGTAAATTGCCACAACCGGCTTGAGGCCGTCGCAAGCGGCGCCGGCTGCCAGTGTGACGGCATGCTGTTCGGCAATCGCAACGTCCTGGTAGCGCTCGGGAAAGCGGCGCGAAAATTCCACCATGCCGGAGCCTTCGCGCATGGCAGGCGTGATACCGAGCAAACGCTGATCCTGGGCCGCCATGTCGCATAGCCAGTCGCCAAAAACGTCCTGATATTTGGGCGCCTTGGGTTTGGCCAGGCCGTTGCTATCGGTGGAGGGTGGCTCGAGCTTGCTCAGGGAGTGGTAGCTGATGGGATCCGCCTCGGCTGGGGCGTAGCCGCGACCCTTCTGCGTAATGACGTGCAACAGCACCGGTTCGGACAGGGTGCGCAAATTGGTTAGGGTATCGACCAGCAATTCGAGATTGTGGCCGTCGATGGGACCGATGTAATTGAAGCCCATTTCCTCAAACAGAGTCCCCGGCGACACCATGCCCTTCATGTGCTCTTCGGTTCGGCGGACAAACTCGGATGCCGGCGGAATTCGCGACAGCACCTTTTGCCCCTCGCGCCGAATCTGGTTGTAGAGCTTGCTGGCCCAGATGCGCGAGAAATAGGTTGAGAGCGCACCGACGTTCTCGGAAATCGACATGCGGTTGTCATTCAGCACCACCAGCAAGTCGGCCGCGCTGCCTGCGGTGTGGTTCAGTGCCTCGAAGGCCATACCGGCCGTCATGGCGCCATCGCCGATGACCGCCACGTGCTTGCGCGCAACGCCCAGTTGCCGCGCCGCCAGCGCCATGCCCAGAGCCGCGCTGATCGAGGTACTGCTGTGGCCGACGCCGAAGGTGTCGTATTCGCTTTCGCCACGCTTGGGGAACCCGGCCAGTCCGCCGCGCTGACGCAGCGACAGCATGGCTTCGCGGCGGCTGGTGAGTATCTTGTGCGGATAGGCCTGGTGGCCGACATCCCAGACCAGGCGGTCGTCGGGCGTGGCAAAGACAAAATGCAGGGCGATGGTCAGCTCGACTACACCCAGCCCGGCGCCGAAGTGGCCGCCGGTTTGGCCGACGACCCAGAGCAGGAAGGCGCGCAGTTCATCCGCCAGCAACGGCAATTCGGCCTCGCTCAATTGACGCAGATCGGCCGGGCTTTCGAGGCGGTCCAGCAGTAGCGTTTCCGGGCGAGTGGAGGGAATCTGATCGAATGTCTGCATGAAAAACTAGAGCTTCCGGTTGGCAACGAAGTGCACCAGCTCGGTGAGCAGGTTGGCTTCGCTACCCAGTTGATGGGCTATTTCCAGCGCCTGCTGGCTGGTGCGCTGGAGTTCAGTTTGTGCACCCTCAACTCCGAGCAGGCTGACAAAATTGGGCTTGTTCAGGGTGGCATCGGCACCGGAGCGCTTGCCGATTGTTTCGGTGGTGCCGGTGGCATCGAGCAGATCGTCCTTGATTTGAAACGCCAGACCCAGCAGTTTGCCAAATTCGCTGGCCTTGGTGAAAGCTGCGGAGCTGCGTTCCAGGCCGGCGGTTAGGACGCCGAGGCGCACCGAGGCAGCGATCAGGGCGCCGGTCTTAAGGCGGTGCATGGTTTCCAGTTGCGGCACGGACAGTTGCGTTCCCACCGCGCGCAGGTCGATGTATTGGCCGCCGGCCATGCCCTGAGCACCGCTGGCGCGCGCCAGCTCCTCGAAGCAGGCGCCAGCCTGGTCCAGGGTAGCAAAGTCGGCTTGAGCCAGGAGTTCAAATGCAGCCGTCTGCAGGGCGTCCCCGGCCAGAATGGCAGTGGCTTCGTCAAAGGCGATATGCAAGGTTGGCTGACCGCGACGCAGATCGTCGTTGTCCATCGCTGGCAAGTCGTCGTGCACCAGCGAATAGGCGTGGATCAGCTCCACGGCGCAGGCACAGTTCAGAGTGGCTGCCGAGGTTTTGCCGCAGGTGGTTGCAGCGGCAAACACCAGCACCGGGCGCAGGCGCTTGCCACCATTCAGCACGGCATAGCGCATAGCCTTTATCAGACCCTCGGTTTCGGGCTGGGTGGCACCAAGAAAGCTATCCAGCCGGGCATCAACCTGCTGGCACACCTCGGCGCTGAAAGCAGGCAGGGCACTCATTCGCTGGTATCGAGCGGCTCGCTGGTGATCTCTCCGTGGCGCTCACTGACCACCTGAATGCGCTGCTGGGCCTGCTCGAGCGCTGCCTGGCATTCACGCGTTAGCGCGATACCTTTTTCATAGGCTTGCAGCGCCTGATCGAGACTCAGTTCCCCGGATTCCAGGCTGGACACCAGTGATTCGAGTTCTTTCAATTGCTTTTCAAAATCAAGGGTTTTGGGCTTTTCGGCCATGGCAAATCCGCTCGGTTTCGGAGAGTTCGCAACCCTAAACGAGGCGTTGGCAAGGGTCAATGGAAATATTCAGGCGGATTGCCCCGGCTATGCCATGAGCAGCGTGCGCCTGTTGACAGGGCGGGCCGTTGACTTAGAATTTTGCTGTCCTGGTATGAGGAGCCTGGCTTTCCATTATCTGATCCGATCAAGGAATTTCCCCGACGGATGCCGCGACCGAGGCATTCACAGGAACCTGCCCGCCGCCGATTTCTGCCTCTCTGCGCCGCCTCTGCGTCTGCTATTGCACATCCGGCCGGAGTGCGGCCATGTCTGATCCCCGCATCCTTCGACTCAATGCTTCCGGACAGCCGCTGGAATGGCTCAACTGGCAGGAGGCCGTGGTGCTCTTTTCGCGCGATGCCGTGGTCTGGAGCATCGGCGATCTGGTGCGCACCGTGCGCGGCGGCTGGTGTCGCCGCACTGGGCTACAGTCGGTGGTCGATGTGCCTAGCATCATCGCCAGTGCCGGCGACAAGCTGATCAAGCCGCGCAGTACCTATCCCCTGACCAACCGCACGCTCTTCGCACGCGACGGCTATTTCTGCATGTACTGTGGCAAGCCTTTTGCCGAGCACCAGCTGACACGCGACCACATCGTGCCCAAATCGCGCGGCGGTAAGGACAGTTGGATGAACGTGGTGGCGGCCTGTCGACGCTGCAATCAGCACAAGGGACACCGCAGTGTCGACGAATGCGGCCTCGAACTGCTGGCGCTGCCCTATCGTCCCAATTTGGCCGAGTATCTGGCGTTGGTGAACAGCAAGCGCATACTCGCCGATCAGATGGAATTTCTCAGCGGCCAATTTTCCAAAAACTACCGCAAGCTCTCTGCTTAGAAAAGCTGGCGGCGCGCGCGGCCGAGCATCTCCCGATGAGTTGCATCGAGCAGGCTGTCGAGGCTGGTCATGCAGGCCTGTGCGATGGCCGCATCGGCCAGACTGATATTGATATGACCCACCTTGCGCCCAGGTCGTGGTTCCTTGCCGTACCAGTGACATTGCAGACCGGTAATCTCCAGCCAGCCGGGCTGGAATTCACAGCCGATCAGATTCAACATCAGCGTTGGCTGATAAATCTGCTGGCGGGGCAGCGGCAGATCCACCAGAGCACGCAGGTGCAGGGCAAACTGGTCGTGCTCGGCACCCAGCTGGCTCCAGTGCCCGGAGTTGTGCACCCGCGGAGCCAACTCATTGACCAGCAGACCCTGGTCGGTCTCAAAGCACTCCATCGCCATCACGCCGATATACTTGAGCTCGTCAAGGATCGCGCCGAGCATGGCTTCGGCCGACGCCTGCAGGCTGGCGTCGTTGGTGCAGCGGGCGATGCTGTATCGCAGAATGCCCTGGTCGTGCAGGTTCTCTACCAGGGGTAGGTAGATTTTCTTGCCATCGCGCGACCGCGCGCCAACCAGGGAGACTTCGCGACGGAAAGTAATTTTCTGTTCGGCGATGATCTGCCCCATCAATTCAGCGGGCACCTGATCCAGCCTCGATGTGTCGACCATCCACTGACCGCGACCGTCATAGCCACCGCGTATCACCTTCACCACCAATTCATCGGCGATGTCGGCAAGTGCCCGCTGCAAATCGGCGGGCTGGGCAATCAAACACCAGGGTGCGGTGGCTATACCCAGCCGGTCCAGCAAGGTTTTTTCGCTAAAGCGGTCGGCGGTGTGTTGAAAGGCGGCGGGGTTGGCCCAGTTGGGTGAGCGAATCAGTTCCTGCACCAGGGGCGTGTCGGGCAAGTGTTCCAATTCAGCACTGATGACCGGGTACTGTTGCAGTATCTGAGCCAGGCTTGTTTGCAGGCGAAGACCGGAGGTGCCCGGAATGATTTGCTCCTGCGCCAGATCGAGGCGATCCACATGCAGCGCCAGTTGGGCACCGGCTTCCGCCATCATCAGGCCGAGCTGCCCGCCTCCCAGCAGCAGGACTGCTTGCTTCATGCGGCAGGCAAACGCGGATCCGGGTTGGCCAGCACCTGATCAGTCTGCTGCTGGCGGAACTCCGCCACACGTTCGGCCAGTTTGGCATCTGACAGGGCCAGTATCTGGGTAGCCAGCAATCCGGCATTGGCGGCGCCACTGGCGCCGATGGCCAGAGTGCCGACAGCCACCCCGCGCGGCATCTGGGCGATGGACAGCAGGCTATCGAGCCCTTTCAGGGCCTTGCTTTCAACGGGAACTCCCAGCACTGGGAGCGGGGTGCAGGCGGCGATCATGCCCGGCAAATGGGCGGCGCCGCCCGCGCCGGCAATGATCACCTGGATGCCCCGCCCGGCGGCGGCATTGGCAAAGTTCATCAGCTTGTTGGGTGTGCGGTGCGCCGAGACCACCTCGACCTCGTGGGCCACGCCAAACAGCTCCAGCATTTCGCAGGCAGCCTTCATGGTGTCCCAATCAGAGCGGGAACCCATGACGACGGCAACTCGAACCTTTTCCACATGCATCTCCTGGTTTGCATCCTCTGCCGGAGCCGGAAAAAAAGCGGGAAGGCGACTTGGCTTGCGAAGATCAAGTCGCTCTGCACACTACGAATTTCGGGTTAACGACCCAGTCGGGCCGCCGGCGCGGAATTGAGAGGTGCATATCCTCCAGATTTCGCTGTACAAATCAAGTAGTTGCACCCTGAGCCAAGCCGATTAACGGGCTTTTTCCGGGCGAGGCGGCAGACGCCCGGCGCCCGCCGGAGCAACGGCCGCAAGGCAACTGCCGATAGAATTGCTGAATCCGGCGCATCCGTTGCGATGAATTTTGTTAGTGCACACTACCAATTAACCTTGCATATTATATGGAGTTGCAGCTGTTCGTTGGCTAATTTTCGAGATGTGGGGACGGTGGTGCGACCGCACACATCACCCTGGCTATCGGGTGTCTGGGGCGACGACTTGGCAGGGTTCTAGAACTCTGTGGAAGACAGGAGTAACCTAATTCCCGCCAACGACTAAAAAATAGAGGGGCGCTACGTATGAAGCGGTATTTCTATATTAGTGATGATCTGGATGAGTTCGAGGCACTGGAGCGTGAGTTGGAAGAGCGTGGCATTTCCAGGGGCCAAATCCATGTACTAAGCAACGCGGATGACGAGGTTGATCAACACAACCTCAATCAGGTCTATAGCTGGTTCAAGACCGATGTCATGCATTCCACCTATATCGGGGTTGTGTTCGGTGTGATTTTTGCCAGCATTTGCCTCTTCGTCGCCTACCTGATGGGCCTGCACGACTACATCGGTTGGGCGCCCTTTATCTTCCTGGCCCTGGTGTTGATTGGGTTTTCTACCTGGGAAGCCGGATTTATCGGCACCCAAATTCCCAACCGCAAGTTCCGCCGGTTTCAGAGCGCTCTGGATAACGGCAATCACATCATGCAGGTGGACTGCTCGCCCGGCGAGGAGCCCATTATGCAGTCGGTAGTGAGTCGGCACTTGCAGAAGGTTCGAGCCGCCGGCTCCGAGCAAAGCTCCGACCAGTGGGCGATCATCGGCGAGAAGAAATTCCGCCAGTTCATTAAATGGGCGCCTTAGCGAAACTCCACTGAACCAAAAACCCGCCGCTGGCGGGGTTTTTCTTTGCCCAGCTGCGAGCATTTCGCTGGCGGTTCGTCCGGTGGCTCTGCAAAGACGCAGAGTTTGTTACAGTCGGCCGGAAATCAACCAGCAGAGGTCTGCGATCTTTACCATGCCGCGCATCAGGCTTCCCGAATCGCCATGACGGCAATCCCTAACGAAACACCGCGAGCCACACTGGCTCGCCGCATTGGCCTTCCGCTGCTGACCTTCTATGGACTGGGAACCATTCTGGGTGCAGGCATTTATGTGCTGGTAGGCCAGGTGGCCGGCGCGGCGGGCATGGCGGCACCCCTGTCCTTTCTTTTGGCTGGGCTGGTAGCCCTGGTGACGGCACTGAGCTACTGCCAGCTGGTGGTCGCCTTTCCGCACAGCTCGGGTGCGGCACTTTTTGTGCACGAGGGCCTGAAGCGGGCCTGGCTAAGTGCCTTTACGGGGCACCTGGTGATCCTGACCGGCATCGTATCGGCGGCAACGCTGGCCAATGGATTTGTCGGTTACCTGCAGGTATTGGTTGATCTGCCGGATGCACTGGTCATCAGTCTGGTGGTGGGGGCCATGACTGCTCTCGCCCTCTGGGGTATCGCGGAATCCCTCTGGGTTGCAGCACTTATTACCCTGATTGAGATCGGCGGTCTGCTCATCGTAATTCTGCTGACCGGGGAGAGTCTTGCCGTAATTCCCGATCGCTGGAGCGATCTGCTGGTGCTGTCCTCCTGGAGTCACGGCCTGGGCGTGGCCGCCGGTGCGCTGCTGGCTTTCTACGCCTTCCTCGGCTTTGAAGACATGGTCAACATCGTCGAGGAAGTCCGGGTGCCTGAACGCACCATGCCAGTCGCCATCATGCTGGCCATGGGCTGCGCCACACTGCTCTACCTGCTGGTGGCTGTGGTGGCAGTTTTGACCCTCAGTCCCGCCCAACTCGGGGCAAGCGGCGCCCCGTTGCGCGACCTGCTGGTCGAGCAGCATCCGCAGGCGGCACAAGCGCTGGTATGGATCAGCCTCTTTGCCGTCATCAACGGCATTCTGATTCAAATCATCATGGCCTCGCGCATGCTTTACGGTATGGCCTTGCGTCAGCACGCGCCGCGCGCCTTTGCTCTGGTCTCGTCGCGCACTCGCACCCCCTGGCTCGCAACCCTGGTTGCCGCGCTGCTGGTCTGGGTCTTTGCCCTGGCACTGCCGCTGGTTACTCTGGCCAAGCTGACCAGCCTGGTGGTGCTTTTCATTTTCGTGCTGGTGAACCTTTCGTTGTGGCGGCTGGTTCGCGCCGGACGCATGAAGTCGGTACCCTGGCTGCCCTCGGCACCCGGACTGGGTGTGCTGCTTTGTGTGACTCTTTTGGTATTTCAGCTTGTTGCGCTGCTAAGCTAGCAGCCAAACTATCAATCCGACCCGGCGAGAGGAAGAAAGCATGATTTCTGCCCAAGAGGCGCTGCAACGTTTGCAGGAAGGCAACCGCCGCTTCGTTCAGAGTCTGAAAAATTCGGATGAGGACTGCGTCGCCCGCCGCAACGAGCTGGTCGTGGCGCAGGAACCTACCGCCATCATTCTGGGTTGTTCCGACTCGCGCGTACCGGCCGAGATCGTCTTCGACCAGGGACTGGGCGATCTCTTTGTAATTCGCGTAGCCGGCAATATCGTTGCGCCCTCTCAAATCGGCAGCGTGGAGTTCGCTGCCGAGCGCTTTGGTACCCGGCTGGTGGTGGTGTTGGGACATTCCATGTGTGGAGCCATTCTGGCTACCATCGAATCCCTCGAAAGCGACCAGCCCATGCGTTCGCAAAATCTGCCGTCTATCGTCGATCGTATTCGCCCCTTTGTCGTCACCCTGGCCGAAACCGATCTCAAGCACGACCACGAAGCGCTGGTGAAGCACGCCGTGCGCGCCAACATTCGCGGTGCGGTTAACAACCTGAAGCAGGGCTCGCGCATTCTCGAGCAGCTAGTGCAGAAAGATGGCCTGATGGTGGTCGGCGCCGAATACTCGCTGGAAACCGGCGAGGTAGATTTCTTCGATATTCCACAGGATATCTAACACGGAGCGACATGCTACGCTCGACCGGTTGGCGCAATATCACCTTCGAGCGCTTCGACAGCGACATCTGCATTGGCCGTGATCTGGACGAAGCTATTGAGTTCGCCATGGCCCTCGGACCGGCCGGAGAGATAATCCGATTGGCAGGCGAGGAGGGGATCCGCTTGCGGCCGCAGGTCGTCGACGCCTTGCGCGAAACCCTGGGGCAATATGCCTCGGAACGCGGCGTCTGGGCGCCCTCCTCGACCTGGTTTGTCAGCGCGGAAAATCCCGGCTGATTGCGTTTGGAAGCTTTCCGAGCAGGGGGTGGCTAGAAATAGCCGAACATCTGCAGGCCAATGATGACAATGGAGATATCGGCGCCGATGTGCATGGCCCAGGAATTCCAGATGGAGCGTTCCCCGGCGTTGAGCCAACAAAACAACAATCCGCCGACAAACAGCCCAACCAGGGCGATCAGCGCCACCCACCAGGAAAACCAGTTGATAAAGATGGTCAGGTGATACAAGGCGAACAGGCAGGACGAGAACAGCCAGGGTCGGCGAAGGGGCAGGTGAGTAAGAAAGCCCCGGAAAAACCACTCCTCCAGTAGTGAATTGCCGAAGGTGATGTAGATCGCCACTCCGATAAAAGCTGGCGCTGTGATGCCTTGCTGCTTCAGCAGCAGCGTGCTTATCTGCTGCAGGTCGATCACTTTCTGCAGCACGACATAGGTTAGCTGGATCACCACAAAGCTGATCAGGCCCAGGCTCAGGGCAATACGGAATCGGTTCCACTGCGGCGCGCGAAAGAAATTCGCGTCGATAAAGAGGACAGGTGCCAGCATAAGGCAGATCTTGAGTCCCACCTTGATCGGATAGGGCACCGGAGCCGCCAGTTCAACGTAGAAAAGCAGACCGATGACCACCAGCGCGTAGCCAATCCACAGCTTGGTGGGCAGGTCTCTCCTTAACCTGAGCATGATGATCGGCTGGACATCCCTGGCCGCTGCAATGGATGCATGAATCTGGCTGCGTTGCCTAGCGCAGCTGCGACGCCTGCCAGCCAGCCGTCAAGGCATAGTTGCGGAAGGCACCGAGCTCCGACTGCATAATCCCGATCAGCTGGTCGCGCGTGACGATATTGCCGGCCGACTCTGCCCACCAGGTGGTGTTGAGCAGGTTGCCGTCGAGATAGTCGAATTCCAGGTGTGATTCGGCCGGGCCGCTAAAGCCGCCTTCGAGCAACTGGCGGAAATATTCCACCCAATCCACTGCGCCTTCACCCGCCGCCATAAAGGCGCGCGTGAGTTCGCCCTCGGCATTCTGCCGATAGGTGGCGTCTTTCAGGCTGGCGCCGCGCACGTAGGGCATGGCAAAACGCAGGTCGTTGATCCAGGAACGCACGCCCTCTGAAATCATATGGCCGATATCGAAATTGATGGCTACGGCCTCTGGGTCGAAACCCTCCAGCACATAGATCAGATCCCACAGCGAGGCGCCCACCCGATTGCCGGAATAGGTGTGGTAGAGCGCGGTCAACCCCAGGCGGCTGTTGAACGCAGCCAGGGCTTCGGTTTCGCGGCGGAAGCCGTCGAGCTGGTTGCGCAAGCCTTGACCATAGGCGGCTTCATCGCGCTGGTAGTCAAAAGTGCCCCAGCGGTAGTAGCGCACGCCGTTCTCTGCCGCCGTGGTGAGCACCTCCTCGGCATAGGCCGACTGCAGGTTGAGTACGTTGGTGGTGATGTGGTCGCAGTGGGTGCCGGTGCTGCGAATACCCTGGAGCATCGGCGCCAGGTTGGTTGTCACCAGCTCGGGTTCGACGTGTCCGTCGATGCGCACGGTCAGGTTAATGGCATTGAATCCACCAGCCGCCGCGCCTGCGCCGATGATGACCCCGGTTTCGTAGGGGAATTCGCGCGCATAGGCCTGGGTGGTCAGGCACTGCAAGTGGCGCGAAAACATGGTCCAGCGCACGAACTGGCTGGACGAACGCGGCAGGGTGGCAGGTAACTGTGCCAGGCTGGGACCGGCTATGGTTGCCGCGCCGGCCAGCAGAAAGTGTCTGCGATCCATAGTCGCCCCCTTCGATGACTAGATGAGTTGTGAGGCGTCCCAGCCGCCCTCGATGGCCATGGCTCTGTAGGTGGCCAGTTCGGATTTCATGACATCGATCATTTGCTGGCGCGTCAGGGTAAAGGTGGGTGAATCGCTCCACCAGGTGCTGTTCAGGTTGGTGCCCAGGTAGTCGAATTCCAGCTGTGATTCGGCCGGACCGCTGAAGCCACCCTCGCGCAGCAGGCGGAAGAACTCCACCCAGTCGACCGTGCCGGCGCCGGCAGCCATCCAGCGCGAGCGCGCCTGGCCATCTTCGCCCGATACCAGTGTGGAGTCCTTGAGGCCCGCACTGCGCACATAGGGCATGGCGTAGCGCAGATCGTTGACCCAGGAGCGCAGGCCTTCGCTGGTCATATGGCCGATGTCGTAGTTGATGGCAACGGTATTGGGATCCAGGCCGTTCAACACATACATCAGATCCCAGAGCGAAGCAGCAACCCGGTTGCCGGAGTAGGTGTGATAAATAGCGGTCAACCCCAGACTGGCGTTGAAGTCGGCCAGTTCGGCGGTTTCCCGTCGGAACTGGTCAAGCTGGGCGACCAGGCCCGGCCCATAGGCGGCAGCGGAATACTCGTAACTAAAGGTGCCCCAGCGATAACGCTTGATGCCGTTTTCTGCAGCCGTTGTCAGCACTTCGCGAACATAGTCAGACTGCATGTTCAGGATACCGCTGGTTATGTGATCGCAGTGGGTCCCGGTACTGCGCACTCCACGTAGCATGGGCGCCAAATTCGTACGCACCACCTCCGGCTCAATGTGCCCGCCCCCGCGCACCGTCAGGTCGACGGCGCCAAAGCCGGCTTCGGCTGCTGCCTCACCCACCATGACGCCGGTTTCGTAAGGAAATTCGCGAGCATAAGCCTGGGTGGTGACCCACTGCAGATGCCGTGAAAACATGGTCCAGCGCAGATACTGACTGCTGGAAGCGGAACTGCCCATGGAGCCGGCCGCCTGCTGGGCGGCAATGGGCGCCGCCGATGTGGCGGCTGCTGCCGCGATGAGAAAATCTCTTCGGTTCATACCCCTGCCTCACTCTTCTGTTCTGAAAAAAATGCCCGGACAAGCCGGGCACTCTGGAATGGATTGGCTTTATTCGAGCGGTACCACGACTTCTATCTTGCCAGTTGCCCGCGGGCCGTAGCAATCGTTAAAGAAGTACTCGCCCGGCTCATTGAACTGGTACTGGAAGCTCTCGCCCGGTGCCAGCTGCGGATTAAACAGGCCTTCAAAAAACTGGGTCGCACAATGCACATTGAGATTGTCCGCCGGGTTCACAAAGGTCACCGTAGTGCCCACCGGAACCACCATATGGGTTGGCGTCATGGCGTTCTGTTGTGTGGACTCTTCGCCCAGTTCTCCCGTAAGGGGGTTGGTGGCGCGCGCCAGAATCACAGTGTTATTGACCGTGTCGCCGGCAACCGGGCCGCCGGATACTGGCCGGCGCTGATCGGGCGGCGGCGGAGCGACGGCTTCGCTCAGGCTGCCGCCCAGCTTGTAAGCCCAGAGGTAGTCGCCGCGCGGCGCGCTGTTGCCAAAGGGCAAGCTGGTGCCGCCCGACAGGGTCACCACGTACTGTTCGCCATCGATCTCGTAGGTGGCGGGCGAGCTGGTTACGGCGGCTCCGGTCTGGAAGCGCCACAGCTCTGCGCCAGTGTAGGCATCCAGTCCCAACAGGTTGCCGTCGGGCTGGCCGATAAAGACCAGATCGCCGGCGGTGGAGAGCGCCCCGTTGCCATGCGTCATCTCATAGGGCAGGTGAATTTCCCACACGGTTTCATTGGTGGTAGGGTCCACGGCGACGACGCCACCGGTCATGTATTCACCGGCCGGGCGATGGCCCACGCCACCTTCGCTGCGGTGGTGGGCGGTGGCGACAAAGCCGGTGCCGGAATAGAGCAGGCCGGTGCTATGGCTGTAGGACTTGAGGTTGGTGTCGGAGCCGCCGCCGATGCCCGGAACCGACAGCACAAAGTCTTCCCAATGGGGGTCGAACAGGCAGCCGGTAAGGTAATTGGGCACGGCGCGATTGGGGTCGCCAGGAATCTCGGTGCCCAGCGGCTGCTCGACCACGCAGTTCTCCACAAAACCGCCCTGAATCGGGTAGGGCTGCGTCGGCCAGGTATGCTGGCGCTCGTCCTGGGGCACGGGACGTTCCTCGATGCCCAGTGGGGCAGAACCGTCGCGGCGATCCAGAATGTAGTGCATGCCGGTCTTGCTGCCGTAGACAATCAGCGGGCGCTTCTCGCCGTTGATCTCGGCGTCAATCAGCACCGGCGACATGACATTGTCCATATCCCAGATATCGTGATGCACCGATTGGAAGTGCCAGCGGTATTCGCCGGTATCGAGATCAAGCGCTACCAAAGAGTTGGCAAAGAGATTGGTGCCCGGACGTTCGGAGCCGTCGTTGGCGCCGCCGCCACGCGCATTCCCAAAGGTCCAGTACACCAGATTGAGCTCGGGGTCGATGGCGGGCGCCATCCAGGCCGAAGCACCGCCGGATTCCCAGGCATTGCCCTCACCCCAGGTCTCGTGACCCATGTCGCCGGGTCCGGGCACGCCCCAGAAATGCCAGAGCAGGTCGCCATTGGAGGCGTCCAGCGTTAGAACGGCACTGCGCGGGCTGTCATTGGTGCCGACAAATACCTTGCCATCGAAGTAGGTCAGCGCGGGCTTAAGCAGATTGCCGTAGCCTTCGTACTGCCGCTCCCACACCACCTCGCCGGTATCCTTGTTCAGGGCAATAATCCAGTTGCCTTGGGCCGCGGTGAAGAGTAGGCCGTTGCCGTAGCCCAGGCCGCGGCGCAGCGTGGTGCCGCGCGTCGAGGTGTAGCGCCAAAGCGTTGCGCCGGTGGCACCATGCACCGCCACCACGTTGCCGCGCGCAGTCTCCACATAAACCACACCGTCCACGACGATGGGTGTACCCTGGCTGTTGCCCTCGGCGGCGCCGTCTTCCACCCGCACCAACCAGGCACCGCCCAACTGGGCGACGTTGTCTCTATTGATCTGATCCAGCGCGGAATAGCTCTGGTTGCCCAGATTGCCGCCAACCTTAGGAAAATCCAGGGTTGTCGGTGCGCCAATGGTTTCCAGTGGCGATGCGGGTGGCTCTTGCGAGCAGCCCAGGAAGGTTAAGCAAGAAATAGCCAGAACGCCCACTAGAGCGCGATTGGTGGTAGACATGGTTCCTCCCCACGGCTTGTAATTCTGTTTGCCGGAGTCTACACAAAACCGGACGCAGACGGTCTGGAATTCGTGCGAGACCTTATGAATTTGTGCTTGCTGCCTGTGGCGCCCGAGCGCTATGCTCGGCGGCTCGTGCGGGTCACCAGCGCGAAGGACAAAATGGCCGAACCCAGAGCCATAGCGAAAAACTTCTTACCTCTCCCAAGCGCCCGGTGGCTGACTTCGCATATTGCGCGACGCACCTATGCCTAGCGGAGCATTTCATTCCGCCCTGGAATTTTTGGGGGATAAGGCCAGGCCATCGAGCCTGAAAACAAAAGCACTATGGTATTGAGAGGACAGCATGAATATTTCTAGAGGACTCGCCGCCCTTTCGGCGATTGCCATTCTTGGCCTGTTGCAGGCCTGTGGCAGTACAGATGAAGCCGTTACCGCCGACCCATTGCTGGTCACCACCAACAGCGGTCAATTGCGCGGTATCGAATTGGAAAACGGCGTCAAAGCCTGGCTGGGCGTGCGCTTTGCCCAACCACCGACGCAGAACCTGCGCTGGCAGCCGCCCCAGCCCATTCAGTGGGAAGGGGTTTACAACGCCGACCGCAAGATGTCCGAGTGTATGCAGGTACTGCGCCCGCATAACATCAACCACTATTTCGGCGAAGAGGCCACCAGCGAAGACTGCCTCTTTATGAACATCTGGGCACCGGCCGATGCCACGCCCGCTTCCGGTCTGCCGGTTATCGCCTTTATCTATGGCGGTGGCGGCACCATTGGTTCCTCAGGCATGCCCAGCTACGGCGGCGATGTGGTCGCCGAGCGGGGTGCGATCTTTGTGAACTTCAATTACCGCGTTGGTCTGCTCGGCTTCCTCGCCCATCCCGAGCTCACTGCCGAGCAGGGCGGCCATTCCGGCAACTACGCCTACCTCGACCAGAACGCCGCACTGCGCTGGATTCACGACAACATCGCCGAGTTTGGCGGCGCTCCCAACAAGGTCGTGCTCACCGGTCAATCGGCCGGTGCGGGCTCGGTGACCCAGCAAATCTTTGGCCCACTCGCGCGAGGGCTTTTCGGCGGAGCCATGCTCTCCTCCGGATGCACCTGGGGCGGGTCCAACGCCACCCTGGCAGCCGGCGAGGCCATCGGTCTG
>JAYQPQ010000001.1:0-81310 GCA_038145405.1 Porticoccaceae bacterium | reverse complement strand
CCTTAGGGAATTTTGCTTTTATTGGCGCCTAGGCAAAGCCAAACAGCGGCGGGAACAGAATCACCACCAGCGCCGCCCACAGGGAGTAAACCGGCAGGTAGGCCATCTGCCAGCTGACCAACGCGGCGAAGCTTCCGCGGCCGCGGATAAACCGCCAATAGAGGTGGGCCGACCAGGTCAGGTTGACCAGCAGAATGATATTTTCTCCCAGCGCGGCCACCTTGTTGGGGCTGAAACCGAATTCGCTGATGCGGCTGGCAATGGCAACCAGGGCGAAGATATCCACCAGCAGGGCGCTGACCACCAGCACCAGCTGCAGCCAATCGAAGTAGTCCGGCGCTGCCTGGCTGTCACGCGCAGTCACGGCATAAAGCAGCAGGCCAAGCACCACCACCAGCAGCAGATCAAAACCGATCAGCACATCGCGCTCGACGTTAATGCCCTGTCCAGTCCACAGCATGGCGATCAGGAAGGCCAACAGCATGAGGGCGAAGAGCGGAGTGAACACGCGCGTCAGCACCGGCGCCATGTTTTCGATGACACTCTGTTTGGCCTCCACCAGCCAGCTGCCGACAATGACGGCACCCATGGCGCCGCAGGGGATAATCCAGTTACCGGCGATGAATTCCGCATCCAGGCCGATGGCGTTGAACACGCCGATGGTCAGTGCCGTGAGCACGCCGCCACCCAGAGCGATCAGTACGTAATAGATGGCCAGTTCGCCGGTAAAGCGCACAAAGTCCATGCGCCCGCTGTCGCTGCGCCAACGTGGTCCGGTATAGGCCAGGCCAATGACCAGCCAAAGGGCAATGGGCAGGTGCAGAATACTCAGAACTTCTGTCGATCCATCCGTTTGCAAGGGATAGAGGTTGGCGAAGCTGGCGCCGGCGACAAAGGGCAGGCCGATTTTCCAGTAGCTGTCGGGCGTGAGCTGTCGCTTCCAGCAGAAATAAATGGCCAGGAAGGGAAAGACAAAAAGGCTTAGGTTGCGCGCAAAAAAGCTGACGCCATCATCGTCCCAGGGTATGCCGAACAGTATGGGCAGCTTGATGGCCAGCGCCGCGCAGCAGGCCAGGGCAAAGACCACCAGTACCTCTTCGGAAAGTCCTGCGGCTTTGCCGCCGGCAGAGGGCACGACCCATTGCTTCCAGGCGCGCTCGCTGTACTCCAGGGCGAACTCGCGCGACACCGAGTCCAGTTCGCCCATGCGTTTGGTGGCCACCAGAAAGGCCTCGTCTTCATCCAGCCCCTTGCCCATCAGATCAAACACCAGATCGCGCAGGTGATCTTCCAGTTCGTCGGCGTCTTTGGCATGGATGGCGTTGCGCGCCAGCAGGTATTTGCGCCAGTCGGCAATCTGCTGTTCCAGGCTGAACGGCTGTTCAGGTATTGGCATATGTGGCTCCATCGAGCGGGGTCATTTTCCAGATTCCTTTGAGCGCCTGATCGACGATCTGCCACTGCGCCTTGTGATCCTTGAGTTGATCCATGCCCTGAATCGTCAGGCGATAGTATTTGCGCTTGCGGCCGGTTTCCGATTCGCCCCATTTGGCTTCGATGTGGCCCTGCCGCTCCAAACGGTGCAGCACGGGGTAGAGCATGCCGTCAGTCCACTGCAACTGGTCGCCGGAAAGCTCCTTGACCCGCTTGATGATGGCGTAACCGTAGCTCTCGCTCTCAGCCAGAATGGCCAGCACCAGGGGTGTGGCGGAGGCGGCGATCAGGTCCTTGTTGATATTCATGGTAGGGCTTTCGGTGCGCTTGTAACGCTCGGCTTATAGGGCATTTCGTCCTCAACGATCATAGTTGGCAGGATTCGCCATTAGGTAACCAAAGTCCCAGGGCTTGCGGAAAGGCCCCATCAGCGCCGCCGTCCGATCCATGCGCCACTGCACCGAATAGATGCGCAGCCTCACTGCGTCTGGCGGTAGCGCAACTTGCAGATCCAGTTGCTCACTGAATGGTAGTTCACCAGCTTCCGCTTCAGCCTTTCCCACCGTGCGATCCTGGCTGTCGAGGAAGTCCACTGTTACCGCCACGTCGCGCAACGTGCTGTCGTTCGTGTTGATAAAGCTGCCGGCCCAGGTGCGTTGGCCGGCTACGTCCGTCAGAACTTCATTGCGGATGAGTGCCAGAATTTCGTCGTTCTGATGCACGATACTGAACCACAGCGCCAGGACTGGCAGGATGGCCAGTACGGCAATGACCTTCCATACCTTTACTTCGAAGGTCCAGCTGCTCCACCCTTTGAGCTTGTCATGTCCGCTAGTCATGTGTGGCTCTCCGGTGATGTGCGCTGTGGCTCGAAAGAGGGTTCGCATTGGCGGCTCTGCCACTGCGCCAGGCCTTTCTTATTCCCAGCGCGATACAGCCCAGCATCAACAGAATGCCCAGCAGGCCGAGGCCGGGCGAGTCGTCGATATGCCCAAAATACGTGCCGCCATACCCCAGGGCGAGACCCAGGGCGATCAGTGCACCGGCCAACAGAAACTCTATTGCTCTGGATTTCATGGGTTTTCCGGAGGAAGTATTTATACCTTGCAGAACAATACATAGAAAATCTATGTATGTAAATTGGGAGATATTCTCAGAAAAAATATTTTTTGCGGGCAGGGAATAAATCGCGATGCCGGTTCGTCAATTCAATTAGAAGCAGTCCAGCGAGCTATCGGATTAGACCGATGCAGTTTCCCAGGCGGCAGTTGTCGAAGAGATAGCCCCATAGCTCTGAGGCAGGCCTGGTCCGGGGCCGGAGTCTAAAAAACTCCGGCCCTTTTTTATTTCCTCAGAAAGCAAATTGGGCGCGGGCACGCCACTCGCTGCCGCTGTCGTTGTTGGTGTTGTCCTCGCCCTGGGTATAGCTGATACCGAAGCGCAGGTTCTCTCCCAAGTAGTAGTTCAGGCCCAGGCCAAAGGCAGTGGCATCGGTAGTGCCCAGTTCGATATCGCCGTAATCGCCGTCGCCGGATTCAAAGCGCACCACGACTTCCCAGGCGCCACTTGCCTGATTCGGCTTTACCCGACCAAAAATTCCCCGGCTATAGGGCAGGCTTTCGCCGGTCAGGAAATAGCCAGCCTGCAGGTAGTAACCACTCAGATCGGCACCGGCATCGTCGGACCAAAAATGCTCGGCCTGCAGATGCACGGGGCCGCCAGCCCAGGCGAGTTCGAGTCCGGTATTGGTGACGTCCGCGCCGCGCGACGAATAGGCCGCGCCGATGTGCGCGAGACTGCCATTGCTCAGGTTAAAGGCCTGGGTGGCGCGCCCGGTAAAGGCGAAGGTGTTGCGTGAGGCGTCGTCTTCAAATACGCCGGCTGCGAGGGTGGTGTTACCGCTGGAACGCGTAAAGAGCAGGCCGTCGCTGCGACCAAAGGCATAGGCTTCGGTCGCCGCGGCACGCTCCAGCATGCTGATGTCTTTGGAGCTGGTCAGCAGGTTCAGGCCGAAAGGCTCGTTTTGGTGCCCCAGGGTAGCGGTCCAGCCACCGGGCAGGGCGGTGTAGCGGATATAGAGATCTTCCGGCGTGCCGCCGTTGCCATTGCCGATGTTGAACTGGGCCTTGTATTCCCAGTTGCCGGTTTTGAACTCGGCGTAGAGGCGGGCGCGACGAATGTCCAGTCCGTCCTCGTCGACGACATCATTCTGCTCGGCCAGGGTGTAGTCGTACATCAGGCGTCCACCGATACGAAAGCTCGACTTGCCATCGGCAGTCGATACCACAAAGCGGCCATTGGTGTTGATTACCAGATCGGGTCCGGCGCTGGTAACACTTTGGGCTTGGGCGACGGAGATGCTGCATAGGGCAACCAGAAGGAGCAAGATACGGTTCATAAGCTGGGTTTCCAGAATGGGGTATTGGGCGCCAATCTATGGCAGATACATGACAATTTAGTGAAAAAGCCCGCCTCTGTGACGCTTCCATGACATCTTTATGGACGGCACAATTCAATTGGGATTTTGGCGTCGGTTGTGCAGAGCACTGGCGCTATAGAATGAATTGTAATAATCAATAAGAAATCAAAGATTAATGTATGAAATTAATGCATAATAGTCGCGTCACAATTTCAAGTAACCGGCGGATAGAGAGCTGCAGTCGTGCCCATCGCCGCCACACCTCACCCGGAGAAAAGGAATGACCACGAAGAATAATCAGGCTGCCGCAGGCGGCTGTCCCTTTCATCACGGCGCCATGACCAAGATGGGTCAGAGCGCGCCTTCCAATAAAGACTGGTGGCCAAACCAGTTGAATCTGAAAATCCTCAGTCAGCAATCAGACAAGGTCGACCCCATGGGCGAGGCCTTCGACTACGCCAAGGAGTTCAAGAAGCTCAATCTGAAAGCCCTGAAAAAGGATTTATACGCACTTATGACCGACTCCCAGGACTGGTGGCCGGCTGACTATGGCCACTACGGTCCGCTCTTTATCCGCATGGCCTGGCACAGTGCCGGCACCTACCGAATTGGCGACGGTCGCGGGGGCGGCGGCAGAGGCTCGCAGCGTTTTGCGCCGCTCAATTCCTGGCCCGATAACGGCAACCTGGACAAGGCCCGCCGTCTGCTGTGGCCGATTAAACAAAAATACGGCAAACAGATTTCCTGGGCTGACCTGATGATTCTGGCCGGTAACTGTGCACTGGAATCGATGGGCTTCAAGACCTTCGGTTTCGGCGGCGGCCGTGCCGACATCTGGGAGCCGGAAGAAGATGTCTACTGGGGCAGCGAGAAGGAGTGGCTGGCCGCCAGCAACAAGGAGAACAGCCGTTACTCGGGCGAGCGCGATCTGGAAGATCCCCTTGCCGCCGTGCAGATGGGCTTGATCTATGTGAACCCGGAAGGCCCGGATGGCAACCCCGATCCGTTGGCTTCGGCCCGCGACATTCGCGAAACCTTTGCCCGCATGGCCATGGACGATTATGAAACGGTCGCACTGACTGCCGGTGGCCACACCTTTGGCAAGGCCCATGGTGCTGGCAGCACCACCAAGGTTGGTCCGGAGCCCGAAGGCGCACCGATCCAGGAGATGGGTCTGGGTTGGATAAGTAGTCATGGCAGTGGCAAGGGTCGCGATGCCATCACCAGCGGCATCGAAGGCGCCTGGACGCCGACGCCGACAAAGTGGGACATGAGCTACTTCGATGTGCTCTTCGGCTACGAATGGGAGCTGACTAAGAGCCCTGCCGGTGCCAATCAGTGGCGCCCGAAAAATCTGGCCAAGAAAGATGGCGCGCCCGATGCGGAGGACGCGAGCAAGCGCGTCGGCCTGATGATGACCACGGCCGATATGGCCATGCGTGAAGATCCTGCCTACCGCAAGATCTCCATGCACTTCCACAAGCATCCGCAAGAGTTTGCCGACGCCTTTGCGCGCGCCTGGTTCAAACTGACCCACCGCGATATGGGGCCGAAGTCGCGCTATCTGGGTCCCGAGGTACCGAGAGAAGACCTGATCTGGCAAGACCCGGTCCCCGCTGTGGACCACAAACCCATTGGCGGCAAGGATATTGCCGAGCTGAAAGCCAGCATTCTGGCCTCCGGCCTGAGGGTGCCCGAACTGGTCGCAGCGGCTTGGGCTTCGGCCTCAACCTTCCGCGGTTCCGACAGGCGCGGCGGTGCCAACGGTGCTCGCGTGCGACTCGCCCCGCAGAGGGATTGGGAAGCGAACGATCCGAAAAAATTGGCCAAGGTGCTGAAGGTGTTGCAGGGAATTCAGAAGGAGTTCAATGCCAGCTCAGGCAAGAAGAAAGTTTCCCTGGCCGACCTGATCGTACTGGGCGGCTCGGCGGCGGTCGAAGAGGCCGCCCGGCTGGCAGGACATCCGGTCAAGGTGCCCTTTGCCCCGGGACGCACCGATGCCAGCCAGCAGCAGACTGACGTCGACTCCTTTGTCGTACTGGAGCCAGTGGCGGATGGTTTCCGCAACTACCAGAAAAAGCGCTACAGCGTTTCGTCTGAGGAACTGCTGCTGGACAAGGCCCAGTTGCTCACCCTGACAGCGCCGGAAATGACCGCACTGGTCGGCGGACTGCGCGTACTGGGTGCTAACACCGGCGGTTCCAAGCACGGTGTTTTCACTAAGCGCGTCGGCACCCTGACCAATGACTTCTTCGTCAATCTGCTGGACATGGGCACGGTGTGGAAGCCGACCTCGAAGGACGAGCAGGAATTTGAAGGCCTGAGTCGCAAGACCGGCAAGCTGAAGTGGACGGCCACCCGCGTCGACCTGGTGTTTGGTTCTAACTCGCAGCTGCGGGCACTGGCCGAGGTCTACGCCACCGACGATGCCAAGGCCAAGTTCGTCAAGGACTTTGTCGCGGCCTGGGTCAAAGTGATGAATGCGGATCGCTTCGATCTGAACTGATTTCGTAGCCAACCAGCCAAAAGGAAATGGCGCCTGGAGACAGGCGCCTTTTTTTGTGGAGACTTCGTGCACTTTTGTAGCCTCGTTCCAGGGATGATAACTAGCCTCTGGTCGCGAATTAATGCGCCACAAGTTATTAAAAAATATAGGAATTCATTGAGCTTTCAATTTTCAGGGATAGATATCAGAAAAGAATTGCCCTTACTTTGCTTACTTTTGTTAAGCTCTGGCTTACCATCGAGCTAGTGAGGTAGAAAAATGGCTTGTACGGATCTGATCCGGGTGTTGATTGTTGGGGTGCGAAATGACTGCGGATAAAACCAAACGCAGCAACCCCAACACTGAAAACCCGGCGAGTTCGTCCGTTAGCGGCATCACCATAGAGGCTTGTATGGAGCTCTTTGGTCGCTTCCGCGAGGATTCACAATTCAATTGGAATGTTGGCCTGGCCTACAGTGAGGCCCGGGCACATCGCATGTGCCAGATCGCTGCCAACGAGTACGATCTCGAGCTGAAAAAGATCTGGGCTTACGCCGACCCGGCCATGAAGAACACGGCTTTCCCCGAGCCCGGCCTCGACACCAGTCTGAACGAGCAGGAAACCCAGTTTGCCGAGCGCAATTTTCACGTTGCGCTGGTGGCAGTGGTAAAGGATAAGGGTAGCGACAGCAAAAAGCTGGTGCTTGATCCCGTTCTGTTTGACGCGCCGGTGACTGAAGCCGAATGGCGACGACGCATCTGCCCCAATGATCAAGTCTGCAACTTTGATGTCACCAGCCGCCATGTCGTCGAACCCTTTAGCGAAAAACCCTCTTCACCCCAGATGGAAGAGATACTGGCCGAACTGGTCGATGAGCGACTGGCCGCCAGTTCAAATTTCTCCAACCCGGAAACCGCTGCTGCCTACGAAAACTTTCAGCTTGGCCAGTGGATCGATCAGGAAGCCCAGCGGAATCCCGAAGCGGTAGTCGAGCTCAAGCAGTTGCTCGATCCAGCCAATCTGCAAGCAGCCTTTTTCCGCGGCTGGTGGCGTACCTACCTGACCGGTGAGCAGATTCTCGAAGGTCTGGAACTGCAGGGTAGCTATTTCGATATCCCTGCAGCCGAACTGCGCGAAGCCTTTGCTGGTGTTGAATCGAAAGATTTTCACCTGATTATCAAGACGCATTACTGGCAGCGGGTTCACAGCTTCCTGGGTCAGCTTTATCAGGCCTATTGGCATATCAATGACTTCATCAAAAATCCCGACCTGGCGCGCGAGTGGGCCACCATGAGTATGGCCAAGGGACTGGAAAACAGCCTGCTGTCGGACTGGCTCAATCCCTTCGGGCACGCGCTCTGGGCGCATTTCGATCTGGCGACGATCGGCTCTTCGAACTAGCCTTACCGCTTTTTGAATTGACCCGCGCCTCGCGGGGCTTAAAAAGTGGCAAGGAAATGTTCTTCTCGCCTTAACTTTCTTATGATGTGCTCTGGTTCCCACAGAAGGGCATTCACAGATGGGGCGTTTGGGGCGGCATTGGCGGCTGGGCGCCATCCTTGCGCTGGCCTTGCCGGTGCAGGCGGATGAGGTACGCCTTGCTGTGGCTTCCAACTTCGCCGCGCCCATGGCGCTGCTCGAGATTGCCTTCGAGCAGACCAGCGGTCACCAGGTGCGAACTTCCTTTGGTGCCTCCGGTGCGCTCTACGCGCAAGTGCTCAATGGTGCCCCCTTTGATGTGTTTCTCTCGGCTGACCAAGCCAAGGTCGATGCGCTTATCGACCAGCAGCAGGGGTTGATCGACAGCCGCTTTACCTATGCGGTGGGTGCGCTGGTGCTCTGGTCGAGCCAGGCCAATCTGGTAGATGAAAATCTGGACGTGCTCACTGCGGGGCGCTTCCAGCGTCTGGCCATTGCCAATCCAGAGCTGGCTCCCTACGGCAAGGCGGCGCTGGAAACGTTGCAGTCGCTGGGTATTTATCAGGAAGTTCAGCCCAAACTGGTCATGGGCGAGAACATTTCCCAGGCCTATCAGTTCGTCAGCAGCGGCAACGCCCAGATCGGACTGGTAGCGCTGGCACAGGTGGTGGGCAATAGCGCCGCGCCAGAGGGTTCATTCTGGATAGTGCAGCGCGACTTTTACGCGCCCATCCTGCAGGACGCCGTGGTGCTGGCGCGCGGCGAAGGCAACCCGGCAGCCTGGGAGTTTGTGCAGTTCCTGCGCTCGCCCGCTGCCGCCGAGATCATCCGGGCACACGGTTACCTGCTGCTCGCCAGCGAATAGTTCATGGGATTCACCGCCACGGATTGGGAAGCACTCTGGCTCACACTGAAACTGGCCAGTGTTGTCACCTTAATTCTGCTGCTTATAAGTATCCCCCTGGCCTGGTGGCTGGCAGGCACGCGCCGTTGGTGGCGTGCGCCGGTGTCGGCGCTGGTTGCCCTGCCGCTGGTGCTGCCGCCAACGGTGCTGGGCTTTTATCTGCTGCTGGCCATGGGCCCGAACGGCGCAATTGGTCAGCTGACCCAGGCACTGGGTATCGGGCTGTTGCCTTTCACATTCTGGGGATTGGTAGTGGGATCCGTGCTCTATTCGCTGCCCTTTGTCGTGCAGCCGATTCAAAACGCCATGCAGGCCATCCCCGCCGCCCAGCTGGAAGTTGCTGCGACCTTGCGAGCGGGCCCACTGGATCGTTTTGTGAGTTTGGTATTGCCACTGGCGCGCCCCGGCCTGGTGTCTGCCAGTATTCTTGGCTTTGCCCATACCCTGGGTGAGTTTGGCCTGGTGCTGATGATCGGCGGCAACATCCCCGGTGAGACGCGAGTCGCCTCGGTGCAGATCTATACCCAGGTAGAGGCGTTGCAGTACGCCGGTGCGCATCGCCTGTCCGCGGTACTGCTGCTGTTTTCCTTTGTCGTATTGCTGCTCATGTACAGCCGCGCGCGCGGCACTGCGGCGTTGGATTTTGGGGTTTCCCGATGACTAGCGGTTCCGTGCACATTCGTCAGCAGCTGCAGCGCGGCGACTTTGCCCTGGACGTCGACCTGCAACTTCCTGGCCTGGGCGTGACCGCGCTCTTTGGCCGTTCGGGCTCGGGCAAGACCAGTCTGTTGCGCTGTATTGCCGGGCTCGAACCTGCCGCTCGTGGTGAGCTGTCGGTCAAGGGTGACCGCTGGCAGACCACCGATCACTTCCAGCCTGCCCACCGCCGCCGCGTTGGTTATGTGGTGCAGGATGCCGGGCTATTCCCCCATCTGAGCGTACAGGGGAATCTGGATTTTGCCATCAAGCGGGCTGGCTATGGCCAGATGCCGGAGGCTGAAGTGGTGCAGATGCTGGCCATCCAGCCGTTACTGGAGCGCATGCCGGGCGCCTTGTCGGGTGGCGAAAGGCAGCGTGTGGCGATTGCGCGGGCGCTGCTCAGTGGCCCCGACTTGCTGCTGATGGACGAACCCATGGCCTCGCTGGATCGCCGCAGCAAGGCGGAGATCATGCCCTTTCTCGAGCGACTGCATCGCGAGCTGTCAATCCCACTCATTTACGTTAGCCACAGCGCCGATGAGGTAGCTCGCCTGGCCGATCATCTGATCGTCATGGATGACGGAAAATGCGTGGGCGAGGGCCCCTTGGGCGAAATGTTGGCGCGTCTGGATTTTCCGCTGCGCCTAGAGGACGAAGCCGGTGTGGTCTGGCAGGGAAGTGTGGCTCAGCGCGATCCCTGCTGGAAACTCGACCGCCTGGAAACACCGGGCGGGGAACTCTGGATTGCCTCGCAGGGCAGCGGCCACGGCGAGGTGCGAGTGCGCATTCTGGCGCGCGATGTCAGCCTGGCGCTGAGACATCACGAGGACAGCAGTATCCTCAATATTCTGCCGGGTCAGGTGGAGGAGCTGCGCGAGGAGGACGATGCGCCTTCGGTGCTGGTGCGGGTGCAGGTCAGACAAGCGCTATTGTTGGCGCGCATTACCCGCAAGTCGGCCGAGCGGTTGATGCTGCGACCCGGCAGCAAGGTGTGGGCACAGATCAAGTCGGTTGCCCTGCTTCCCTAGCAAAGCGCAGGTGCTCAAGAAACGGTTCGATACCCGCTCGCCGCGCTGCCAGAATGGCAGCCAGATTCCGGGGAATGCCAGGCCAGTGACTGACTACCAGCGCATCGAGCGCGCCATTCGTTACCTGCAGGAAAATTTTCGACGCCAGCCCAGCTTCGACGAGTTGGCTGCGCAGGTGCATCTGAGCCCATTCCACTTTCAGCGACTCTTTGCCCGCTGGGCCGGGGTAACGCCAAAAAAATTTTTGCAGAGCCTGACGCTCGAGGCAGCCAAAACCCAAATGCAGTCGGGGCAGCAGCCGCTGCTGGAAGTGAGCGAACAACTGGGGTTGAGCAGCGCATCGCGCCTGCACGATCATTTCGTCCAGTTGGAGGGAGTAACCCCCGGTCAGTATCGGCAGCTGGGGCGCGATCTGCAGATTGCCTATGGCGTCGGCGACACCCCCTTTGGTCCGGCCTGGGTGGCAGTTACCGAACGCGGTATCTGTCAGCTTTGGTTCGACGATCATCTGCCCGGCACTGCCTTTCGCCTGGCGCTGTGCAACGACTGGCCCGAGGCCGAGCTGGTGCACGACGATGCCGGCGCACGTCAGACTTTGCGGCGGATATTTGCCACCGAATCCGGGCGGGCTGCACCTGTCTCGGTGCTGGTTCGGGGTACCAACTTTCAGGTTCAGGTGTGGCGCGCGCTGTTGCGCATACCCTTTGGCCAGTTGGCATCCTATGCGGAGATTGCCCAGGCAGCGGGCAAGTCGTCAGCGGTGCGGGCGGTCGGCTCGGCGGTGGGTGCCAATCCCGTGGCTTTTCTAATTCCCTGTCATCGGGTGATTCGCCAGAACAGTGAGCTGGGCGGCTATCGCGGCGGGTTGCCGCGCAAGCAGGCGATGCTGGTGTGGGAGAACTTACAGAGCGCGAACTGTCAGCAGAGCGGCTAGGAAACCACCGTTCCGAATAGCGCACCGACAGCATAGGTCAGCGCCATGGCTGCCGAACTCCAGAAGGTTACGCGCACCACACCTTTAAGGATGGGGGCGCCGCCGGCACGCGCAGCCAATCCGCCCAATCCGGCGAGGCATAGCAGCGAGGCAATGGCCACGGTGGGAATCGCCAGGTGGACAGGGCTGAGCAGGCTCACTAGCAAAGGCAGCAGGGCGCCAATGGCAAAAGTCAGTGCCGAGGCGCCAGCGGCTTGAAGGGGCCTGGCGCTGTGAATCTCGGTCAGGCCGATTTCGTCGCGGGCATGAGCACCAAGGGCATCGTGCGCCATCAACTGCAGGGCAACCTGGCGAGCCAAATCTGGATCCAGCCCGCGATCCTCATAAATGCTGGCGAGCTCGTCCTCCTCGTGCGCTCGGTTGACGCGCAGCTCGTGTGCCTCCCGCGTCAGATCGGCTTTCTCCGTATCGGCCTGCGAGCTGACCGAGATATATTCGCCGGCGGCCATGGACATGGCCCCTGCCATTAACCCGGCCATGCCGGCCAGCAGAATGTCGCCGCGACCGGCGTCCGCCGCCGCCACGCCGATGATAAGGCTGGCCGTGGAGACGATGCCGTCATTGGCGCCCAGTACGGCAGCGCGCAGCCAGCCCATGCGGGCGGCGTAGTGATGCTCTCCATGTGTGTGTGAGTGGGGCGCCATGGATGGACTCCTCAGTTGCTGGCTCGATTGAGCCAAGTTGTTCCCGGGCGGTCAATGCCAAGTGTCGTTTGCGCGAGCCGTGCGGCGAAAACTAGAGGGCGAATGGGCCGGTAATCTCGTAAGTAATGCCGTTCTCGCTGCGACCCGAAGTGCCGCGCTGTGAACTGAAATAGAGTCGCGACCAGTCGGGAGAAAAGGCCGGCCCAGCGATTTCGGAATCGTCCTGGCCGATCACCTGCACCAGGGGGACCACGCGGCCCTGAGGCGTCAGCACCACGATCTGCATGTCGCCGCCATCCTCGGCTACGGCATAACTGCCCATGGGCGTCAGCGCCAGATTGTCCACACCCGAGAGTATGGGGTTGCTGTGGGTTTCGGGGTCGTAAATCACGCTCATCTGGCCGGCTTCTGCATCGTAGGACCAGACGCGATTGTCGCCCTTGGTAGTAAAAACTAGCTTACCGTTGGCATAGACCATACCTTCGCCGCCGTTAAAGGCGGTACTTTGGCGAACTTGATCGCGCGTGGCTTGCGAGCTGGCCAGCGGATCGGGCAGAGGCAGCCAATCCACCATGCCATTGATATCCATCCGCGCCACTTCCAACTGACCCGCGGCGAGATCGGGTACGCCGCTGCGCACAAAGCGCTCGGCTACAAAGCGATAGAGACGGCCGTCGCGCTCGTCTTCGGTCAGGTAAATCAATCCGCTGCGGGTATCCAGCGCGGCCGCCTCGTGATTGAAGGTGCCCAGAGCGGAGCGCAGCACCGGCGCGCGCTCGCCGAAGGGATCGCATTCCCAGACCTGGCCGCGGTCAAATTCCTCACAGGAGAGCCAGGTGTTCCAGGGCATGGCGCCGCCGGCACAGTTGCGCGTGGTGCCCTGCAGAATGGGGTAGGCATCCTCGACCTCGCCGGACGGGCTGAAGCGCAGTGCGCCGACGCCGCCGGCGCCGTCATTCATCTCGCTGTTGGACACATAGACCCAGCCACCCTGAGGCGTTGGAAACACCGCGCCGCCATCGGGCGCTGCGTGCCAGCGATAGCTCGAATTGCGCGTGGGTGGTTCACCGCTGCGCGCCACGACGCGCGAGCGAAAGCCCGGCAGCAGACGCAGGCCGTTGGCGTCGGGCGGCAGCAGCGCCTGGCTGACGTCGCCGGAGCTCTGAGCCAGGCCGGGAAGGGCACCCAGGCCACTCAGGGCGACACCAGAGGCCAGCGAAGAACGCAGAAAGGCGCGGCGGGTGAGAATGTGGGAATAGCTGGACATGGCGAGCCTGCAACCAATTGACGGATAGCCGAGGCTAGCCATCTTTCGTGAAAATTTTATGGCTGTCTAGGCGGCGGTCTGCAATTGGGCAATATCGCGGATGCGCTTGACCATGGCGCGCAGGCCGTTGCCGCGCGTCTGGCTCAAGTGGCGCATCAGATCGAGCTCGGTGAAATAATGGTCGATATCAAAGGCGAGAATTTCGTTCGGAGTCTTGCCGTTGTATGCCGCCAGCACCACCGCCAGCAATCCCTTTACGATAAAAGCATCGCTGTCGACCTCGAACCAGAGTCGGCCATCGACAACCCGGCTGTCGAGCCAAACCTGGCTTTGGCAGCCTCGAATCAGATAGGCATCGGTCTGCTTGGCCGGGTCGATGCCCGGCAGTTCCTTGCCGAGATCGATGATGTATTTGTAGCGGTCTTCCCAGCTGTCGAAAAAGGCCAGGGTTTCGACAATATCCGGGGCGCTAATGCTGACGCCAAACGGGCCGGTCGCCGCAGGTGCTGCGGTCATCAGTAGAACATCCCGGTTTCCAGCTGGGCTTCCTCGGACATCATGCTGCGATCCCAGGGTGGATCGAACACCAGTTCCACCTCGACCTCCTTCACATTGGGCACCAGGGACACGCGGTACTCCACGTCGCCCACCAGCACCGGACCCATGCCGCAACCGGGCGCCGTCAGGGTCATGGCGATACGCACCTTTTTCTCGGTCTGGTCGATCTCCACCTTGTAGATCAGGCCCAGGCTCACCAGGTTCACCGGAATTTCCGGGTCGTAGACCGTCTCCAGTGCCTGCCACACCTGGGCCTCTTCGATCTGGTCGCCAGCCGGCGCATCGAAATGCAGCTCGGTTTTTTCCAGTCCCAGGGCATCGGCGTCAGTGCCATCCACCCGCACCATATTGCCGCGATAAACCACGGTGTAATTGCCCCCTAGGGCCTGGGTGATGGTGACAAAGGTGTGCGCCGGAATGGTGATGGCGTCGCCCACGGGTACGATGCGGCCAGGGCAATCCCGTAGCGTGGGAACCATGCGTTGTTCAGCCATGCGTCATCCTCAGACGGTGAAGCTTTCGCCGCAGCCGCACTCGGCCTTGATATTGGGGTTGTTGAATTTCAGCGCCCGATTCAAGCCCTCGCGTGCATAGTCGATCTCGGTGCCCTGCAGGGCGGGCAACGCCTTGGACTCGACATAGATGCGCACGTCGCCGCCGAGCGGCAGCTCCAGGTCGGCGTCCAGCTTGGCGTCCACACCTTCCACCACATAGGAGAGGCCGTTGCAGCCAGTTTCTTTCAGGCTGATACGCACGGCCTGCTTGCCGGATTGCTGCAGCTGCAGACGAAAGTGCGCCAGCGCCGCTTCGGTCAGGCGAATGCTCTGGGTGGGGGCAAAGGTCTCTACAGACATAATCATGACCTCCTAAGACAAAAACTGGCGGGCCTTTTCTAGGCCGGCAAAAAGACGATCCACCTCGTCCCTGCTGTTATAAAGGGCAAAGGATGCCCGCACGGTACCGGTAATGCGAAAACCTTCCATCAGGGGCTGGGCACAGTGGTGGCCGGTGCGCACGGCAATACCTTGCTGATCGAGCAGGGTGCCGACGTCGGCGGGGTGTATGCCCTGCAGCAGAAAGCTGAATACAGCGGTAGCCTGTGCTGCGGTGCCGTAGCGCTGCAAGCCGGGAAAGTCTGCGCCGCGTGCGAAAGCATAGCCCAGTAGATCCTCCTCGTGCCGCGCCGCCGCCAGGCGGTCGATGGTGGACAGGTAATCCACCGCCGCGCCCAGGCCAATGGCCCCGGCAATATGGGGCGTGCCGGCTTCGAATTTATAGGGCAGCTGGTTGTAGGTAGTGCCAGTGAAGCTGACGTGTTCAATCATCTCACCGCCACCCTGGTAGGGCGGCAGGGCTTCCAGTAGGTCGATCTTGCCCCACAACCCACCAATACCGGTGGGACCAAACATCTTGTGGCCGGAGAAGGCGTAAAAATCGCAGCCCAGCTGCTGTACATCGACCGGCAGGTGGGCCAGCGCCTGCGCGCCGTCGACCAGCACCTGGGCGCCGACGGCATGGGCCTTGGCCACCAGTTCCCGCACGGGGTTAATCGTACCCAGCGCATTGGAGACGTGGCCGAAGGACAGCATTTTGACGCGCTCGTCGAGCAATTCATCGAGCGCTTCCAGATTGATTTCGCCCTCGGTGCTGATCGGTATGGGTAGCACTTCGGCGCCGCGTTCGGCGGCGATCATCTGCCAGGGCACGATATTGGAGTGGTGCTCGAGCATGGACACCAGAATGCGATCGCCCGCTTGCAGCTGCGAGCGGCCCCAACTGCAGGCCACCAGATTGATCGAGGCGGTGGTGCCGCTGGTCCAGATGAGCTGCTCCGCAGACGGGCTGTTGATAAAGCGCGCCACCTTGGCGCGAGCCTGTTCAAAGGCATGGGTGGCGCGGTCGCTCAGCGCATGAGCGGCGCGATGCACATTGGCGTTGTAGCCGCGGTAATAGTCGGCAATGGCGTCGATCACTGCGTTCGGCTTTTGCGTGGTGGCGGCATTGTCCAGATAGACCAGCGGATGCCCGTTAACCTGCTGATGCAGGATGGGAAAATCCTGGCGCAAGCGCTCCAGATCAAAGGCCACAGGGGCGTCGGCATGCACTCGGGTCATGCGATATGCCTCGCTAGTTGCGGGTCGTCGGCGAAGTGGGAAGCCAGCAGCGGGCGCAAGTAGTCGCCGATAGCCGGGTGCGCCAGGCACGCCAGCAATTCGTTGATAAAGCCGAAACTCAGCATGACTTCGGCTTCGCGCCGCGAGATCCCGCGACTGAGGAAATAGTAGAGCAGCTGCTCGTCGAGCTGGGCCACCGTGGCGCCGTGTGCGCACTGCACGTCGTTGGCGTAGATTTCCAACTCGGGCTTGGTGTCTACCTCGGCGTCGGCACTGGTGAGCAGATTCTTGTTGCTCAAGCGCGCCGAAGTCTTCTGCGCCTGCGCGTGAATATGAATGCGCCCGTTAAACACAGCCTGGGCACTGTCGCCGACGATGCCACGAAAGATTTCTTCGGTAGTGCAGCGCGGCACCGCATGTTCGATGCAGCTATGAATATCGACATGCTGGTCGCGACGCGCGAGATAGACACCGTTCAGATCGCAATGGGCGCTTTCGCCGAGATGATGCACCACCAGATCCAGGCGTTTCAGGCTGCTGCCCATGGCTAGACAAAAAGCGTTCAGCACTGCGCCCTCAGCCAGCCCAAAGTGGGCGCCGCCGATATGCAGGGCGTGCTCTTCTTCCAGATTCAAACGGTAGTAGGTCAGTCGCGCGCCGGCCTGCAGCACGATTTCGCTGATGCCATTGGTAAAGCTGTTCTGCTCGGCGGTGTCGCTGGCGAAATGCTCTACCAGAGTGGCCTGAGCACCGGGTTCCGCCAGCACCAACAGCCGCTGGGCGGTGCTGAAGCCGGCATCCTGGCGCGTGGTGAGCCAGACCAGTTGAATGGGTTGGGCAATCTCTGCATGGACTGCCAAGTGCAGAAAGACACCCTCTTCCAGCCAACAGGCGTTGAGCGCCGCAAAGAGATGTTTGCCGCGCTCGGTCAGGCTGTCGATATGGCTGGCGATGAGCTTGGCTTGTTCAGCTGTGGCCTCGGAAAATCGCACCAGGGTCAGCCCCTCGGGCCACTGGCTAGTGGAAAGAGCGGCTTGGTACTGGCCGGCGACAAAGCCCAGCTGGAGGCTGTTCAGGCCGGCGATCTGGTAGTGCTCGGCAATCGGGTCGCCGGTGCGCACCGGCCTTGGGTGCGCCAGGTAATTGCCGGTTTCCAGCGGTCGCAAGCGGGTGTATTTCCAGGCCTCGGTTTTTCGTGTCGGCAGAGTGGATTCCGCCCAGCGGGACGCACCCAGGCGCTTCAGCTCGGCCAGCCAGGGCTGTCCCTGGGGGTTGAGTTGCAGTGCTTGCTGGATAAAGTCCGACATCAGGCCGCCGACTCCAGCCAGCCGTAACCGCGCGCTTCCAGTTCCAGCGCCAGATTCTTGTCGCCAGATTTGACGATGCGGCCTCTAGCCAGCACGTGTACAAAGTCCGGCTCGATATAGTCGAGCAGGCGTTGGTAGTGAGTCACCAAAATGAAGGAGCGCTCGCTGCTGCGCATGCCGTTGACGCCGCTGGCAATCACCTGCAGGGCATCGATATCCAGACCGGAATCGGTCTCGTCGAGAATCGCCAGGGTCGGCTCCAGCAGCATCATTTGCATCAGCTCGTTGCGCTTTTTCTCGCCGCCGGAAAAACCTTCGTTGACGCCGCGCTTAAGAAAGTTTTGATCCAGATTCACTGCCTTGCAGGCCTCGCGCGCCAGTTTCAGAAAGGCGACTGAGTCCAGCACCGGCAATCCGCGTGCATCGCGCACGGCATCCACCGAGGCCTTGAGAAATTCCATATTGCTTACACCGGGAATTTCCACCGGATATTGGAAGGCCAGGAACAGGCCGTTGCGGGCGCGCTCCTCGGTGCTCATTTCGAACAGGTCTTCACCCAGGAACTTGACCTTGCCCTTGGTCGGCTCGTAGCCATCGCGGCCGGCCAGCACATGGCCTAGGGTGCTTTTGCCCGAGCCATTGGGGCCCATGATGGCATGCACCTCACCGGGATTGACCTCCAGGTTCAGGCCTTTGAGGATTTCCTTGCCCTGCACTTCGGCGTGCAGGTTCTTGATTGACAGCAACAAACTCATGTCTCCGCTAATTTCTCTTGTCAGCCTACCGAGCCTTCCAGGCTCACCTCGAGCAGCTTGCCGGCTTCCACCGCAAACTCCATCGGCAGCTCCTTGAAGACTTCCTTACAAAAGCCGTTGACGATCATGGATACCGCCTTCTCCGCGTCGATGCCGCGCTGCTGGCACAGATAGAGCTGATCGTCGCTGACCTTGGAGGTCGTTGCTTCGTGTTCCACCACCGAGCTGGGGTTCTTGCTCTCGATGTAGGGGAAGGTATGCGCGGCACACTGATCGCCGATCAGCAGCGAATCGCACTGGGTGTAGTTGCGCGAACCCTCGGCCTTGGGACTCATGCGCACTAGACCGCGATAGGCGTTGGAACTGTGCCCGGCGGAAATGCCCTTGGACACAATGGTGGAACGCGTATTGCGCCCCAGGTGGATCATCTTGGTGCCGGTGTCCGCCTGCTGGTAGTTGTTGGTCAGCGCCACCGAGTAGAACTCGCCCACGCTGTTGTCGCCGCGCAAAATGCAGCTGGGGTACTTCCAGGTAATGGCCGAGCCGGTTTCCACCTGAGTCCAGGAAATGTGCGCATTGGCGTGAGCGATGCCGCGCTTGGTGACAAAGTTGTAAATGCCACCCTTGCCATTGGCGTCGCCCGGGTACCAGTTCTGGACCGTGGAATACTTGATGCGGGCGCTGTCCAGCGCTACCAGTTCCACTACCGCGGCATGCAGCTGGTTTTCGTCGCGCATCGGGGCGGTGCAGCCCTCCAGGTAGCTCACCGTGCTGGCCTCGTCGGCCACGATCAAGGTGCGCTCAAACTGGCCGGTCTTGGCCTCGTTAATGCGGAAATAGGTGGACAGCTCCATGGGGCAGCGCACGCCCTTGGGGATATAGACGAACGAGCCGTCGCTGAACACTGCACTGTTCAAGGCAGCGAAATAGTTGTCGGTATGCGGCACCACGCTGCCCAGGTATTGCTTCACCAGCTCGGGGTATTCGCGAATGGCCTCGGAAATGGGGCAGAAGATAATCCCGGCTTCCTCCAGCTTTTTGCGGAAGGTGGTGGCCACCGACACCGAGTCGAACACTGCATCCACGGCCACGCCTGCCAGGCGCCCCTGCTCGTGTAGCGGTATGCCCAGCTTGGCATAAGTGGCCAGCAGTTCGGGGTCGACCTCCTCCAGGCTCTTCGGCTTATCGGCCATGCTTTTCGGTGCCGAGTAATAGGAGATGGCGTTGTAGTCGATCTTCGGATAGCGCAGGTGGGCCCAGTCCGGCTCTTCCATCTTGCGCCAGGCCTGATAAGCGCGCAGGCGCCAGGCCAGCATCCACTCCGGCTCGTTCTTCTTGCGCGAGATAAAGGTAATCACCTCCTCGCTCAGGCCAGGCGGCAGGGTGTCGGATTCAATATTGGAGATGAACCCGGCGGCGTACTCTTTCCTAACTAACTGTTCGATTGTTTGTGACATGACTTCTTTACTTCACCCATGGGGTAATGGGTCGTGATGTATTCAGAAATTGGCCAGCGGAATGCCGTCCTGCTCGCGTGCCAGCTCGACCTTGGTCTGGCGCTCAGATACCTTCTGGATGTCGCGTCGTGCTACCAGGTCGGCCAGCGAAATGCCGTCGAGGAACTCGTAAATCTGATCGCTCAGATCCAGCCAGAGGTGGTGGGTCAGACAGGTTTCGCCCTTTTGACAGGTGCCGACGCCCTGACAGCGGGTGGCGTCGATGCGTTCGTTCACCGCATCGGTCACCTCAGCCACACTGATCTCGGCCATGGGGCGAGCCAGCTGATAGCCGCCGCCGGGGCCGCGCACGCTGGCCACCAGACCTTTGCGCCGCAACTTGGAAAACAACTGTTCCAGGTAAGACAGCGAGATTTCCTGGCGCGCGGAAATATGCGCCAGGCAAACCGGCCCGCGCTGCTGGTGCAGGGCCAGGTCGAGAATGGCGGTGACGGCATAACGGCCACGAGTTGTCAGGCGCACGGCGGCTCTCCCAGGGCGGGTAGACCAGCCAGAATGGCAGCCTCCGGCCCGTATTCAGGCTGAGGCGGGCATTGTAAATACCCGAGTTTTTTAGTCAAGTATTGTCGAGCACCCCGGAGCGACCTGCTTCTGCAACATATGGGGGTTTCGTCTCAACCCATCGGCGCAACCAGGGTTGGTATCGCGCGAGGAATTTTGCCCTAGGCCTTGCAGGCAGGGACTGCCATCTCAGGAGTCAAACTTGTTCACGGTTGGCGCGAAGATATAGCGGCTCTGCGATTTCAATGAGGGCAGGTCGTAGACGGGCGGTGCGAAGTCGTTGCTGTGGAACTGCTCGAGAAAGACACGACTGCTGGGCGATTGAATGCTCACCTCGGGGTCGCGGAACGCCCACACTTTGGCTTTGCCCACCCCGGCGACCTTGGCGATGATCGGGTTGACCTTGGGTGCGCGCTCGGCGTTCATGGCCAGGCGTTCGACAATACGGGTCTGGGTGTTGATATCAAAAGCCTTGCCCAAATTGCGCTTTTCCGTGGCCATGCGGCGGAACTCCACGCTGGTGCGCAGCTGGTTCCACACATCCAGCGGCTTGCGAGCCTGTTCGCGCTGCGGCACAAAAAAGCTCAGTTCAAATTCCTTGTAGCGTTCCAGCAACACAAGCAGTTCCAGAAAGGGTCGCGGATCGGCGAGTGATTTTTCCTGCAGCATGCGCTTGGCGACCACGGCCACCTGGCGGCGCAGTGTTTTGAGGTCGAGCACGAAGGGCAGATTGAGGCGACTGCACCAGGCCAAGTTGATGAAGAATTCGACGAAATCGGGCCAGTGCAACGAGTTGAATTTGCTGGCCGGGTCGCTCGACTGAAAGATCTCCACCATCAGTGGCTTGATCTCCTCGTTGAGAATCTTCTGCTTCAGTTTGCGGTCGTAGGGTTCAATGATAATGCTGTGCGACGGCAGTTCGCGGCGTTTGGCTTCCAGCTCGGCAAAGCTAAAGCTCTCCAATTCCAGACGTTTGCTTTGCGGCTTGATATAGGCGCCCTCGGGCGCCAGGATTTTTTCCACTGAGGCGTAGTTGAGGGCAAAGAACATGAGCCGGTGATCCAGCCCCGGACTGGCGGATTCCGACGCCATGGACTCATCTGCCCACATCAGGCCATCTTCGATCATTTGCATCAGAAGTGAGCCCTGTTCGTGTCGGGCCGCTCTGGCTTAGCTGCTTTACAGGTAGGCATAGGCATTTTATTATCAGGCCTCTACGATAACCCCTGCAGCGGCACGAATGAAGATGTGACGCGCCGCCCCATGCTGGCTTTGGCGGTCTGCTACAATCCCTCAAATTTTTTGTCGAACCGTGCCGATGACCTATGCCGCCATAACCGGCTGGGGCAAATGTCTGCCTCCAGCCGTAGTCACCAACGACGACCTCGCGACCTTTCTCGACACGTCTGACGAGTGGATCACCACGCGCACGGGCATGAAGGAGCGGCGCATTTCCCACGTTGGCCTGTCCGAGCTGGCCTATGTAGCCGCCGCGCGAGCTCTGGCTGCCGCCAAGCTCAACCCGCGCGATCTCGATATGGTGGTGCTGGCTTCCTGTACCTTCGATTCCATGCTGCCCAATACCTCCTCGCTGGTGCAGAAGAAGCTTGGCGCTCGCAATGCCGGTTGCTATGACATCAACACCGCCTGCACCGGCTTTATGTACGCCATGTCGACGGCCACCGGCCTGATCAAGGCCGGCACCATTCGCAATGCCGTGGTTATCGGCGCGGATGTTATGTCGCAGCCAGTGCCCTGGATGGATCGCAGCATTTCAGTGTTGTTCGGCGACGGCGCTGCAGCCTGGGTGCTGGAATCCTCGCCGCAACGCGAAGGCATATTGGCCGAGCGCCTGGGTTGTATTGCCGATGCGCGCGACATACTCGAAATCAACTACGGTTTTTGTGCGCCGGGAAAACCGCGCCCCAATCTGACGCATTGGAACTTCCAGGGCCAGGACATCTTCAAGCGCGCCGTTACTGCCATGGCCAAGGCCTCGTCCGAGGTGTTGAAGGAAGCCGGTATGAAGCCCACGGAAGTGGATCTGTGCATTCCGCATCAGGCCAACAAACGCATTATCGACGCCGTGGCCAAGAAAGCCGGCGTGCCCACCGAGCGCTGCTATGTGAATGTGCACCGCTACGGCAATATTTCTGCCGCCACTATTCCGGTGGCGGTGGTCGAGGCGCTGGAGGAGAATCGCATGGTGCCCGGCGCCAATCTGCTGTGCCCAGCTTTTGGCGCCGGCCTGACCTGGTCGGCCCATCTACTGAAGTGGGGCAAGCGCACCCAGCCCTATGGCCACTCTGACGCCGAGCTATCGCCCTGCGACCGCACCGGGCTCGAACTGATCGAGCAAATCATGGCTGACCGCGGCGACCCCATTATTATCCGCAAGTGAAGTATCACCTCTTGCCGGTCACGGCATTCCAGCAGAACTGCACCCTGCTTGCAGCCGGCGACGGCCGCACCGCTGCCGTCATCGACCCCGGTGGCGACGTACCACGCATTCAACAACGCATTCAGCAGCTCGACCTGCAGGTTGAACTTGTCCTGCTTACTCACGGGCATCTGGATCACGTTGGCGGCGCCCGCGAACTGGCCGATCAACTGCAGGTTCCTGTCTGGGGCCCGCAGCGCGAAGATCAGTTCTGGCTGGATCAGATTCCGGCCCAGGCTGCCGCGTTTGGGTTGCCCAGCAGCGGCGTGCTGCAGCCGGATCGCTGGCTGGTGGAGGGCGAGGTGGTGGAGCTCGGCGATCTGCGGTTGGAAGTGTTGCACTGCCCTGGCCACACCCCGGGCCATCTGGTCTATGTCGAGCGCGGACAACGCTGGGCCCAGGTAGGCGATGTGCTGTTTCGCGGCAGTATCGGCCGTTCCGATTTTCCGCGCAGCAACCATCAACAGCTGGTGCATTCCATTCGCAGCAAGCTGTTTGCCCTGGGTGACGATCTGGTCTTTGTGCCGGGTCACGGCCCCACGTCCACTATCGGCGAAGAGCGTCGCAATAATCCTTTTGTGGCCGATGCGAGATATCGTTAGGTCTTGAGCAGCGCTGGCCAATCGTAGGCCGGATCGCCAATCACATAGAACGAGGGGTTCAGAATATCCGCCTTGGTGTTGTAGCGCAGCGGCGCGAGGCTGTCGTCCAGCACCAGGCCGCCGGCGGCTTCCACCACGGCCTGGGCAGCGGCGGTGTCCCACTCGCTGGTGGGTGCCAGACGCGGATAGAGATCGGCCTTGCCCTCGGCGACCAGACAGAGTTTCAGGGAACTGCCCATGGATTGGCGCTCAATTTTTGCGAAGCGCCGGCTCAGGCGGGCCAGACACTGCTCAACACTGTCGGAACCATGGCTGCGGCTGGCCACCACGGTCAGTTGGTCGGTCGACACTGCCCGCGTGCTAATAGGCTGTTCGGCATCCTCATCCAGGCGGAAAGCGCCAAGGCCTCTTGCGCCGGCATAGGCCACACCCAGTACCGGCACGTGCACTACGCCCAGCACCGGCACGTGCTGGTCGATCAGGGCAATGTTGACGGTGAACTCGCCGTTGCGCTTGATAAATTCCTTGGTGCCATCGAGCGGATCGATAATCCAGTAGCGCGACCAGGTGGAGCGAACGGCGAAATCAGGTAGCGATGATTCTTCCGACAGCACGGGAATATTTGCGTCCAGCGCCTGCAGCGCCGGCACCAGAATGCGGTGAGCGGCGCGATCCGCTTCGGTTACCGGGCTGGAGTCGGCCTTGTGCTCGGTGGTAAAACCGTCGTCGGACGCATACACCTGCAGTATGGCTTCGCCAGCCAGCTCGGCGAGCTGAATGACCTGGTCGAGCAGAGATCGGGTAATATCCATCGCGTAGCCATTCCAAGCGAGCCGGTTTTGGGGTTCGCGATTATAGCCTGACTGCCATGATTGATTGGGATCGTATCGACACCGTCCTGCTGGATATGGACGGCACCTTGCTCGACCTGCATTTCGACAACTACTTCTGGCTGGAGTATTTGCCGCTGCGCTATGCCCAAATGCAGGGGCGCGAGGCCGCCGAGGTACGTGAACAGCTGGTCGCCAGCTACCAGCGCATGCGCGGCACGCTGGATTGGTATTGCCTGGATTTCTGGGCGCGCACCCTGGATCTAGATCTGGTGGCGCTGAAACAGGAGATTGTCCACAAGATCAGCCCGCGCCCGGGGGCCCTGGAGTTTCTGGCCTGGCTCAACAGCCAGGGCAAGCAGGCCTTGCTGATCACCAATGCGCATCCCCATAGCCTCGACTTGAAGATGGCCCATGTGCCCATGGCGCACCATTTTGATGCATTGATTTCCTCGCATCATTACCAGGTCCCCAAGGAGCAGGCACCCTTTTGGCAGGCCCTGCTGGACCGGCATTATTTCGACCCCGGGCGCACCCTCTTTATCGATGACACAGAGGCCGTGCTAGACAGTGCCGGCGACTTTGGCGTGGCACATTTGCTTTGCGTCACCCAGCCCGATCTGCAACTGCCGGAGCGCCCGCCCGGCCGCTACCGGGCCTTCAATGATTTCGCCGAGATATTCCGCGCCGATGGACAGCCTTAGGCTCGACAAGTGGCTGTGGGCGGCGCGCTTCTTTCGCACCCGCGCCCTGGCCAAGCAAGCGCTGGAAAAGGGGCATATCCGCGTTGCAGGCTTGCGCGCCAAGGCCAGCCGGGAGATTCAGGTGGGGATGCAGCTGGAGATTCGTCAGGGCGACGAAGTGCGTCTGGTGCAGGTGTTGGCGCTGAGCGAGCAGCGCGGTCCTGCTAGTCAGGCGGTCCAACTGTATCGGGAGGCGCCCGAGAGCCTGCAGAAACGGGAGCACCAACGTGCCCTGAAACGCGCGGAACGGGCCGGCTGGACGCCACCACCCAAACGCCCCGATCGGGACCAGCGGCGCCAGCTCAGCGGCCTCAAGCGCCGCGGGCCGGATTAGCGTTTTAGGAATTGTAAATCGGGGCCATAGTCTGGTTCCGGGAATGGCATCTTTCTGGCATAATGCGCGACCCTTAAAGCACTGCAAATCCGGATCCGATCAAGATGCTCAACCCCGTTAAAGCAGATACCGAGATGAATATCGATAAGGTCACCCAATTCCTCGCCGGGCTCGGCATTCACGAGCCGGCACAAGTCATCTATAACCCCAGCTACGACGAGCTTTATGCCGCCGAGCTGGATCCCTCGCTGCAGGGCTTTGAGAAGGGCTATCTGTCCGACCTGGGCGCAGTCAATGTCTTCACCGGCGAGTACACCGGCCGCTCACCCAAGGACAAGTACATCGTCATGGACGATACCTCCAGAGACACCTTCTGGTGGAACGGCACGCGCGGAGCCAAGAACGACAACAAGCCCATTTCCACGGAAGTCTGGTCCGAGCTCAAGCAAACCGTGGCCGAGCAGTTGTCGGGGAAAAAGCTTTACGTGGTGGATGGCTACTGCGGCGCCAACATGGAAACCTGCCTGAAGGTGCGCTTTATTATGGAAGTGGCCTGGCAGGCGCATTTCGTCAAGAATATGTTCATTCGTCCGACCGATGGGCAGTTGGAAAACTTTGAGCCGGATTTTGTGGTGGTCAATGCCTCCAAGACCAGCAACAAGAATTTTCAGCGCCACGGCATGAATTCCGAGACCTTTATCGCCTTCAACCTGACCGAGCGCATGCAGCTGATCGGCGGCACCTGGTATGGCGGCGAGATGAAGAAGGGCATGTTCTCGATGATGAACTACCTGCTGCCGCTCAAGGGCATTGCCTCCATGCACTGCTCGGCTAACGTCGGCGAAAAGGGCGATGTGGCCATTTTCTTCGGCCTGTCGGGCACTGGCAAAACCACGTTGTCGGCCGACCCCAAGCGCGCCCTGATCGGCGATGACGAGCACGGCTGGGACGACGACGGCGTGTTCAACTTCGAAGGGGGCTGCTACGCCAAGACCATCGATCTCGACGCCGAGAAGGAACCGGATATTTACCGCGCGATTCGCAAGGATGCCCTGCTGGAGAACGTCACCATCGACGCCAACGGCAGGCTGGACTTCAGCGACCGCTCCAAAACCGAAAATACCCGCGTTTCCTACCCCATCTATCACATCGACAATATCGTCAAGCCAGTCTCCAAGGCCGGGCATGCCAAAAAGGTTATTTTCCTCACGGCCGATGCCTTTGGCGTACTGCCTCCGGTAGCGCGACTGACCCCGGAACAGGCCCAGTACCACTTCCTGTCCGGCTTTACCGCCAAGCTCGCTGGCACGGAGCGCGGCATTACCGAGCCGACGCCGACCTTCTCATCATGCTTCGGCGCGGCCTTCCTGTCGCTGCACCCGACCCAGTATGCCGAGGTGCTGGTTAAGCGTATGCAGGCAGCCGGTGCGACCGCTTACATGATCAACACGGGATGGAACGGTACCGGTAAGCGCATTTCGCTGAAGGCGACGCGCGCCATCATCGACGCCATTTTGGACGGATCAATCGAGCAGGCCGAAGGCATCACGCTGCCCTTGTTCAATCTGGATATTCCGACCGCTCTGCCGGGCGTGGAAGGAAATATTCTCGATCCGCGCAACACCTACGCCGATGCGGCCGAGTGGACCGCCAAGGCGGAGAAGCTGGCGAAACTCTTTATCGACAACTTCGTCAAGTTCACCGATACCGCCGAGGGTGCCGAGCTGGTCAGCGCCGGGCCCCAGCTCTAGCAGGGAGTCGAGAGGCTCCCTAGTGCGCGACCTGATCGCGCCATCCCAGCCTCCTTCGTAGCGCGCCGCCCAGGCGCGTTTTCATATCCTCGCCCAGCGAATAGAGGCAGGGGATCATGACCAGGGTCACCACGGTTGCCGCCATTACCCCGTAAGCCAGGGCGGTTGCCATGGGAATAAGAAACTGTGCCTGGGTACTTTTCTCCAGCATCAGCGGTGCCAGTCCGGCGAATGTGGTCAGTGATGTCAGGAAGATAGGGCGGAAGCGATCGCGACCGGCCTGCACCAGTGCATGGTTGCGCGAAAAGCCCAGGGCGCGCAGGACATTGGTGCGGTCAATCATCACCAGGGTGTCATTTACCACCACGCCAGCAGCAGCCAGCACGCCCATAAAGGACAGCAGGCTGATGACCTGACCGGTAAAGGCATGGGCCAGGATGGTGCCGGTAAAGGCGAAGGGAATAGCCGTGAGAATCATCAGCGGCTGCCACCAGGAATTGAACTGAATGGCCAGCAGGCCATAGATCACCAGCAGGGCAAGGAAGCCGAAGCGCAGTATGGATGAAACAAATTCGGCATTTTCCTGCTGGGCGCCCTCGAGGCTGAGTTGCACGCGCGGGAACAGGCTGCGGAACTCGGCGTAGTCATTGTCAAAGAAGGATTGCACTACCTCGGCCGCGGTTTGCGGACCTTCAGTTTCGTAGTTGGCGGTGACCGACAAGGTGGTGCGCCGGTCGATGCGATTAATGGCTGCGTAGCCTTCGACAAAATCGGTATCTGCCACCACATTAAAGGGCACTTCCCGCCCATCACCCGTGCGAATGCGTAGCTGCTCCAGCACCTGCGGATCGTTGCGCTCCTCGCGTGGGTAGCGAACCATCACCCGTACATCTTCGCGCAGACGAGGAATGCGCTGAACTTCTTCGCCAAAGAATACCTGGCGCAGCTGGCGCGCCAGCGTGCCGGGGGCCACGCCAAGGTTGTCGGCCAGGGGCGAGGTGTTGACCACCATCTCTGGCCGACCCTGCGCCAGGCTGTCGCGAATGTTGTAGATGCCGGGGTAGGTTGCCAGGCGCTGTTTGACCCAGTCGGCGGCGACTTCCAGCTGGCTGATTTCCGGGGCGTCTAGTTTGAGCTCGAGGTCGGCCTGGCCGCCGAAGGAAATATTGCCCAGCACACTGAAATCTTCGGCCTGCGGCAGTTCACCAATGTGTCGTTCCCAGGCGGCGACAAATTCAGCTGAGGAGCTGCGTCGCACCTCTGGCGAAGTCAATTCCGCCACCGCCTGCACCTGACTACCCGAGGCCGACACAAAGAGGTTCTCGATGACGTTCTCGCCGTACTGGTTTTCCAGTTCGCCGGCGGCCTCGCTGGCGGCCTGCTGCAGGTGGCTGGCGACGGCTTCCAGTTCGACAAAGGGCGTGCCGGCAGGCAGGGTGGTACTGGCGCGAATGGCTTCCACCGGCACATTGGGCAGCAGGGCGGAGCGCACCCAGCCGGCAGCGTAGGTAGCGAAAACCAGCAGGAAGACGGCGAAGAAAATCGACACGGTCAGGGCGCGGTGGTGCAGGCACCGGCGCAGGAGGGGCCGGTATTTGAGCACCAGAAAGATATCCAGGCTGCGCGCAATGCGCTGGCGCAAATGCTGCAGCTTGGCGAAGCGTTGGTGGGATTTCTCCGGCCCCAGGTGCGCCAGGTGCGCCGGCAGGATCAGCAGTGATTCCAGCAGTGAAAAGGACAAAGCCAGAATGGGGATGGTAGCAATGGGTGCCATAAAGCGGGCGAAATCGCCTGGCAGATAAAACAGCGGCACAAAGACTACGATACTGGTGGCCACGGCGAAGAATACCGGCTTGGCCATTTCGTTGGCGCCGACTTGCGACCCGAGCACACCGTAGATGCCCCGGCGGGTATGGGTGCGATGAATGTTCTCGCCGATGATGATGGCGTCGTCCACCACGATGCCCAGCACCAGAATAAAGGCAAACATGGTGATCATGTTGATGGAGGCGCCGACTAGCGGCATCACCAGCAGGGTGCCGAGAAAGGACACAGCGATGCCGACGGCTACCCAAAGTGCCAGCGCCGGACGCAAAAACAGCAGCAGCAAGCCAAACACCAGCAACAGGCCGGCAATGCCATTGTTGCGCAGGGTGCTGAGTCGGTCGTTGAAGAACACCGAAGCGTCGTTCCAGGTCGCCAGTTGCACGCTGTCGGGCAGCTCGGCTGCCTTGCTGGCAACAAAGTCGCGCACCCTCTGTGTGGTCGCCAGGATATTGGGATTGTCGGTAATGGTGACGTTGAGGAACACAGCAGGTTTGCCGTTGAAGCGCGCCAGTGATTCGTCCTCGACAAATCCGTCGCGAATCTCGGCGATATCGGACAGCAACACCTGACTGCCGTCGGGGTTGCTGATCACCGGGATGCGGGCAAAATCGGATTCCACATAGGCCTGCTGGCGCAACTGAATCTGAATATCGCCGCTGGGGGCGCGGATCAGGCCGCCGGCTATGGTGCGGGAGTGACTGTTGATGGCATCGGCCACGCTGGCCAGACTGATCCCGTACTGGCGTAGGCGAGCCTCCGGAACTTCGACCGCCACCTCGTAATTGCGCGTTCCCTGAACAGTCACCAGGGGTACGTCGGGCAGGGTCGCGAGTTCATCCTTAAGCGACTCGGCCAGTTCTTTCAGGGAGCGCTCGTCGATATCACCATAGATGGCGACGCTGATTGCCGACTGCGAAGTCAGTACCTCCTGCACGATGGGGCGTTCGGCTTCGACCGGAAAGGTCAGGATGGAGTCGACGCGAGACTTCACCGCGTTCAACATGCGGTCGACCGGAAAGTCCGGAGCGACCTCAATCTCGGCACTGCCGCTGCCCTGATTGGCGCGGCAGCGCAGCTCCTGAATACCCTCCAAGCCCTCCAGGGACTCCTCGATGCGCATGCAGATTTGCTGCACCACTTCGCGCGGCGAAGCGCCCGGGTAGGAGACGCTGACCCGCACCAGATCCTGCCGGATAACCGGGAAAGTTTCCTTGTCGATGCTGCTAAGGCCGCTAAGGCCGCCGATGAGCAGAAAGCCCATCAGCAGGTTGGCAGCGATGGGATTGGCTGCGAACCAGTTGACCAGTGATTTCATGGAGCTGCAGCGAACTGGGGAGTGACGGCTTGACCGGGCAAAATCCAGAGCGGGCGCTGCAGTACCAGAACCTGTCCATCCTGCAGGCCGGCGACCAGAGCCTGGTCAGCGGTCTGTGCCAACACCTCGATCTGCTCAACCTGCAGTAGGCCATCAACCACCAGCAACACCTTGCTGCGTTCGAACAGCGCCGTGCGCGGTACCCAGAGTGTGTCGGGTTTTTCGACGCCTTCCAGCACCAGATTAACGAATTGGCCTGCCACCGGCAGGCCCTTGGGGTTGTCCGCCGCCAGCAGGTCGATATAGACCGGGTAGAGCTGCGTATTGGACTGGATCACGCCGCCGATGCTGCGCAGTACGCCGCCGGCCTGAGCTTCGCCGGCAGCGCCCATCCAGTTAAGGCTGGCAGTTGTTGGGTTCTCAAGCGACTGGCCGATCCAGGCTGACCAGCCCAGGGCGCGCAGCTGTTCTGCCGTCAGGGAGACCTGTACCTCCAGTTCCTGCGTAGAGCGAATGGAAGCCAGGGGTGTGCCCGGAGACACATATTGCCCCAAACCAGCCGCGATATTTTCTATCTGACCGTCGAAGGGGGCGCGAATTTCGGTGCGCTGCAGGTTGAGCTCGGCCTGGGCGACGGAAGCCTGAGCCGCCGCATGGCGTGCTAGCGCGGACTCCAGTTGCGGCTCGCGAAGAAAGAGACGGTTCGCTTCGGCACTGCCGAGGTCGCGCCATTCCCGACGTGCCTGCTCGGCCTGCGCACGTTCCTGGGCCAACAGCTGTTCGGCATTGGCGAGTTCGGCCTGGGCCTGAACCAAGGCATTGCGGAAGTCCTGCTGTTCGATGCGCAGCAGCAGATCACCCTGCGCAAAAGGATGGCCAGCGGCGAAGCCCGGGGTCACCGATTCGATCAGGCCGGATACCCGCGATACCAGATCCACCGCATGGCGCACCTGTACCGAACCCTGGGTTTCCACCCGCGGCCGATTGCTCGAGGTAGCCACGGACAGGGCCGCCACACTGCTCGCCGGCGGGCGCTCGGGAGGGCGTTGTTCGGGGGCCGGACGCGAACTGATGATAAGCACCGAGAGAACCACGGCGCCCAGGGCGATGCCGATAGGGAGATGTCGTTTAAGGCTAAGCTTGGTCATGGGAGCGCATTCTAAGGCGGCGCCTGCGCTGCCGTGTGAAAAATTACCAAAATTATTGTTTTGGCGAGGGTGGCGCCTTCAGTCGCTGCACGGCAACGCGCAGTTCGGCCTCCGTCATGGGCTCGCCCAGCAGCATGCCCTGGCCCATGCGGCAGCCGTGGGCGCGCAGGAATTCCAGGCTGCGCTGATTGTCGATGCCCTCGGCGATGACATACACCGAGAAGGCGTGCGCCAGGCCCAGCAGAGCCGAGACCATGCGTTGGTCGTTGGACGAGTTGGGCAGATTGGAAATAAAACTCTGGTCGATCTTGATGCCCTCTACCGGGAAAGTCTTGAGGTGGTTCAGGGAGCTGTAGCCAGTACCGAAATCGTCCAGCCAGACGGCAAAGCCCATGCTGCGCAGGGACTGCAGCGTCTCGAGCGCCTGACGTTCGTCACTGTGCAGGAAGGTTTCGGTGATTTCCAGCTTGATCCGTTGCACTACGTGGGCCTTGCTCTCGACGATCTGCTGTATCGATGAGGTGAATTGCTTGCGCACCAGGTTGGAGGCTGAAATGTTGATGGAAAGGGAGAATTCGGGCAACTCCGCAAGATCGAGCCGGTCGAGCAGTTGCAGGGCCCGCTCCAGCACCCAGAGATCGGTAGGCAGGGCAATTTCGTTGTGTTCGACGATGGCGATAAATTCGTATGGCGGCAACGGGCCAAGCCGTGGGTGGTGCCAGCGGATCAGGGCTTCGGCACCGATCATCTCGCCGCTGAAGAGATTCATTAGTGGCTGGTAGCGCAACTCCAGCTGGTTGGGTGTTGCCAGCGCCGATTTGAACTCCGATTTGATCACTGAAGAACGGTAAAGCTCGTTGTTCATGTCCGGCTCGTAAAAGCGATAGGTACCCTTGCCCAGGCTCTTGCTGCGGTACATAGCGGCATCGGCGTTATTGAGCAAAGAGCTGGCGGTTTCGCCGTCCTGCGGATAGAGGGCGATACCGATGCTGCCCGAAATGTTGAACAGCTGCTCGTCGACCACAATGGGTTCGGCAATGCGTTTCAGCAGGTCTTCGGCCAGGCGCGCGGCCTGGTCGTTGTGACTGAGATCGCCAACCACAATGGTGAACTCGTCGCCGTCCACTCTGGCCAGGTGCAGGTGGTCAAATCGGCTCGAAGCGGCGTTCACGGCCCGGCTCAGGCGGTCGGCAATCATACGCAGGGCCCGATCGCCCACATCGTGACCGCGCGAGTCATTAATCTCCTTAAAGTCGTCGACATCGATAAAGAGCAGGGCAATTACCTGGCGATTGGCCTCGGCTTCTTGCAGTTTGGTTTCCAACTGCGACTGGAAGTTGACGCGGTTGGCCAGTCCCGTGAGCGGGTCGTGGAAGGCGAGAAACTTGACCGACTGATTCTGCATTTCCAGATCGTCGGCCATGCTGTAGATGGCTTTAGCCAATTCACCGATTTCGTCATCGCGTACCACGCGCTCGGTGGGACCGAACTGGCTTTTGCCGATGGCCAGGGCATGATCGCGCAAGCTCAAAATTGGACGGGTCAGGTAACCCGACACCTGGTCGCCGAGCAACAAGGCGACCAGCACAAAGCCAGTGACCACGCCCAGAGCGATCAGGGAGTATAGGAGAACGCGTTGATCCGACTGCACCAGCAGTTCGGATTGGGTGGCAATCAGCGCCGACACCATGCTCTGGCGATCGCCGCTCAAGGCGACCATGCCGCGTAGCTCGCCTTGTTGCACTACAGGCAGAACGACCTCAAACCTGGCCTGGTCAACGCGCGTCAGAATGCCTAGCGTGAGCATTTCGGCGCGTTCGTCCGGGCTCATCACAAGATTTGCCGTCGATGCCTGGCTGGTGGACTTGTAGAGCACCCGGCCGTCGGCGTTGGTAATGCAGGTGGGGTACTCGGATGAGACCAGCAGCGCCGGGCTGTCGGGCAGCAGGTTGTCGTCAAGATGGTCCAGCAGTTGGCGTGCCGACAGTTCCATGTCCTGCAGAATCTGAGCCTCGGCATAGTCCAGCAGGGCGGCCTGATGAATTTCCGCCATGTGGCGCAGGTCGCTGCGGCTGAGTGAGATCAGGATGATGGACAGCAACAGCGACAGCGCCAGGGAAAAGGCTAGGATGATCAGCGTGAGGCGATGGCGCAGGTTCAGATTCATTGCGACTTGACGGTCCTGATGTCTGGGCATCGTATTCTTCACTGGATGCGGCATTTCCCTTCGGCGTCCCGTGGCCCCAATGCCCTCTTGAGTTTGGGCTGAAAATTAGGGCAAGATGCAGTGGTCGAGACGGCTAACAATTCAACGCGTACTTTAGTGGAGTATGCCCGTTAAAAGCGAGTTTGCCGCTATTTTTGAGACATTGATCCGATCAATCTCCCTGCTCCGGGGAGCCCAGGGTGAGAAAGCGTGAGAGCTGGTCTTGCCTGCATAGCTGCTTACCCTAGTCACTTTCCCATCCCCCTACCTTGCGGAAGTCCTGAATGAAGCTAGAGCTTGATAAGTTGGCCGTGTGCCCTATGCCAGATATCGAACCCATGACCAAGATTTACGTGCTGGACACCAACGTGCTACTGCACGATCCCATGGCGGTTCACGTGTTCGCCGAACACAAGGTCATCATTCCCATGACCGTGCTCGAGGAGTTGGATCAGATCAAGGATCGCCGCGACAAGGACGTGAGCCGCGAGGCCCGTATCGCTATTGCCAATATCGACAAGATCCTGGCCAAGGCCGACACGCGCGATATTCAGGAGGGTGTTGAGATTTTCTCCGCTGTGGAACATCCCAGCGCGCTGCCGGGCACCCTCGCCATCTACCCCGATCAACTGATCAAGCACAGCGAGGAAAGTCGCTTTCTGCGCACCAATATTCAGCACGACAACGACAACCGCATTATCAATGTGGCGCTGAAACTGCAGGAGCAGAACGCCACCGCCTTCGTCTGCCTGGTCACCAAGGACATCAATATGCGCCTTAAGGCGCGTGGATCCGGCCTTAAGCATGTGGAGGACTACCGCAACGACCGCATTCTCGACGACATCGACCTGCTGGCTACCGGGGTCAGCCACATTGCCGGCAACTTCTGGGATGGCGTCGAGGATGTCGTGACCACTCAGGAAATGCGCGCGACCTACCACGAAGTCAGCGCCACTTTGCTGGAGGACCCCTATCCCAACCAGTTTGTGCTGGACGATCAGGGTTTTATCGGTCGGGTTACCGAGATCAGCGAGAGCGTCGTGCGCTTGCAGGATCTCAATTCCGATTTGTTGCTGTCGCAGCGCGTCTGGGGTTTGACGCCGCGCAATCTGCAGCAGGGTATGGCGCTGCATCTGCTGCGCCAGCAGGATATTGATCTTAATATTTTGGTAGGTCCAGCTGGCTCGGGTAAAACCCTGCTGGCGTTGGCTTATGGTCTGCACGCCATTCTCGAGGAAAAGCGCTTCAACAAACTTATTGTGGCGCGTTCGACGCCACCCATTGCCGAAGACATCGGTTTTTTGCCCGGCACCGAAGAGGAAAAAATGGCGCCCTGGCTGGCCGCCTTTGACGACAACCTGGAAGTGCTGCACGGCAACGACGAATCGCCGTTCGGCAGCATCGAATATGTCAAGGAGCGCGCCAATATCCAGTTCAAATCACTCAACTTTATGCGCGGCCGCTCCTTCAGCAACGCCTACATCATTATCGATGAGGCCCAGGGCCTGACCCAGTTCCAGCTCAAATCCATCATTACGCGCGTAGGCAAGAACTCGAAGATCGTCATCCTCGGTAACCTGGCGCAGATCGACAACAAATACATTACACCGCTCACCTCGGGGCTCACCTACATCGTCGAGAAGTTCAAGGGCTTTCGCGGTTCCGGCCTGATGCACATCGGCGGCATCGAGCGCAGCAGCCTGGCTGCTTTTGCCGAGGAGAATCTCTGATTTGGCGCGGCTGGCCCTGTTTCCGCTGCAACTGGTGCTGTTTCCCGGATTATCGCTCGACCTGCAGATTTTTGAGCGCCGCTACCTTCGGTTGGTGGCACACTGCATGAAGAGCGATGAACCCTTTGGCATTGTCGGTATCAGCGAAGGGCAAGAGGCCGGCGGCCAGGCACGCTTCCATCACCAGGGTACTTCGGCCCGCATCACCGACTGGCGCCAGCAGGAAAACGGACTGCTCGGTATCAGTCTCAAAGGAGAGCGGCGCTTTCGTGTCACCGGCACCGAAACCGACCCGGACCGTCTGATGTGGGCCGATGTCGAGTGGATGCCTGAGGAGCCCCCGGTGGCGGTGGGAGAGCATTTCCAGGGTCTGCGCGAGCTGCTAATCGATCTGGCTCAGCATCCTGGCGCGGCGCCCTTTCGCCTGCAGCCGGAGACTCGGGACGCCAGCGATCTGGGGTTTCAGCTGGCCCAGGTATTACCCCTGAGCGATGTGCAAAAGCTGCAATTGCTGGAAATGCATAATCCCGTCGAGCGGCTGGCGACCCTGTCGGGCTGGATCGAGAAATTATCACAACGATGATCCGGAGCGCACTATTGGGTAGAATGGCCGCCCTTTTTCGCGGAACCACCCCGTGTCAGTAACGCAATACATGAATGAGCTGGGCCAGGCGGCGCGGGCAGCCTCGCGCCAGTTGGCGCGTGCCGACACCCAGGGGAAGAACGCCGCCCTGGCCAGCATTGCCGAGCAGGCGCAGCGGCAGCGCAAGCAAATTTTGCAAGCGAATGCCGGCGATATGGCGCGTGCGCGCGCCAGCGGGCTGGACAGTGCCATGATGGATCGCCTCGAGCTGACCGAGGCCCGCTTCGATGCCATGGTTGAGGGCGTGCGGCAGGTTGCTGCGCTGGCTGATCCCATTGGTGCCGTGAGCGAGATGACCTATCGCCCCAGCGGCATCCAGCTAGGCAAGATGCGTGTTCCGCTCGGTGTGGTGGGCATTATTTACGAATCGCGTCCCAACGTGACCCTGGATGCCGCCAGCCTTTGCCTTAAATCCGGCAATGCCTGTGTCCTGCGCGGCGGCAGCGAAGCCATCGACTCAAACCGAGCCATCGCCGCCGCGATTGGTGCCGGCTTGCAGCAGGTCGGTCTGGACACCGCCGCCGTGCAGGTGGTGGACACCACGGATCGCGAGGCGGTAGGCCGCATGATCAGCATGCCCGAATATATCGACGTCATCATTCCTCGTGGCGGCCGCAGCTTGATCGAGCGCATCAGCGGCGAGGCGCGCGTGCCGGTCATCAAACACCTGGACGGCAATTGCCACGTCTATATCGATTCCGAGTGCGATGCCGAGATGGCTATGTCTATTGCCATCAATGCCAAGACTCATCGCTATGGGGTTTGCAATGCCATGGAAACGCTGCTGGTAGCCGAAGCCGTTGCCGCCGATCTGTTGCCGCGCCTGGCGGGTGAATACCAGACAGCGGGCGTGGAATTGCGTGGCTGCGAACGCACTCGACAGTTGATAGATGCCAAATCCGCCAGCGAGGACGACTGGTATACCGAGTACCTGGGCCCGGTGCTCGCTGTGCGCGTGGTAAGCGGGCTGGATGAGGCCATCGCCCACATCAATACCTACGGCTCAGCGCACACCGACGCCATCATCACCACCAACTATGCGCACGCGCGGCGCTTTCTGCGCGAAGTCGATTCCAGTTCGGTAATGGTCAACGCTTCCACGCGCTTTGCCGATGGCTTTGAGTATGGGCTGGGTGCCGAAATCGGCATCTCCACCGACAAATTCCATGCGCGCGGTCCGGTCGGTCTCGAGGGACTGACATCGCAAAAATGGATTGTGCTGGGTGCCGGGCAGATCCGTCGCTAAGCGCATCGGCATCTTTGGCGGAACCTTTGATCCGGTTCACTATGGGCATCTGCGCACAGCGGATGCTCTGGTGGATCGGCTGCAACTGGATGAAATGCGCCTGATGCCTGCCGGCCTGCCAGCGCACCGGCCGGCGCCTCTGGCTTTAGCCGAGCAGCGCTGGCAGATGGTGCAGATCGCGCTAGCTGAGTTTCCGCGTCTGCGTGCCGACGATCGCGATATCCGGCGTGGCGGACCAACTTACAGCGTCGATGCACTGACAGAATTGCGCGCCGAACTGGGCGACGAAGTGCGCCTGTTGCTGTGCATGGGCTGGGACAGTCTTTGCTCCTTCACACGCTGGCATCGCTGGCAGGATTTGCTGGGCCTGTGCGCCCTGGTTGCGGTTAGCCGCCCGCATCATGCGGCGGCCGACGCCGAACTGCCGCGCATGTTGCAGGATCGATTGGTACAGACGCTGGCGGCAGACAATGGCAGCCTGCTGTTGCTGGCAATGGATCCCTTGCCGATGTCGGCGACTCGGCTGAGAGAGCTGGCAGCGCAAGATGGCGTCTTGCCCGCCAACTGGATTCCCCCCGCGGTGGCTTCTTATATCAATCAACACGGCCTATATGGAATGAAATGACGGATAAAAACCTGACAGAGTGCATAGTCGACGCCCTCGAAGACGTGAAGGGCATCAATATCACCAGTATCGACGTCACCGGCGTCACCGATGTGGCGGACCGCATGGTGATTGCCACCGGTACGTCGCGGCGCCAGGTCAAGGCGCTGGCGGACCGGGTACTGGAAAAAGCGCGCGATGCCGGGTTCCGTGCCATTGGCGTGGAAGGCCAGGATGTTGCCGATTGGATACTGATAGACTTCGCCGAAGTGGTGGTGCACGTGATGCTGCCCGATGCGCGGGAGTTTTACGATCTGGAGCGCCTGTGGACGGCCACCACGCGCCGCCGCGAAGGAAAACCCCCCGGCAGTGAGAATTAGAATACTGGCCGTCGGACGCAAAATGCCGGCCTGGGTCGAGCAGGGCTGCGCCGACTATGCGCGCCGCATGCCGCGCGAATATCAGCTCGATTGGCAGGAGCTGGCACCGGTTGATCGCAATGGCGCCGTGCCAGTGGAGCAGGCCAAGGCGCAGGAGGGCGAGCGCATTCTCGCCAGACTGGACCGCGACGAATGGATGATTGCGCTGGACGAGAGGGGCCAGCAACTCGATACCCTGGGCTGGGCCGGTGCCCTGCGCGACTGGCAAATGGAAGCGCGCAAGCCGGTCTTTGTGATCGGCGGAGCGGATGGCCTGGACGACCATTGCCTGGGTCGCGCCCAGCAACGCTGGTCGCTTTCGCGCCTGACCTTTCCGCACCCCCTGGTTCGCGTTCTGCTCATCGAGCAGCTTTACCGCGCCGCCATGGTCAATGCCGGACACCCCTATCATCGGGCCTGAATTTTCTGCGATGAACTTCGTTCTCGGATACAGGACAAATAGTCAGGGCCCACTTACACTAGCCAGCTAAAGAATTCGCTGGGACAGCGTCGCCGGAGCGCATGGCAGAACGAGAGTCACTAAAGGACGAAATCTACGAGCGCAGCCTGGTGCGGTCGCGACTGCTGCTGCTCGGATTTGTCATCTTCGGCCTGTTTGGCCTGCTGATCCTCCGCTATCACCACCTGCAGATCGATCAATACAGTCGCTTCGCGACCCAGTCGGAAGAGAATCGTGTGCACCTGCGCTCGGTGGCTCCCACACGCGGCCTGATCTACGATGTCAACGGCGTCCTGCTGGCGGAAAACCTGCCCAGCTATACCCTGTCTATTGTCCCCGAGCGCGCACCAGATGTTGAAGAGTTGCTGGCCCGTCTGGACGAGTTGCTGTCTCTCACCGCGACCGAGCGCGAGCGTTTCTATCAGGAATGGGACAAGTACCGCCGCCCTTACGAGCCGATTCCGCTGCGCTTCCGTCTGACCGAGAAAGAACTGGCGGTATTGGCCGTGGACGAGTATCGCCTGGCCGGTATGGAGATCGAAGCCCAGTTGATCCGCCACTACCCGCATGCCGAGTATCTTTCGCACGTGCTGGGGTATGTCGGTCGTATTAACGACGCCGAGCTGGCGCGCATCGACCGCGAGGCCTACTCCGGTACCCACATCATCGGCAAGACGGGTCTGGAACGTCAGTACGAGGAGGTGCTGCTGGGCCAGGTCGGCTACGAGCATGTGGAGACTGACGCACGCGGCAATGTGCAGCGCCTACTGGATCGCGAAAATCCCGAACCGGGCGGCAATCTGCGGCTGTTCCTCGATATCGAACTGCAGCAAATGCTGCACGATACCCTGGGGCAGGAGCGGGCGGCCGCCGTGGTGATCGATGTCGAATCGGGCGGCGTGCTGGCCATGGTCAGCACGCCCGGCTTTGACCCCAATCTCTTTGTCGGCGGCATTTCCTCGGCCAACTATCAGGCCCTGCTGGACGATCCTTCGCGCCCACTATTCAACCGTGCCCTGCAGGGTCAGTATCCGCCAGGATCAACCGTCAAGCCGCTCTTTGGTCTGGCGGGGCTGCAGAGCGGGGCGGTTACGGCGGATTTCTCCATCTTTGATCCCGGCTATTTTGTGCTGGAGGGAGAGGAGCGCCGCTTTCGCGATTGGCGGCCGGAGGGACATGGTCGGGTCAATCTGGAGATCGCTCTTGAGCAGTCCTGCGACACCTATTTTTACGTGCTGGGCAATCGGGCTGGTATCGATGTGTTGAGTCGTTACGGCGACTGGTTTGGTCTGGGCCGCAAAACCGGAGTCGACATGCCGGTGGAGAATACCGGCATCATGCCCTCGCGCATCTGGAAGCAGGGTGCCCGCGGCGTCGCTTGGTATCGTGGTGACACCATCAATACGGCTATCGGCCAGGGCTTTATGCTGGTAACCCCCATGCAGCTGGTACAGATGACAGCCAACCTGGCGCGCCGCGGCGAAGTGATCGTGCCGCGCATGGTGGCCGAGGCCGGCGCTAATCAAGTGCCCAAGGTGTACGAGAATTACATCGAGATCGATGCCGGCAACTGGCAGGTGGTTTACGACGGCATGGTGGGCGTAGTGCACGACTTGCGCGGCACAGCGCACAACAGCATCGGTCGCAATCTGCAGGGCTATCGGATCGCCGGCAAAAGCGGCACGGCGCAGGTGGTGGGAATAGCCGCCGATCAGGAATACGACAGCGCGCTGCTGGAAAAAAGTTTGCGCGACCACGCACTCTTCGTAGCCTTTGCGCCCGCCGACAATCCGCGCTTGGCGGTCTCGGTGATTGTCGAGAACGGCGAGGGGGGCAGCAGTGTGGCGGCGCCGGTGGTGCGCAAGGTATTTGATTGGTGGATGGCCAATCGGGTGATGACAGGATTCAGCATCGATGCCAACTGATTTTGTGCGGCGCCTGCCCGGGGATCCCCGCGGCAGGACGCTTATGCGCAGTTTTCTGCAGCGGGTGCATATCGATCTGCCGCTGCTGGCGCTGCTGTTGACCACTTTTGGCTATGGGCTCTTTGTGCTCTGGAGCGCTAGCGACGGCCAGACAAGTTATATCAAAAGACAGGCCACCTTCGCCGGCCTCGGCCTGGTGGGTATGCTGGTGGTGGCCCAATTTCCACTGTCCTTTATTCGCCGCTGGATTTGGGTGCCCTACACGGCGGGGCTGATAATGCTCGGCGCGGTGGTGTTGTGGGGTGAGGAGATTAACGGCGCGCGCCGCTGGCTGGATCTCGGCTTTATCAGTTTCCAGCCGTCGGAGATCATGAAATTGACGCTGCCAATACTGCTTGCCGCCTATCTGTCCAGTCGCCACTTGCCTCCGCGGCTCAAACACGTCTGCATGAGCCTGCTAATGGTGCTGATCCCCACGGCCCTGATTTTGGAACAGCCCGATCTGGGCACCGGCTTGCTGATTGCCGCCTCGGGCCTGATCGTGCTGTTTCTCGCCGGTTTGCGCTGGGGGTACATTTTGGGCGCGGGTCTGCTGGCGCTGATTTCGGCGCCCCTGGCATGGCAGTTTGGTCTGCACGACTATCAACGCGAACGCATTCTCACCATGCTGAATCCCGAGGCGGACAAACTGGGAGCCGGCTGGAACATTATTCAGTCTATGGCGGCCATCGGCTCCGGCGGTTGGTCCGGCAAGGGCTGGTACATGGGAACCCAGTCACACCTGGATTTTCTGCCGGAAAGTCACACCGACTTTATTATCGCCGTGCTGGCCGAGGAGCTGGGATTTCGTGGCGTCTGTATTCTAATTGCGCTCTACGGCGCCATTCTGGCGCGCGGTCTGTGGATCAGCTACAACGCCAAATCTAACTTCAGTAGGCTGGTAGCCATGGCCTTTATCTGGACCTTCTTTCTCTATGCCTTCGTCAATATGGCGATGGTTTCGGGCGTGTTACCGGTGGTCGGCCTGCCGTTGCCACTGGTGAGCTATGGCGGCACGGCGCTGATGACGCTGTTCGCGCTGTTTGGCATCATGATGGCTATTGCCACCGAGGAGGCGACGCTGAAGTCATGAGGTTGCTAGTAGCATTGGGACTTTGCTTTTGCTGTGCAGGGGTGTGGGCGGATTATTCGTCGCATCCAGATGCCCAGGCTGTAATGGACGAAGTGGCGTCGGAGACCGGTATACCCCGCACCCAGCTCGAGCCTTTGTTGGCGTCGGCTTCCTACCAACAGTCCATTGTCGATGCGATGAGCCGACCCGCCGAGAGGGTCCTCACTTGGGGCGAGTACCGCGAAATATTTCTGCGCGACAACCGCATCAACGGCGGCGTCGAATTCTGGCAAGCCAACGTCGAGGTGTTGGCGCAAGCGGAACTCGAGTTTGGTGTGCCGGCGCAGATTATCGTCGCCATAATCGGCGTGGAAACCCTCTACGGGCGCATCACTGGCAGCTACCGGGTGATCGATGCGCTGAGTACGCTCGCCTTTGACTACCCTGCCCGGGCGCCTTTTTTTCGCTCGGAACTCAAGCACTTTCTTACTTTCACCGCGCAGCATGAGCGCAACCCTCTGGATTACAAGGGATCCTATGCCGGGGCCATGGGTTTGGGTCAGTTTATGCCGAGCAGTTATCGTCGCTATGCTCGCGATTACACCGGCGACGGGTTTGCCGATCTCTGGGAATCCCAGGCCGATGCCATCTGGAGCGTGGCCAACTACCTGGCCGAGCACGGCTGGCAGCGCGGCCAGCCGATCGCCCAGCAGGCGGCAGCCACGCCAGATTTTGATCGCGGTCTGATCGACACTGAGCTGAGGCCGACGTACACCCTAGGCGATTTTCGCCGCGCCGGACTGGCCGTTGATGCCAGTCTGGCAGAGAGTATGCCGGCCATACTGGTGGCCATGCAGGGCGTTGAAAGTGAGGAGCTCTGGCTGGGCTTCGATAATTTCTACATCATTACCCGCTATAACATCAGTGCCATGTACGCGCTGGCCACCTATCAGCTGAGCGAGGCCATTCTGGCCCGGCGAGGTGAACAGTCCCGATGAAGCGCCTGCTTGGCATTGCTCTCTTCCTGGCCGGCTGCTCCAGCCTGATTGAGCAGCGCGATAGCGGGCCGGTCACTTCGATTGATCTGGAAGCCATTCCCGAGGTAATACCGCGCGTCGAGCCTATCACCGCCGCCGGCAACAAGTCGCCCTATACCGTGCTGGGAGTAACCTATCTGGTGTTGCCGGAGGCGCAGGGGTATACCGAGCGCGGCTTGGCCTCTTGGTACGGCAGCAAATTTCACGGCCGCCTCACTTCCAATGGCGAGGTGTACAACATGTATGCCCTGACCGCAGCCCATCGCAGCCTGCCCATTCCTGCCTACGTGAAGGTGCGCAACCTGCAGAACGATCGCGAGATCATTGTGCGCGTCAATGACCGCGGCCCTTTTCACGCCGACCGCATTATCGACCTATCCTGGGCGGCAGCTGCCAAGCTGGGCTTCGCCGAGGAAGGGTTGGCGCCAGTGGAGATTGTGGCCATCGACCCGGCCCAGTACCAGGTGGCTCTGGCTGGAGCGTCGCGCCAGGCGCCGCAGCTGCAGCCGCAGGCTCCAGCACCACTGACCGATCTGTCTGACAATGCCTATCTGCAGGTCGCCGCTCTGCGCGACCAGGACTCGCTGTCAAAATTGCTCGATACCCTGATTCCACTGCTGCGCCAGCCGATTGAGGTGCTCAATGAAGACACTGATATGGGCGTGCTCTACCGTGTTCAGGTTGGCCCCATCCGCGAACGCAGCGAGCTCAACCTAATGCAGACCATGCTGGAAATGAGCGGACTTTCGCCAGGATTTGTGGTCTATAGGGAAGGCTGTTCACAGTCCTGTTAAACTGCCATTTTCACCCGCGACACATTCGAGCCTTATGTCCAGACTACTTCTTGCCCTGACTTTTACCCTTTTCCTGTCCGCTCCGGTAGCTGCCCAGCCCATTATTCCTTCTTCGCCCGAGTTGGCGGCGCGCGCCTGGATTCTGATCGATTCCGAGACCGGAAGATTGCTGGCAGAGCATGCCGCGGACGAGCTACTCGAACCGGCGAGTCTGACCAAAATGATGACGGTCTATATTGTTTCGGAAGAAATCGAGTCCGGTCGCCTCAATGAATCCGACGAGGTTCTGGTCAGCGTCAATGCCTGGCAGAAAGGGGGCACGACCAGCGGCGGTTCCACCATGTTCCTGTCGCCCAACACCCGGGTGCCGGTTATCGATCTGTTGCGCGGCGTGATTATTCAGTCCGGCAATGATGCCTCGATCGCCCTGGCCGAGCATATTGCCGGTTCCGAAGAGAGCTTTGCCGAGGTAATGAACACGCAGGCGCAGCGCCTGGGCATGACCCAAACGCACTTTGATAATGCCACAGGCCTGCCGGCGGACACCCACCTCACCACAGCGCGCGATATGGCCATACTGGCGCAGGCCGTCGTGCGCGATCATCCGGCACACTATGCGCTCTACGCCGAGAAGGAGTTCGAGTACGCCGGCATTAATCAACCCAATCGCAATGAACTGCTGTGGCGCGATGCCAGTGTCGACGGTATCAAGACCGGCCACACGGAATCGGCCGGCTATTGCCTGGTGGCGTCTGCCGAGCGCGACGGCATGCGCTTAATCACCGTGGTCATGGGTACCGACACCATGCAGGCGCGTGCCACCGAATCACAGAAACTTCTCACCTGGGGCTTTCGTTACTACGAAACCCGCGAGGTCTACAGCGCCGGTGCCCAACTCGCCGAACAGCAGGTATGGAAGGGTGTTGCTGACCAGGCCATGATCGGCATTGATCGCGACCTGGTGCTGACCCTGCCGCGCGGCGATGCGGACGCCGTGCAGGCTGAAATCAGCGTGGATCCGATACTCGAAGCGCCGCTGGCTCTGGGTCAACAGGTTGGCCTGCTAAAAGTCAGCTATCGCGGCGAGACCTTGGCCGAAGTGCCCCTGGTGGTTCAGCAGGAAGTGGAGTCTGCGGGATTTTTTGGCCGCTTCTGGGACGGCCTGCTGCTCTTCTTCATGCGCCTGTTTGGCCGCATCTGATGTCCACGGCTGAAGTCAGCATTGCCTTCCCCTGCGAGGACTATCCCATCAAGGTCGTGGGGGAGTCCCGGGTCGCCTTTCGCGAACACGTGCTGACGGTGGTGGAACGGCACGCACCCGGTTTTGATACAGCGCGCATGGAAGTCCGCGATTCGCGCCATGGCAACTACCAGTCCATCACGCTCTTTATCCGCGCCACCGGCGAAGATCAGCTCAGCGCGCTGAATGCCGAACTGCGCACCAGTCAACTGGTGAAGATGGTGTTGTGACCGCGGGTAGTGCCCCCCTGGTGTTGCGCGATCTTGGCCTGCGCGACTACCAGGAAACCTACCTAGCCATGCAGAAATTCACCGCCAATCGCGAAGCCCATACGGCTGACGAAATCTGGAACCTGCAACATCGGCCGGTTTACACCCAAGGGCGTGCCGGCAAGGATATGCACCTGCTGAATGCCGGCGATATTCCAGTCGTACGCATTGATCGCGGCGGCCAGATCACCTATCACGGCCCCGGTCAACTGACCCAGTACCTGCTGCTCGACATCGGCCGCTTGGGCATGGGCGTGCGCCAGCTGGTCAGCCTGATTGAAGAAGCGGTAATTGCCGTGCTGGCAGACTGGAGCATTCCGGCGCGTGCATGGGCCGATGCACCCGGCGTCTATGTGGAAGGAGCCAAGATTGCAGCCCTGGGATTGCGCGTCAGTCGCGGACGCACCTATCACGGGCTGGCCTTTAACGTCGCTATGGATATGGCGCCCTGGGCGGGTATCAACCCCTGTGGTCTGGGTGTGCCAGTTACTCAGCTCTGCGACTGGGTAAAGCCCTGCCCGGATGTTGCCCTGGTAGCGGCTCGCCTCGGCGGGGAATTCGCACAGCGACTTGGTTATAATGCCGGCCCAGTGCAGTTCTCACTTCCCAATCACACCATCCAGGCCCACTCTTGATGTCCGAATCTACCCTCAAGCCACCGCGTCGCAGCCAGCCTCAGTCCGCTGGCGTGAAACTGCGCGATGCCGACAAGGTGCGCCTGATTCCGATCGTTCCCGAACAGGGGCCGGAACTGCGCAAGCCGCCGTGGATTCGGGTACGCATTGGTGCCGACCCGGAGGTCAACCGGGTCAAATCGCTGCTGCGCAAACACAAGTTGGCGACCGTCTGCGAGGAGGCCAACTGCCCCAACCTGAGCGAATGCTTCGGTGGCGGCACGGCCACCTTCATGGTGATGGGCGAAATTTGTACTCGCCGCTGCCCCTTCTGCGATGTGGGGCACGGCAAACCCAAGCCGCCGGATGCGAGCGAGCCGCGCGAACTGGCCGAAGCGATCGCCGAGATGGGGCTGAACTATGTCGTGATCACCTCGGTGGATCGCGACGATTTGCGCGACGGCGGTGCTGCTCACTTTGCCGAGTGTATTCGCCTTGCGCGCCATTATTCGCCGCGCCTGCAGATTGAAATACTGACCCCGGATTTTCGCGGCCGCATGGAGCCGGCACTGGAAGTGCTTACCCAGCAGCCGCCGGATGTGTTTAATCACAATCTGGAAACCGTGCCGCGCCTCTATCTGCAAGCTCGCCCCGGAGCCAGTTATGAGTGGTCGCTGGATTTGCTGCAGCAGTTCAAGCAGCGCAATCCACAGGTGCCGACCAAGTCCGGCCTGATGGTTGGTATGGGTGAGACGCTCGACGAATTGCGCGCTGTGCTGGACGACTTGCGCGAGCATCAGGTGGATATGCTGACGGTGGGGCAGTACCTGCAGCCCTCGAAGGATCACTACCCCGTGCATCGCTATGTGCACCCAGATGAGTTCGCTGAGCTGGAAGCCTATGCGCTAAGTATTGGTTTTTCTCAGGCCGCCTGCGGGCCTTTGGTGCGCTCGTCCTACCACGCCGACCAACAGGCCAAAGGCCAGTTTCCCCGCGCCGTGAAGCCCTAACCCAGTTCTTGTATCAGCCAGGCCACCAGATCTGTCCGCATACTGGTGATGTGCTGAGACGTGGGCATGATGCCGGCATAGGGGAGCTCGATGGTGACCACCGGGATGTTGAGGTCGATACCGCCATAGTTGCCCAATGATCCCGGGTAGACGCCCAGACGACGCAGAGATAATTCCCCAATCTGTTCCGGTGCCGTGTGTGGGCCATCGTAGTCCACCAGATGGAAGGGCGCATGCACTGACACGATGATGTCGAACTGAAAATTCCGCATTTCCTCAACCAGCGAGTGCACCTCCGGTTCGCTGGCTGCGCTCGCCCCGGGGTAGCGCCGCTCGTTACTGCCCGCGCGTTCGCGCCAATAAGTCAGCGCCAGTTCATCCCAGTCTGCCGACGGGAAGTTGCGGTTGAGGTAGACGCCGTTGGCGTTCTGGCGCTGTGATCGGTCGCGCAGCAGGCCGCCGGGATTGCTCAGCGGCACAAATTTCCAGTGAAACAATCCGGAGTGGTGGATATCGAGAATATCCATCTACTTGAACACCACGGAGATCGAACCGTACTCGTCGCCGTGTATGCCGCGGATCAGCAGAACGCGACCCAGCGGCTGGCGTCCGGCCAGCTGGGGTAGATCTTGTGCGCCAAGGGGCGCCCCTGCACGGAGAAGTGGCCGCTTTCCTGCAGCGCCTGACTAAGGCAGCCCTGCACCGAGACGCTACCCAGCTTGTTGAGCAGTTCCGGGCTGTCGGGGTAGGTCGCGCGACGCGCTTCCAGCAGGTCGATGGCTTCCTACATCTGGCGCTGAGACAGCAGCTCGCTGCTGCGCTGCAGCAGCGCGTCGAGACTGGACGGCGTTTGCCCCAGGGCCGGGCTACAAAGCATCCCCAGCAAGGCCGCCGCCAAGCATTTTTTCTGGCTTGGGGACATTTCGAGAACCCGGCTCGAATGGAAAGCATGAATTATAGGTGAATATTGCAGCTAAACCACCCTAGGGGACCTCGGCGCGGTTGTCTGGGCTAGACGTCTTGGAGACAATAGGCGCCCTTGTCCCGCTGGAACCCCAGATGTCGAATCGACGTGATCGCGCCAATGCCATTCGCTTTCTCAGCATGGATGCCGTGCAGGCTGCCAACAGCGGTCATCCCGGCGCTCCCATGGGTATGGCGGATATCGCCGAAGTCCTCTGGCACGACTATCTGCAGCACAATCCGACCAACCCCCGGTGGTGGAATCGCGATCGCTTCGTGCTTTCCAACGGTCACGGTTCCATGCTGCTTTACTCGCTGCTGCACCTCAGTGGCTACGATCTGGGCGTGGATGAGCTGCGCAATTTCCGTCAGATGGGATCAAAGACGCCCGGCCATCCCGAGCACGGGCTTACGCTTGGCGTCGAGACCACTACCGGTCCACTGGGTCAGGGGCTCGCCAACGCCGTGGGCCTGGCCCTGGCAGAAAAGATGCTGGCGGCCCGTTTCAATCGCAAGAATCACGAGATCGTCGATCACTTCACCTATGTCTTTGCCGGCGACGGCTGCCTGATGGAGGGTATCTCCCACGAGGCATGTTCGCTGGCCGGTACCTGGCGGCTGGGCAAACTGATTGTGTTTTACGACGACAACCAGATTTCCATCGACGGCGATGTCAGCGGCTGGTTTACCGACAAGACGGCCAAGCGTTTCGAAGCCTATGGTTGGCAGGTTATTCCGAAGGTCGACGGCCACGATGCCGGCGCCGTGCGTGCCGCCATTGAAACCGCGCGCGCAGATACCGACCGCCCCACGCTGATCTGCTGCCGCACAGTGATTGGCTTTGGCGCCCCGAATCTGCAGGGCACCGCCGACACCCACGGCGCGCCCCTCGGCGACGAGGAAATTGCGGCGACGCGCAAGGCATTGGGCTGGTCGCATGCGCCTTTTGAAATTCCCCAGGCGCTGCGCGATCAGTGGGATGCGCGTCAGGCAGGCGAGGCCGCCGAAGCCAAGTGGCAGGAGATTTGGCAAAGCTATCGCAGCGAGTTCCCCGAGTTGGGAGCCGAGTTCGAGCGACGTATGCGTGGCGATCTCCCCGCCGCGTTCACCGAAACTGCCGCTCGCCTGCTGCAGGATGCCCATCAGCAGGGCGCCAAACTGGCTACCCGTAAATCTTCACAGAATTGCCTTGAAGCCCTGGCTCCGGGTCTGCCCGAACTGATCGGTGGATCGGCTGATCTGAGCGGATCAAACAACACCAAGTGGAAGGGCTCGACCACCTTTGACGCCGACCATGCCGATGGCAACTACCTGCACTATGGCGTACGCGAGTTTGGCATGGCGGCAATTGCCAACGGCCTCGCCCTGCACGGCGGTTTTATTCCCTACGCTGGTACCTTCCTGGTGTTCATGGACTACGCGCGCAATGCCGTACGCATGGCGGCGCTGATGCACCAGCAATCGATCTTTGTTTTTTCCCACGACTCTATTGGCCTGGGCGAAGACGGGCCGACGCACCAGCCCATCGAGCAACTCACTACCCTGCGCGTCACGCCCAATATGCATACATGGCGTCCCTGCGACAGTGTGGAAACCGCGGCGGCCTGGACCGCGGCGATCACACGCCGCAACGGCCCCACGGCTTTGATTTTGAGTCGTCAGAATCTACCCTGTATGACGCGCGATGCGGCCCAGTTGGACGCGGTGCAGCGCGGAGGCTATGTGCTGATCGACTGTGCCGGCACGCCGGACGCCATCATTCTGGCAACGGGTTCCGAGGTAGATATTGCCCAGCAGGCAACGCGAGAATTGCAGGCTGCTGGCGCGGCCGTGCGCCTGGTGTCGCTGCCCTGTGTCGAGGTCTTCCTGGCCCAGGATGCGGCCTATCGCGAGGCGGTGCTGCCCGCTCGTGTGCGACGACGCCTGGCCGTCGAAGCAGGCCATCCCGATATCTGGTTCAAGCTGGTGGGGCTAGACGGGCGCGTGCAGGGCATCGATCGCTTCGGCGAGTCGGCGCCTGGACCTACGCTGATGAAGCACTTTGGCTTCATTGCCGAGAATTTGGTTGCCACCGTGCGGGAGATGCTGAAAAGCTAATCCATGACACGCATTGCCATTAACGGCTTTGGACGAATCGGACGCTGCCTGCTGCGCGCCCTGGCGGAACGCGGGGATCGCGACGGCCTGGAACTGGTGGCGATCAACGAGCCCGCCGATGCCGCTGCCATGGCCTATCTGACGCGCTTCGACACCACTCACGGCCGCTTCCCCGAGGCGGTCGAGCTCGAAGGTGAATCGCTGCACGTCGGCCGACGCCGTATCGCCCTCAGTCATCAGACCCAGCCGGCCCAGATGCCCTGGAAGTCTGCCGGTATCGATTTGGTCCTGGAGAGTTCCGGCGCCTTTACCGATCGCGCCACAGCCGAGCAACACCTGGCAGCCGGTGCGCGACGCGTACTCTTTTCCCAGCCAGCGGAAGCCGATGTCGACGCCACTATCATCATGGGCGTCAACCATCTGCAGCTGACTGCAACGCAACGCGTCGTTTCGGCCGGTTCCTGCACCACCAACTGCGTGGTGCCGGTGATCCAGGCGCTGGACGCCGCCTTCGGTATCGAGGCTGGCAGCATCCGCACGCTGCATGCCGCCATGAATGACCAGCCCGTCATGGATGCTTACCACAATCACGACCTGCGCAAAAACCGCGCTGCCTATGCCTCCATGATTCCGGTCGACACCGGTCTGGCGCGCGGCGTTGAGCGGGTATTACCCCATCTGAAAGGGCGACTCGAGGCGCGCGCCATGCGTATTCCGCTGGCCGACGTGTCCGCCATTGACCTGACCCTGCAGTTGCGCAGCCAAGTGTCGGTCGCGCAGGTAAATGCCTGCCTCAGCGGTGCCGGCCAGGGTGCGCTGGAGGGCATTCTGGGTTACACCGAAGAACCCCTGGTGTCCGCGGACTTTGTGCACGACGCGCGCTCTGCCATCGTCGATGCGGCGCAGACCTCCGTCGCCAACGGCCATCTGGTGAAATTGCTGCTTTGGTTTGATAACGAGTGGGGCTTTGCTAATCGCATGTTGGACATCGCCGCGCTTTGGACCCGTTTGAAATAGTTTGGTGGAAATAATAAGGGAATGAAAAAGCTTGCCGATCTGAATCTTGCCAACCAGCGCCTGCTGATCCGCGTGGATTTCAATGTGCCGGTCAAGGCGGGTAAGGTGACTTCAGATGCGCGCATTCGCGCCGCTTTGCCAACGATTCGTCTGGCCCTGGACAGTGCACGACAGGTGATTCTGATATCCCACCTGGGCCGCCCCAAGGAAGGCGTGGTCGACGAGGAGAACTCGCTGCGCCCGGTCGCCGAAGACTTGGCCGCGCTGCTCGGTCAGAAGGTGCGTCTGGTACAAGACTGGCAGCAGGGGTTACCCGACGACCAACTGATTATGCTGGATAACGTCCGCTTCAATGCCGGTGAGAGCGACGATGATGCCAACCTATCACAGCGCTACGCCGCGCTCTGCGACATTTTTGTGATGGACGCCTTTGGTACAGCGCACCGCGCACAGGCCTCAACGCATGGAGTCATCCTATGCGCGCCCCTGGCCTGTGCCGGCCTGTTGCTGACCGCCGAGGTCGAGGCCCTGCAAGCCGTGGTGGAAAGTCCGCGTCGACCGGCTCTGGCTATCGTCGGAGGCTCCAAGGTCTCCTCCAAGCTGGAGGTGCTGGACTCGCTCTCCAGCAAGGTGGATCAGATCATTGTTGGTGGCGGTATTGCCAATACTTTCCTGGCGGCGGCAGGCTTCGCAGTCGGCAAATCCCTGTGTGAACCGGACTTGCTGGATACTGCCCGCGCCCTGATGGAGAAGTGCGATATTCCCCTGCCGCTGGATGTCGTGACAGCCAAGGAATTTTCCGAGCAGGCAAGCGCTGAGGTAAAGAACCTGGATCAGGTGGCCGACGACGATATGATTCTGGATATCGGTCCGCAGACGCGCCTGCAGTTTGATGCCATGATCCGCGCCGCTGCTTCTATTCTTTGGAATGGGCCGGTGGGCGTGTTTGAATTCCCCGCCTTTGCTGGCGGCACCGCGGCTCTGGCCGAGTCGATTGCGGCATCCAGTGCCTATTCGGTAGCTGGGGGAGGCGACACCCTGGCCGCCATTGAAAAGTTTGCCGTGGCCGACAAAATATCCTATATCTCAACCGGTGGTGGTGCCTTCCTCGAGTACATGGAAGGCAAGAAGCTGCCCGCCATAGCCGCGCTGGAACAGCGGGCCTGACCCCACAACGAACAGGAGTTTCTTATGTCCTTGATCAGTATGCGCCAACTGCTCGATCACGCCGCCGAACACGGTTATGGCGTGCCGGCATTCAATGTCAATAATCTGGAGCAGATGCGGGCCATCATGGAGGCCGCGGATGAAGCCTCTTCCCCGGTGATTTTGCAGGCCTCTGCCGGGGCCCGCAAATACGCCGGCGCACCCTTTTTGCGCCACCTGATTCTGGCAGCGGTCGAGGAGTTCCCCCACATCCCGGTGGTCATGCACCAGGATCACGGTACCAGCCCGGATGTTTGCCAACGCTCCATTCAACTTGGTTTTACCTCTGTCATGATGGATGGCTCTTTGAAGGAAGACGGCAAGACGCCGGCGTCTTATGACTACAACGTCGCCGTTACCCAACGCGCCGTTGCCATGGCGCACGCCTGCGGCGTTTCCGTGGAAGGTGAATTGGGCTGTCTCGGCTCGCTGGAAACCGGGCAGGCTGGCGAAGAGGATGGCGTGGGTGCCGAGGGTACGCTGGATCACAGCATGCTGCTGACCGATCCGGATGAAGCAGCGGAGTTCGTCAAGGCGACCAAGGTAGATGCCCTGGCCATTGCCATCGGTACCAGCCATGGGGCCTATAAGTTCAGCCGTCCGCCCACCGGGGACATTCTTGACATCGATCGCATCAAGGCCATTCACGCCCGCATCCCGGATACCCATCTGGTTATGCACGGTTCGTCCTCGGTGCCGCAGGAGTGGCTCAAGGTGATCAACGAATTTGGCGGCAAAATTCCGGAAACCTACGGCGTACCCGTCGAGGAAATCCAGGAGGGCATCCGACACGGGGTGCGCAAGGTCAATATTGACACCGACCTGCGCCTGGCCTCAACCGGCGCCATCCGTCGCTTTCTGGCTCAGAACCCTTCTGAATTCGACCCGCGCAAATACCTGGCGGCCTCTACCAAGGCTATGAAGGAAATCTGTCTGGCGCGCTACGAAGCCTTTGGCACCGCGGGTCAGGCGGAGAAAATTCGCGCCCGCAGTCTCGAGGCCATGTTCAAGCGTTACGCCAGTGGCGCACTCGACCCGAAGGTCAACTGATCTGCAGGTGAAAAGGTCGGAAAAAAAGGGGGGCTAATTGCCCCCTTTTTTATGCGATATGATGGCGATACGGATGGCAAGTCAACTAACGGAGGAATTGGCGATGGCATTTTCAATGACCCCTGCTGTTCCGACGATGCCTTAAGTGTAGCTGCTTGCACAAAAGACCCTATTTACGTGCGCGACAGCGTCGTCGTGCTGATGGCCGGTGCTACACCCTATATTGGCATGTACAACGATGACGGCACCTACCGCGGTAGCTCGACGGTGGATGTTACCGGCGGAGCGAAAACGGTCTACGCCTATGTCTCTGGCCGCTATAATGGCTATCTGCAATCGGGTTCAACCATCAGTATTACGCTCGACAACTGCAAGCTGAATACGGACGCCGAGTTTGTGGTTCCCAATACCTCGTCCAAGGGTTTCAGTATCGCGCCGATCCCTCTCTCGGAGGACACCTCGACTACGTCGGATTTTGGCGTGGTGACCATTACAGCGACGAACCCTGAGGATCCCAGCGAGATGGTGACCCAGAGAACTTTCGGTTGCCTGGATAACGATTAGTCCAGCCTGATGACTACGCCGCTGCTGGTGCCCACCAGCGCGGTGTCCGCCGGTCGGCACGCAAATAGCCCATTACACACCACGCCGGTAATCTGGTTGATTTCCGTTTCCAGTTCCCTGGCTTGGTCTATGTGTAACCCCTGCACATCCAAAATCAGATTGGCGTTGTCGGTAATAAATCCCTGTCGCAGTTCGGGCTGACCGCCGAGTGCAGCCAGTCGGTTCGCCACCAGGCGCACGGCCATCGGAATCACTTCGACAGGCAGTGGAAAGGCTCCCAGCACCTCGACCTGTTTGCTGTCGTCGACGATGCATAAGAAGTGATCGGCTGCTGCGGCAACGATCTTTTCGCGCGTCAGTGCTCCGCCGCCGCCCTTGATCAGTTCCAGTGACGGATTGATCTCATCGGCACCGTCCACATAGAGCCCGAGTCGGTCGACATCCTGCAGCTCAAACACCTGAAAGCCGTGCTGAAGCAGCCGTTTGGACGACGCCTCGGAACTCGAAACGGCGCCGGCAAAGTGGTCGCGATGTGCCGCCAGCAGGTCGATAAAAAGATTGGCCGTCGAGCCGGTGCCAATGCCGATCGTAGCGCCGCGCGGCAGGAGGGCCAGACTGTAGTCGAGGGCGGCCTGAGCCACGGCTTTTTTCTTTTCGTCCTGGTTCATGGGTAATTATCATGTGCGGCAATGGTGATACCATGTTAAGGCATCACGGCCAACAAACCCAATGAGAAACGGGCCTCGAACCTCCCCATGAGCGAGCGTTACATCAAGAATATTCTGGCTTCGCGCATCTACGATCTGGTGCGGGAAACACCGCTGGAGCATGCCCCGCTGATTTCCTCGCGGGTGGAAAATGCCGTTTGGCTGAAGCGGGAAGACTTGCAGCCGGTTTTTTCCTTCAAGATCCGCGGCGCCTACAACAAGTTGCTGAGCCTTACCGAAGCGCAGCGCAAGGCCGGCGTAATCGCCGCGTCTGCAGGCAATCACGCGCAGGGCGTTGCCCTGGGTGCCGGTCATCTCGGCATCAAGGCTGTCATTGTCATGCCGCGCACTACGCCACAGATCAAGGTGGATGCCGTGCGCGCACGCGGCGCCAAAGTCATTCTGCATGGCGATACCTACGACGAGGCCTCGGCCTATTCCAAGACGCTGGCCAAGGAAAAGGGCTACACCTATATCCATCCCTACGACGATCCCGATGTGATCGCCGGCCAGGGCACCATTGGCGTGGAAATTCTGCGCCAGTACCAGGGCGAGATCGAAGCGGTCTTTATTGCCGTGGGTGGAGGCGGCCTGGCCGCGGGAGTAGCGACCTATCTTAAGTATTTGCGGCCGGAGTTGAAAATTATCGCCGTCGAGCCGGCAGATGCTGCCTGTTTCGACGCCGCAATGAAGGCAGGTCGCCGTGTGAAATTGCCCCAGGTCGGCCTGTTTGCCGATGGCGTCGCCGTGGCTCAGGTGGGCGAAAAAACCTTCCCCATCCTGCGCAAGTTGGTCGACGAAGTGGTCACTGTGAGCACGGATGAGATCTGCGCGGCGATCAAGGACATCTTCGAGGATACCCGCTCCATCGTCGAACCGGCCGGCGCTCTGTCCGTTGCCGGCATCAAGAAGTATTGCCAGCAGAAGGGCCTGAAGGGCAAAACGCTGATTGGCATCAATTGCGGCGCCAACATGAATTTCGATCGGCTGCGCTATATTTCTGAGCGCACCGAGATCGGCGAAAAGCGCGAGGCGGTACTGGCCGTCACCATCCCCGAGCAGCCCGGCAGTTTCCGGCGCTTTTGCGCGGCTCTCAGCAAGCGCAACATCACCGAATTCAACTACCGCTTTGCCGATGCGCACGACGCCCAGATTTATGTCGGCGTGCAGGTGAGTTCAGACGAGGATCGTCAGGCGCTGGTGATGCAACTAGTGGAAAAAGGCTATCCTGTCATCGATCTCACTGACAACGAGGTCGCCAAGCTGCACATCCGCCACATGGTGGGCGGGCATGCCCCGACTAATCTGGACGAGGTGGTCTACCGCTTCGAGTTTCCGGAGCGCCCCGGCGCTCTGATGAAATTCCTCAACACCCTGGGCGCACAGTGGAATATTTCCATGTTCCACTATCGCAACCACGGTGCTGCCTTCGGCCGTGTATTGCTTGGCATGCAGGTTCCTGCCGCTGAGCGCGGTGCACTGCGGCAGTCCTTCGAAGCTCTGCAATATGAATTCTGGGACGAGTCCGACAACCAGGCCTATCGCCTCTTCCTCAGTTAGCGCGCGATCTGCACCAACCCCTGGTTGGTGACCACCAGGTCGAGCGGTATATCCCAGGGATCGGAAGGCAGGGATTCCAGCTGCTGAAAATCGTGAGCAACGCCTATCAGCCTCGGCAGGCTGCGCCGATTGTCGCGGCGCAGCTGGAAAGTGCGGTCATAGTAGCCGGCGCCCATACCCAGGCGATTGCCCCGATCATCGAACCCCACCAAGGGCACCAGGACAACCGACAAGGCCCAGCGCGGAATGCTGCGGCAGATGGCCGGCTCGGGTATGCAATAGCGATTGGGTGTTAGTTCGTCGCCCGGTTCCCAGGCGCCAAACGTCATATGTTGTTTGCCAAAGCCACGCAGGCAAGGCAGGTGATAGTGCCGATTGCGGCCGCCAAGTAAAGCAATCAGGCCGGTGACGTCCGGTTCGCCATCGTTGGGAAGGTAGAGGGCAATTTGGCGTGCCGTTCGTAGCCAGGTATGCGCAGCGAGGTGCTGGCAAATTGCCTGGGAGTGCCGTTCCCTTACGGTGGCGCTGAGTTGGCGCCGTTGCTGGCGAAGCTGTTTGCGAAGGCTTGCCTTGTCCATTGATCCCCCGATATGGATGGACCTTGGGAGAGGATAGAGGACCCCGGTGATGCCGTTATCCGAGCTGGCCCTTGAACCCAGCGGTTCAAGGTGGAGACTCTCGACGCGTATCAGGCTTCCCGTCTAGCGGACATGCACAACAACTTCGACAGAGAGAATCCTAGTGAAAAGATCATAGGCTCGAGGACGTGTCGGAATGGCGAACACCCCAGGGCACACGCAGTATAGCAAACTAGGGGAGTTCTGAATAACTCCCTCAGTTCCGACTCTAGGAGGACAGGCTGGGAGACAGACCGCGAATCGCGTCGTCGATTTTGTCGCGCAGGCGCTCGATGCCCGAGCCGACCATGTCGCCGGTCTGGGTAGATTTCTGCGCGCGCACCAGTTCGTGCGCGATATTCAGGGCGGACATAATGGCGATGCGCTCCAGGCCAATGACGGCACCGGAGCGACGGATATCCAGCATCTGCTGATTCAGCACCCGGGCTGACTCCAGCAATTCCTCGCGCTCTTCGATGGGACAGGCGACCTGATACTGCTTGTCGAGCAGGGTGATGGTCACGGTCTGGTTGGAGGATGCCATCTAGGGGGTTTCCTGCAGGTTTTTCAGCTTGCTGATCATGGCCTCGACGCGCTGGCGCGCCAGGTTGGTTTTCTCAATCAGTTGGGTGCGCTCTTTCATCAGGCCCGACTCGCGCTTTTTAAGCGCTTCGTTTTCCTGCCGCAGGTGGGCAGAAAAAGCGATCAGTTCGTCGATCTTGGCTTCTAGTGATTTCAGGTTTTTTTCACTCATAGTGCGCGATATCACGGCATTTTTGACACTATAGGCGTTGCTTGCCGACATGGTCAATCCTGCTCCCGAGGAGTGGGGTGCTGCTGCTAGAATGTGGCATGGAGTATTCAAAATGAATTGGAACACCTTGCTACAACAACTGGCCGATCAAGGCGGCGAATTCAGGCTGGGCGAGATTCACGGTCACCTGTGCGGGCGCCTGGTAGGCGGCCATGTGCTGGTTGGTTCCAGCGGACAGCGCATCGTCGAGAATCTGCTCAATATTCAGTCGGGCGAAAGCCCCGAACTGATTGGGCAGATGGTCGATCTGATGCAGCAGTCCTATCGCCAACTGGAAACCAGCACCTTCGGCTTCGAACTGCTTTTGCCGGACGACGATTGGGCGCTGGCATCCCGACTGGAGAGTCTGGCCGACTGGTGCAATGGCTTTCTGGAAGGCCTCGGCCACACCCTGGCAGCGTCGGAACTGAGCAAAGATGCCGAAATGCGCGAAATCCTTGTCGATCTGGCAGAGATTGGCAATCTCTCGCTGGAGGTGGACGAAAGCAATGAAAATGAAGCCTATTACACAGAGCTTTACGAGTACGTTCGGGTGGCGGTGATGAACCTCTATGCCCTGTTTCGTGCTTCAGCTCAGGACGAGGCGGAAGACGCCCCGGAGCGCCACTAATGACTGCGACCAACCCCATTTTGGTCCGACCTGAAGACTACGCACGTCGTCGCCAGAACCTGATGCGGCAGATGGGGCCGTCTTCCATTGCCATCATTCCCGGCGCCAGCGAACTGATCCGCTCGCGCGATACCCATTTCCGTTTTCGGCAGGACAGCAACCTGAGCTATCTGAGTGGGTTTCCCGAGCCGGATGCGGTGCTGGTCCTGATTCCTGGTCGCCAGCAGGGACAGGTGGTGTTTTTCTGTCGCGAGAAGGATCGCAGCAAGGAAATCTGGGATGGTTTTCGCGCCGGGCCGGAAGGCGCGATTGCCCAGTATGGTGCTGACGATGCCTTCCCCATCAGTGACATGGACGAGATTTTGCCCGGCCTGATTGAAGGCAAGGACAAGGTGTTTTACAGCATGGGTCTCTATCCCGAGCTCGACAAGCACCTGACGAGCTGGATTAACCACATTCGCGCCCAGTCGCGCTCCGGGGTGTCGCCGCCCGCCGAGATTGTCGATCTCGATCACCTGGTGCACGAGATGCGCTTGTTGAAATCCGCGGCGGAACTCAAGGTAATGCGCAAGGCGGCGAAGATTTCTGCCGCGGCGCATACCCGCGCCATGCGCGTTTGCCGCCCCGGTCTCTACGAATATCAGTTGCAGGCAGAGATCGAATACTGGTTTGCCCAGAATGGTGCCGAGGCAGCAGCCTACAGCACCATCGTCGGCGGTGGCGCCAATGCCTGCGTTCTGCACTACATTGAAAACCGCAGCCCCCTACGCGACGGCGACCTAGTGCTGATTGATGCCGGTTGCGAGTATCAGGGCTATGCGGCTGACATTACCCGCACATTTCCGGTGAACGGCAAGTTCAGCGCCGAGCAGCGTGCTCTCTACGACATTGTGCTTGATGCTCAATACGCTGCCATCGATGCCTGTCAGGTCGGGCGTCGCTTTATCGAGCCGCACGTGGCCAGCGTGCAGGTTATCGCGCAGGGGTTGCTCGATCTGGGGCTGCTTAAGGGCAAGCTGGATCAGGTTATCGAAGAGCGCGCCTATACCCGCTTTTACATGCATCGCGCCGGCCACTGGCTGGGCATGGATGTGCACGATGTCGGCGATTACAAGGTCGATGGATCCGCGGGCGAATGGCGCGAATTTGAACACGGTATGGTGACCACCATCGAGCCGGGCATTTACGTGCACCAGGACGACACCAGTGTGCCGGCGCGCTGGCGCGGTATCGGTATTCGCATCGAGGACGACGTGGTCCTGCGCAAGACCGGCCGAGAGATTCTCACCAGTGCAGTGGTTAAAAAGCCGGGCGAAATCGAAGCCCTGATGGCGGGATGACCGCTATGCTGCCCCTGGCCGTTGTCGGTGCCGGTCCGGTGGGCGCAGCCATGGCGCTGACACTGGCGCGCCGCTTCCCCACACGACGTCTACTCTGGATCGATCAGGGCCCGCTGCGGCCTCCGCAGGAAGTTACCGCTTTCGACGCCCGTGTTATCGCTTGTACACCCGGGTCAGTCGAGTGGCTGACCCAGAATCAGGTTTGGCAGCACATCCCCAAGGATCGCCTGCAAACCTATGCTGCCATGCAGGTGTGGGATCGCCGTGGCGGCTCTCATATTGAGTTTGGCGCCGATGAGTTGGGCGTGGCCAGTCTGGGCACTATCCTGTCGGTTGCCGATCTGCTGCGTGCGCTTTTCGCCGGGCTTGAAGAGCAACGCAACCTTGAACCCTGGCCTTCCGCGCGGGTTATCGATCTGGTCCTGGCCAACGACTATTCATCGCTGGTGCTGGAAAGTGGCGAGTGCCTGGACTGCGAGCTGGTCGTCGCTGCCGATGGTAGCGATTCCGCACTGCGCACAATAGCAGGTATTGCCTGCCGCACGCGATCCATGACACAAACCGCCCTGGTTGCGGTTGTGCAGCACGAGCTGCCCCATCGCGAAACTGCCTGGCAGGCCTTTGACCGGCATGGTCCCTTGGCTTTCCTGCCCTTGCCGGATACCGCGGATGGCGATCATCAGAGCGCCATCGTGTGGTCCCTTGATGCAGGCGAAGCAGCGCGCTGCGCTGCCTTGGATGACGTCGAATTCAGCGCGCGGTTGGCCGTAGCCATCGATGTTCGCCTGGGCCGGATCGACGGCGTCACGGCGCGCGCTGGCTTTCCACTGCGTCAGACGCACGCTAAAAACTATTGTCGGCCTGGGTTTTGCCTGGTCGGCGATGCCGCACATACCCTGCATCCCCTGGCGGGGCAGGGCGCCAATTTGGGATTTCGCGATATTCGCGCCTTAGATCAGGAACTCGAGCGGGCTGCTCGCCGGGGCCTGGCGCCGGGTGACTTCACGGTGCTGCGGCGCTATGAGCGCGCCCGCAAGCTGGAAAACCTGGCGATGCTGGCCAGCATGGAGGGCTTCCGCTACGGCTTCGGCAATTCCTCGGCGGCCTTGAGCTGGGTGCGCAATCAGGCCATGCGCCAGGTTGCGGGTTGGCAATCGCTGAAGCTCGCCCTGGCGCGCCGCGCCATGCAATAGGTTAAAGCAAAAGCCAATAATCTGATTGAGAATTGAAATAGGAATCATTATCATTATCGCCTAACCTATCAGGCGTTCACTTCATGTCTTCCTGCCGCATTCGTCTTATTGGCCTTAGTCTAGTCTTGCTCACCGCCTGCAGTCCCTCGTCTGAGCCAGAAGTGGGGGTTGATGCTCCGCAGGTCACTGTCTACTCGGCACGTGCCGATTACTTGATCAAGCCGCTCTTCGATCGCTTTACCGAGCAGACCGGTATCGCTGTGCGCTATACCACTGATACGGAAGCCGCCCTGATTGCCCGCATCCAGGCCGAAGGCGAATCCAGCCCGGCTGACGTGTTGCTCACGGTCGATGCCGGCAATCTCTGGTATGCCGATTCGCTGGGCGCCTTCCAGCCGATTGCCAGCGAAATCCTGGAGCGAAACGTACCAGCGCATTTGCGCTCCGCCAACGACACCTGGTTCGGACTCTCGGTTCGGGCCCGCACCCTGGTGTACTCGACAGAGCGCGTCAATCCGCAAAACCTGTCCTCCTACGAGGGACTGGCTGATCCGCAGTGGCGCGGTCGACTCTGCCTGCGCACCTCGAAAAAGGTCTACAACCAATCTTTGGTGGCCAGTCTGATGACCCGGCTGGGTGCGGAGGCTACCGAGCAGGTGGTGCGCGGTTGGGCCGACAACCTGGCCCTGGAACCTCTCGCCAGTGACAACCAGGCCATCGAGGCTATCGTTGCCGGAGCCTGTGATGTGGCGGTGGTGAATACCTACTATTTTGGTCGCATGGAGGCCGATAACCCGGATATCCCGGTGGCTATTTTCTGGCCCAACCAGGACAGCAGCGGCGTACATATCAATGTGTCCGGAGCCGGCGTGGTGCGCACGGCACCCCATCCGCAGCTTGCCCAACAGCTGATCGAGTGGTTGAGTCAACCCGAAGCGCAGCATCTTTTTGCCGGCCTCAATCGAGAGTTTCCGGTGAATCCGCAAGTGCAAGCGGTGCCCGAGGTTCAGGCCTGGGGTGCGTTCACAGCGGATGAACTGGAAGTGGAGAGACTGGGCCAGCTGCAGTCCGAGGCGGTCATGCTGATGGACCGCGCCGGCTACCGTTAATTCAGGCCGGACTCGCCCCGGTGCGGCAACTCTGGACGCTTCCCGGTGTGCTGGCTGCACTGCTCGTGGTGCTGCCGATCGGCTTTCTGCTGTCCACCTGGCTGCACCCGGATACCCAGGTTTGGCGTCACCTAGTGAATACCCAGCTCGGCGAACTGGTTGCCAACTCGCTGACCCTATTAATCGGCGTGGGTCTGGGGGTTGTGCTATTGGGCGTATCGTTGGCCTGGCTCACCGCACTGTACGACTTCCCGGGCCGGCGCTGGCTGGACTGGGCCCTTGTTCTGCCGTTAGCGATGCCGCCCTACGTGCTGGCCTTCGTCGTCCTGGGTATCTTTGATTTCGGTAGTCCAATCCAGCAGCTGCTGATGCATTGGTTGGGTCTGCAGCGGCCGCTCGATGTGCGTCAGCCGTGGGTGGTGGTGCTGGTCATGACCGCCGTTCTCTATCCCTACGTCTACCTGTTGACGCGAAATATTTTGCTGTTGCAAGGCCGTCAGGCGCTGGACGCGGCGCGCTCACTTGGCGCCAGCAGCTGGCAAAGCGTTTGGCGAGTAGGGTTGCCCATGGCCCGCCCCGGCATTATGGCCGGCCTGGCGCTAGCCCTGATGGAAACACTGGCTGATTTCGGCGTGGTTTCCATATTCAACTACAACACTTTCACCACGGCCATCTACAAATCCTGGATCAGTCTGTTCAGCATTGCGACAGCGGCCCAGCTTTCGACCCTGCTGCTCGGGTTTGTCGTGCTGGTGCTGGGCCTCGAATACTGGAGCCGTGGACGAGCACGGGTGGAGCAGGGCGCACGCAAGCAGACGGATCGTTATGTGCTGGCGGGATGGCGCGGTTGGCTGGCTACTGCCTGGTGCCTGCTGGTGTTGCTGTTAGCAGTGGCGATGCCATTGCTGCAGCTGCTTTTGTGGTGTTGGGCATCGCCCCAATTCGATGCTCGGCTGATTGCGTTAATGGGACATAGTTTTGTTTTGGCAGGTGGCGCCGCTGTTATGATCGTGACACTGGCCTTGCTGTTGGCAAGTGGCTCCCGGCTGACTCCCTCCGGCAAAGGCTGGGCTGCCCTGGCCAATCTGGGCTACATGCTGCCGGGTTCGGTGCTTGCGGTAGCCGTGGTGAGTCTGGCCGGACCCATCGATGCTTTCTGGATTGGTCTCGGCGATTGGTTGGGACGCTCGCACCAGCCGCTGCTGGTGGGTTCCATTACAGGTTTGATGCTGGCATATATGGTTCGATTTATCCGTCCCGCCTATGGTCCCCTGGCTTCCGGCCTAGAGCGCATCCGGCCTAGTTTGCCTGAGGCGGCGCAACTCATGGGCGCCAGTCGCCCGGCCATTGTTTGGCGTCTTTACCTACCCATGCTCAGCCCGGCTGCGCTGACTGCCTGTTTGCTGGTCTTTGTCGACGTGCTGAAGGAGATGCCGGCCACCCTGCTGCTGCGTCCCTTCGGTTGGGATACTTTGGCAACACGCATCTACGAACTGACCGGCGAGAGCCAATGGCACTGGGCGGCAAGCCCTGCCCTGGTCCTAGTCGCGGTCAGTATCCTGCCGGTAATTCTATTGATTGTGCAGTCGCGTCGACTGCATTATCACTAGTATGCTGGTGCGCAATCTCTACTCCGCTCTCACCTATTCGCTGACACCCCTGGCGCTGGCTCGTCTGTTGGTCAAGGCGCGTCGCAACCCGGCCTACCTCGACGAGATTCCGCAGCGGCTCGGCTTTGGCGCCGAACTCGTAAAAGTCAATCAGCGCGTCTGGTTTCACTGCGTGTCGGTCGGAGAGACCATCGCTTCGGCAGGCCTGATTCGCCTGTTTCTGGCTGAAGAGACAGTCGATCGGGTGCTGGTGTCCTCGACCACGCCGACCGGATTCGCCCAGGTGTTCAGTCTGTTTGGCCATCGCGTCGAGCAGGCCTATCTGCCGATCGATATGCCGGGTGCCACTGCGCGCTTCCTCGATCGCACCCAGCCGACGCTGGCGGTATTGCTGGAGACCGAACTCTGGCCCAATCTGTTGCACAACTGCTGGAAGCGCGATATTCCCACGGTGCTGGCCAACGCGCGCTTGTCAGAGCGTTCGGCGCGCGGCTACCGCTATCTGGGACGCTTTGCCCGCACCATGTTGCGCGAGCTTGATCTGATCATTGCCCAGACCGAGGTCGAGCGGCAGCGCTTTATCCAACTGGGCGCGCACGAGCAGCACGTGCACGTCGGCGGCAGCATCAAGTTTGATGTCAGCCCCGACGAATCGCTGCGGCGTCGTGCGGCCGACTATCGCGATTGCTGGGGCCGGGAGCGCCCGGTCTGGATTGCCGCCTCGACGCATCGGGGCGAAGAAAAGCAAGTCATCGAGGCGCATCGACGCGTGCTAAAAAAGTTTCCCGAGGCGCTGCTGGTTCTGGTTCCCCGGCATCAGGAACGATTCGATGAGGTTAGCGCGCTGGTGCACGAAAGCGGCATGGAGACGGTGCGCCAGACCCAGGTGCGCGGCAAGGTGTCGAGCCATGCCCGCATTGTGGTAGCCGATCTGCTCGGCGAGCTGCCAGCCATGCTGGGTGGAGCCGATCTGGCCTTTGTCGGTGGTAGTCTGGTCAAGCGTGGCGGGCACAATCTCATCGAGCCGGCGGCTTGGGCCCTGCCCGTGCTCAGCGGCCCGCATACCTTCAATTTTCAGGATATTCGCCAGCGCCTGCAGGATGCCGGTGGCCTGATTCCGGTTAAAACGGCTGCTGAGCTAGGTTATGCGGTAGTGCGATTGCTGGGCAGCGCGCAGTTAAGCGAGCAATGTGGCCGGGCGGCCGCAAGTGTAGTGAAACAGGGACAGGGTGCCACCCTGTTCCACTACCAGCAGATCAAAGCCCTACTAAATTCCTATTGAAACTGGCTGCGGGCGATCTGAGCCGACTGGTCGAGCCAACGATTCATTTCTTGCAGATCCACTTCAGTCAAATTGCCGGCCGTGGCTTTCAGATTAAATATGCTGCCGATGTAGGTGTAGCGCGAAGACAGATAATTGCGGCGAGCGCGGAACAGGTTCTGCTGGGCGACCAGCACATCGACCAGATTGCGCGTACCAACTTCATAACCTGCCTGCGTCGCTTCCAGAGCGCTCTGTGCGGAGCGAATCGCCTGCAGACGTGCACGCACCTGATTGATATTCGACGCCACCGTAAGGTGCTGGGTGCGAATGCTTTGCTCCAGGCTGCGCTGGGCGCTGAGCAACTCTTCATTGGCCTGGTCCAGATCGTAGTAAGCCTGGCGGCGACGCGCCAGCGTACTGCCACCGGTAAAGACCACTACCGGAACATCCAATGTCACCACAACGCGACCCGAGTCTTCCGGAGAACCTGGATCATTGTCAAAGTCGCCACCGTAGGTCACACGACCATTGAGGGTGGGCAGGTAAGGCGTCCAACTGGAGCGAGCACTGACCTTGGCCGCCCTCTGGGAAAGGCGCACTACTTCTAAATTCTGGCTGCTCTGCAAGGCTAGCTCTACCCACTCGGCGGCGCTCGCCGGATTGGTACTCTCGATGGGATAGGTCTCCATCAGAGGGGCAATATTCTGGTGTTGTTGGCCGGTCAGCAAGGTGAGCTGTTCAAAGGCGATTTCGAGATTGCCGCGCGACTGGAATTCCGTCGCCAGCACATTGTCGTAACTCGCCTGGGCTTCCAGCACGTCGGTGACAGCGACCAGGCCGACTTCGAAACGCTGCTGGGTCTGGTCGAGCTGCGACTCAATGGCGGCTTTTTCAGCCAGGGTGGTTTGCAGGTCATCGACCGCCTGCAGCACGTCGAGGTAGGCACTGATGGTGCGTGTAATCAGCCCCTGTTGCGCCAAATCCCAGCGGAATTCGGCCTGGGTCGCCTGAATATCGCTGCGCTGGTAGCTATACCAGTCCGACAGATCGAACAGACTTTGACTCAGCGATGCCGAGTAGCTGGTTCTGATGTCGTCGCCACTGCCGCCACCGCCGCCAGTGGAGCTACCGCCGATGTCCTCCTGGTATTCGCCGGTAACGTTGACGCTCAGGTTGGGCAGCCGGCTCGCACGGCCGATGGCGCGCGCTTGCAAGCCCGACTGGTAGGCTGCCTGAGCCGCGCGAAACTCCGGGTCATTGGCCTTAGCCAGATCATAGATTTGCTGGAGTGTATCGCTAACGCCGGGGCTGCTCAGCGTGATAGAGAGCAGGCCGAGGCAGATGGCTAGTAATCTCTGCATGGTGCATCCTGGGGGAGGGAAATCTAGGTCGGGGCATGCTATCACGCAGGTTTTTGCCGACCGGTAAAGAAACGTAAAAATCAGCAGGCAATTCTAGGGCATGGAAGGGGGCCTGATAAAGGCCGAATTTAGTCGGCATATGTCGGCAATTCAGAGGCATAAAGGAAATGATCCAGAGGCCTGGCTCAGTAGTTTACAATCCGTCGAGAGACACATATTGTGACCCCTTGTGAGCCTTGGCCTTTTAGTGGCAATGCAATGACACCAACCAACCTGGCAGAACGCAGAATCGGACTCGCAGACCTTCACGGTACCTGCGAGCTGAACTTTGTGCGTTTGCTGCGGCTGTGCCCGGATTTGCGCGTGCGAACTTCACGCGAGATTCGCGCCGGCAGGCAGGGCCAGTTCAGCCTGCAGGTGGAAGTGCTGGAGCGCTCCCGCTTCACTACGGCGGCGCGACTTTCGCTAGCTATGCGCGGCCTTCCCTGGGTGGGCAAACAGGAACTGGATTTGCGCATCTATCACGATGCCCGCATGGTCGAAGTGATCAGCAGCGATGCCCAGCGCATTAGCCGCATTCGCTATCCCTATCCGAACCAGGCCATGTATCTGCCCAACGAAAAGAGCCAGCTCAACCAGTTTCTGGGCATTTGGTTGGACTATTTCCTCGCCGAGGGTTCCACTTCCGCGCCGGAGCAATCCGCATGATCCGACTGGCGCAGGTGAGTGATCCCCATATCGGGGGGGCTCCGGAATACCGCCTGGCTGGGGTGAATACGCGCCGGACTTTCGAGACCATTCTCGAGCAGGTGCGTCAGGAAGAGTCCTATATTCTGGTTATTACCGGCGATATTGCCTCGGATTACTCGCCCCCCGCCTATCGCTATTTCTTTGCCCAGATGGAGCGGTTCGCCCAGCCCATGTACTGGCTGCCGGGCAACCACGATCTGGTTCAGAATGCCGAGGCGGTGGAGAATGCGGTGCTGTTCCAGTCATTTTTTGAAACCGAGCACTGGCGCATCATTATGCTCGACTCCATGATCCCGAAGTCGCCCAACGGTCGGCTCGGGCAGGAGCAGCTCGCCCGCCTGCAGACCCTGCTGGCAGAAAATACCAAGCCGAATGTACTGATTTTTCTGCATCATCATCCGGTGGATATCGATTGTGCCTGGCTGGACACTCAGCGCGTGGCCGATGCCGATGAATTTTTCGCTATCGTCGACAATTACCCCCAGGTGCGGGGTATTTTCTGGGGGCACATCCACCAGCAGTTTGAGGTCGACCACAAGGGCGTTATGCTGCGCTCCGTACCCTCGACCTGCATCCAGTTCAAACCCCTGTCGGACGATTTTGCGCTGGACACCATAGCCCCCGGCTACCGCATGATCGATCTGCACGACGACGGTCGCATCGACACGGCCGTGCGCCGCGTCGAGATTCCCGACATCGGCGTTGATTTCAGCTGCATGGGGTACGAGTAGAATTGTTTTGCCATTCCGGCAATTCGCGTCGCAACGATAAACAAGCGCTTTAATGACAGAAAACTATACCGCCGGGGATATTGAAGTCCTCACTGGCCTGGATCCGGTTCGTAAACGACCGGGCATGTACACCGACACCAGCCATCCGAATCACCTTGCCCAGGAAGTCATAGATAACAGCGTCGATGAGGCCCTGGCGGGGCATGCTCACCAGATCGATGTGATTCTGCACGCCAACGGCGCGCTCAGCGTCGAGGACGATGGTCGCGGCATGCCGGTCGATATGCATCCGCAGCGCAAGTTACCCGGGGTCGAGGTGATCATGACCACCCTGCACGCCGGCGGCAAATTCTCCAATAAGAACTACCAGTTTTCCGGCGGCTTGCACGGCGTCGGTGTGTCGGTGGTCAACGCCCTGTCCAGCACGCTGGAAGTGGTGATCAAGCGCGGCGGGCAGGTGCATCGCATGGGATTTGCCAATGGCGACAAGGCCTCGGACCTGGAGGTCATTGGCACCTGTGGCCAGCGCAACACGGGCACGCGAGTCAGCTTTGTTCCCAATCCCGTCTATTTTGACACGGTGCGCTATACCGTGCCCGCGCTCAAGCATTTACTGCGCGCCAAGGCCGTGCTCTGCCCCGGATTGCGCGTCAGCTTCACCGATGAGAAAGCGGGTGAAACGCTGCACTGGCATTACGAAGATGGCCTGGCCGACTACCTGCACGAATCCACTCAGGGCTGGGAGCGCTTGCCAGAACAGGTCTTCATTGGCAGCGTCAAGGGCACTACGGAGGAGGTCGAGTGGGCTGCCCAGTGGCTGGTGGAAGGCGGCGATCTGGTGGAGGAGTCCTACGTCAACCTCATTCCCACGCGCCAGGGCGGAACCCACGTGAACGGTTTGCGCACGGGCCTGCTGGAGGCGGTGCGAGAATTTTGTGAATTCCGCAATCTGCTGCCGCGCGGCGTGCGCCTCGCACCCGAGGATGTATGGCAGCAGTGTGCCTATGTGCTTAGTTTCAAGATGCAGGATCCCCAGTTTTCCGGGCAGACCAAGGAGCGCCTCTCGTCGCGCGAAGCGGCCGCCTTTATTACCGGTGTGGTCAAGGACAGTTTCAGCCTCTGGCTCAACGAACACACCGACGATGCCGAACGCCTGGCGTCTCATTGCATCAGCAATGCAGCCAAGCGCCTGCGCTCGGCCAAAAAGGTGGTGCGCAAGAAGCTCACCGCCGGGCCCGCCCTGCCGGGAAAGCTGGCCGATTGCACCAGCGATGATTCCGCCCTGACCGAACTCTTCCTCGTGGAGGGGGACTCGGCCGGCGGTTCGGCCAAGCAGGCACGCGACCGCCAGTATCAGGCTGTCATGCCCCTGCGCGGCAAGATCCTTAATACCTGGGAAGTCGAGCCGGATCAGGTGCTGGCTTCGCAAGAGGTGCAGAACATTTCCATCGCTCTGGGCATCGACCCGGGGTCGGACGACCTGGAGGGACTGCGTTACGGCAAGGTGTGCATTCTGGCCGATGCCGACTCCGATGGTCTGCACATTGCCACGCTGCTCTGTGCGCTCTTTGTGCGTCACTTCCGTCCGCTGGTGCGCGCGGGACACGTCTTTGTCGCCATGCCGCCGCTCTACCGCATCGACGTGGGCAATGAAGTCTATTACGCGCTGGATGAGCACGAGAAGGCCGGCCATCTCGAGCGCATTCGCGCCGAGAAAATTCGCGGCAAGGTGAACATTCAACGCTTCAAGGGCCTGGGCGAAATGAATCCGCTGCAATTGCGCGAAACGACCATGGCGCCCGACACCCGCCGGCTGGTGCGTCTGACGTTGGATGCCAGCGCCGATACGGACTCGTTGCTCGACATGCTATTGGCCAAGAAGCGCGCTGGCGATCGCCGCGTCTGGCTGGAATCCAAGGGCAACCTCGCCGAGGTCGCCCCCTGATCGCACCGGAAAAATTGAAATGAGCGAACCAAGCCAATACGACGCCGACGGCAATGAAGTCCAGTCCTTGCGCCAGTACGCCGAGCGCGCTTACCTGGACTACTCCATGTACGTCATTCTGGATCGCGCTCTGCCCCATGTGGGCGATGGGCTAAAGCCGGTTCAGCGACGCATCATCTACGCCATGAGCGAACTCGGCCTGAAGGCCGGGGCGAAATACAAGAAGTCGGCGCGCACGGTGGGTGATGTGATCGGCAAGTTCCATCCCCATGGCGATATGGCCGCCTACGAAGCCATGGTGTTGATGGCGCAGCCCTTCAGCTATCGCTATCCTTTGGTGGACGGCCAGGGTAACTGGGGCTCCGCCGATGACCCCAAATCCTTTGCCGCCATGCGCTACACCGAATCGCGCTTGACCCCCTATGCCTCCATTCTGCTCGATGAACTGGGCCAGGGTACGGTGGACTGGCAGCCCAATTTCGACGGCGCTCTCGAGGAGCCCAGGATGCTGCCGGCCATGCTGCCCAACGTGCTGCTCAACGGCGGTACGGGTATTGCCGTCGGCATGGCAACGGACATCCCGCCGCACAATATGCGCGAGGTTGCCAGCGCCTGTATTCGCTTGCTGGAAAACAGCCGTACCACTGAGGCGGAATTGCTCGAGCACATCAAGGGACCGGATTTCCCCACCGAGGCGCCCATCATCAGTGACGCCGAAGCGCTGCGCGAAATTTACCTGACCGGCCGCGGCTCCGTGCGCCAGCGTGCCGCCTGGACCACCGAGGCGGGCGAGATCATTGTTACGGCGCTGCCCTACCAGACCTCGGGATCGCGCGTGCTCGAGCAAATCGCCGATCAGATCAATGCCAAGAAGCTGCCCATGGTGAGCGATCTGCGCGACGAGTCGGATCACGAAAATCCCACGCGCCTGGTTATAACGCCGCGATCGAACCGGGTAGACAACGAGGCGTTGATGGCGCATCTCTTTGCCACCACGGATCTGGAGCGCAATCACCGCGTCAACCTCAACCTAATTGGAATCGACGGTCGTCCCGGCGTCAAATCGCTGCTGCAAATGTTGCGCGAGTGGACGCAGTTCCGCCTGCAAACCGTGCGTCGTCGTTTGCAATTCCGCCTCGATCACATCGAAGATCGACTGCACCTTTTGGATGGCTTGCTGATCGCCTTCCTCAACCTAGACGAGGTCATTCACATCATTCGTCACGAGGACGAACCGCGCGCCAAGTTGATGGAGCGCTTCAGTCTCACCCAGACCCAGGCTGACTACATTCTCGACACGCGCTTGCGCCAGTTGGCACGTCTCGAGGAAATGAAAATTCGTGCCGAGCAGACTGAGCTGCAGAGCGAAAAAGCGGACCTCGAAAAGACGCTGGGCTCGGATGCGCGCCTGAAAAAGCTGGTGATTGCCGAGATCAATCGCGTGGTCGAGAAGCATGGCGACGCGCGACGCTCGCCCATTCAGGCCGAAACCATTCGCGCCCAGGCATTCAGCGAAGAAGAGCTGATAGTGACGGAGCCGGTGACAGCCGTGTTGTCCGAGAAGGGCTGGGTACGGGTTGCCAAGGGTCACGACATCGACCCGACTTCCCTGAGCTATCGCGCCGGCGATGCATACCTCGCTCACGCGCCGGGCAAGAGCAATCAGCAGGTCGCCTTTATCGATTCCATGGGGCGCAGTTATAGCTTGCCGGCTCACAGCCTGCCTTCGGCGCGCGGTCAGGGCGAACCCCTGACCGGAAAATTGCAGCCGGTCAGCGGCGCCTCGTTCCGCACTCTGGTGATGGGGGATGTGAAAGATCGGGTGTTGCTGGCATCCGATGCGGGCTACGGCTTTGTCTGTGAGGTCGGTGACTTGCACGCCAACAAGAAGGCGGGCAAGGCCTTGCTGAGTCTGCCCTCAGGGGCACGCGTTTTGCCGGCCATCAGCCTGATCGGGGCCGAAACCGACCTGCTCGCCGCGGTGAGCAACGAAGGTCGACTGCTGGTGTTTCCGGTCGCCGAACTACCGCGCCTGAATCGCGGCAAGGGCAACAAGATCATTGGCATTCCCTCGGCGCGGGTAAAAAGTCGCGAGGAATTTGTCGCCGCCATCGCCGTACTGGCGCCCGATCAAGAGCTGGTGGTGCACAGCGGCAAGCGCACCATGGGATTGAAGGGCAAGGATCTGGTGCACTTTATAGGCGAGCGCGGACGGCGTGGCAACAAGCTGCCGCGGGGATTCCAGCGAGTCGATGCGTTGACGGTCGCGTCTACCGCGTCATAATAAAAATTCGCGTGGCCACTTCGCTGCGCCACTTCGGTGGCTTCCGGCAGCTTTGGCCTTTCGTAATCCCGACGAGGAGTAGCTGCAGTGGAAAACCTGGCAACCAGTATTCAGACTTTTGTCATTCAGGCCATCACGGCCGGTGTGATCTTTTTTGTCGGCCAGTATGTCGTCAAACTGATGAGCGACCTGGTCCGTTCGAGCATGCTCAGACGTCAGATGGATCCGGCGCTGGCGCATTTTCTCTACAGCTTGGTGCGCTGGGGCGCCATGGCTTTTGTGATTATCGCCGCGCTGGCACAGCTCGGCATTCAAACGGCTTCCTTCGTCGCCATCATCGGTGCAGCGGGCCTGGCCATCGGCCTGGCCTTGCAGGGATCGCTATCCAACTTTGCCGCCGGTGTGCTGATTCTGATATTTCGTCCCTTCAAGGCGGGTGACTTTGTCGAGGTGGCCGGCACAGCCGGCATCGTGGAAAAGATCCAGATTTTCACCACGGAGTTGCGCACCGGCGACAATAAGCAGGTCATTATTCCGAACGCCGCCGTTACCTCGGGGACCATCGTCAACTACGCTGCCAAGGACACCCGTCGCGTCGACCTGGTGATGGGCATTTCCTATCAGGACGACATCGATCGCGCCAAGGCTGTATTGCGCGAGGTCGTGGCAGCAGATGCCCGCGTGCTGGCAGAGCCGGAAACGGTGATTGCGGTGCACGAACTGGCGGAGAGCAGCGTCAACTTCGTGGTGCGACCCTGGGTCAAGACCGAAGACTACTGGGCGGTTTACTGGGATCTCACCGAAGCCATCAAGAAGCGCTTCGACCAAGAAGGCATTTCCATTCCCTTCCCGCAGCGCGATGTGCACCTGTTTCAGCAGGGTGCTGGCTAGCCCAGGCTAGAGACTAGAGCTTGAGATTGGCACGCAGGGCGGCGAGTCGGGCCCTGCCTTCGTCGACATCCACCGGGGAAGGATCGGCTGCCGATGTGGCCGCTTCAGCTTGCGGCAGCGCCAGTACCTTGCCCGCCAGCAACTCCTGTTCGAGCAGCTCGAACTGCTTGCGATACAAGGGGTAGGTAAGGCGCTCGGGCTGACTGCCGAGCAGATGCCAGCCGGTGCGCTGGCCGGCGTGGTAGACAATGGGGTGAGACCAGGGCTGCGCTGATTTGGGGCTGGCGGCGCGGCAGGCCTCGAGAAAGGCACTGTGCACATCGGGCAGGGCGTCGCCGGCTGCCGCTCGCGCCAGACGCAGCATCTGCGCCAGGGTCGGCAGGTACTCCTGAGTTTTCACCAGTTTTTCGGCTGCGGACAGCAGGGCCCGCGCGGGAATGTCCTGCAGGCTCTGTAGCCACAGCTTCTTGGTGATATTTTCGGTCTCAGTCGTCGGAAAAGCCTTGTAATACTGATTGTGATAATTCGCCTGCAATAAGGCGAAGACCTGGTTGATCACATCAACCGGATCGGTGGAGCCTTTGTTGGGCTTAGTCTGCCCAGCTTCTGTCAGTGAGCGCATCGAGAATGGATCTTTCGCGAGTGGACTGCATGCCCGGATGCTGATGGGCCTTTTGCCATTGCTGTTTGATGTGCTGGATGAAGAGCGAGTTCCACGAGGGCCTGGCCTCCTTTCGATCCAACCAGTAAATAACAAATTCTTTTACGCGGTCCTGGGCAAATCCGGTGTCGATGTGCGCCAGGGACAAAATGTCGAACACTTCCGGGTGCGGTTTCCAGTTTGCCGCGATGGGACGCGGCTCGTTGTCGTTTTCCAAGGCGTGGCGATAGCGCGTCCACTGACGCTTGATGTGATTGATAAAGCGCGCATTCCAGGTATTGGAACGTTCGCCTTTCTCGCGCCAGTAAAGCACGAACTCCGGGATCGCCTCGAAAATAAATGTGCGCGGAATCTCGGCGTGCTGCTCGAGAATCTCTAGGGCATCTGCCGAGGGTGTCCAGTTGTCGGCCAGCAATGCCGGCTGATTTTCTTCCTCCTGATCGACATTGAGTTGGTGGTGTTGTATCTGCTGCTGTTCAAACTGGCGCCATTCCCGCAGCACGTGCGTGACAAAGCGGTTGCCCCAGGCGTGCCGGGCTTCGCCACGCTCGTGCCAGTAATGGGCAAACTCCGCTACCTGGTCCAGGCAGAAGCTTCGCGGAACGCCGCGCTGGGCCAGCAGTGTCAGGGTAGTTTCGTCCGGCTGCCAATTGGCTGCCAGGGTGTTGGCACGTCGCTCGGCAGAGCCGATCGGTTGTCGCGCGGCCACAGGGGATGGCGGGATCGAAGCGCCTTGATTAAAGGCGAACACCAGATGGCCGGCTTCCTCCAGGGGGGGCGATCCGACCAGCAGAATGCCCTTGTCGCGCAAACTTTCCAGCACCCGCTGGATATCGGTTGCGCACCAGAAAGGCAGATGTTGTAGCAGGGTGGAGGCTTCCAGCTGGAACCAAAGGAAACCCTGTGACGTCTTGCCCTGCAGGTGGTGGCGAGCACTGCCGAGATAGGACAGCAGCGCCGCTTCTTCCAGCCCGATAGTCGCCGCCAGATGTGGCGAAATGACCAGTGCGGGTTCGGGAATCAGTGAGCTCATCAGGGAGTTTGGCGCGCCTGGGTGGGAGAATTTTGTCGAGCTCTGCATGCTACACTGAGTCCTCCCAAAAGGTAAGAGTTGCCCTCCTTGGCTAAACCCAAATCAGCCTACGTTTGCTCGGATTGTGGCGCTGACCATCCGCAGTGGCAGGGGCAATGCGGGGCCTGTGGCGCATGGAACACACTGAGTGAATATCGCATTCCTCAGGCTGGCAAGGTGGCCGCCAAATCCGGCGCGGGTTATGCCGGGGTTGCCCGTGCCAGCCCAAAGCGCTTGGTGGATATCTCCCTCGAGCAACATCAGCGCCTGACCACCGGATTTGCCGAGTTTGATCGCGTGCTGGGCGGTGGTCTGGTGCACGGCTCCACCATCCTGATCGGCGGTGAGCCGGGTGCCGGCAAAAGCACCCTCCTATTGCAGGTGCTGGCCCAGCTTGGTGCCCGCTCGCTCTATGTCACCGGCGAGGAATCGCCGCAGCAGGTGGCCATGCGTGCCCATCGCCTGGGGCTCGGACAGGCAGCGCTGGAAGTCCTGGCAGAAACCTCGCTGGAAGCCATTCTCGCCCACCTGCAGCAGGCCAAACCCGAGGTCGTGGTGGTGGACTCCATCCAGGTGATCGCGCACGAGAATCTGAATTCGGCCCCGGGCAGCGTATCCCAGGTTCGCGAATCCGCAGCGGAGCTGGTGCGCTTCGCCAAACAGAGCGGCACAGCCGTCTTTATGGTTGGCCACGTCAACAAGGACGGCAATCTGGCCGGCCCCAAGGTGCTGGAGCACATGATCGACTGCTCGCTGATGCTGGATACAACTACCGATTCCCGCTTTCGGCTCTTGCGCAGCCAGAAGAATCGATTTGGTGCAGTCGATGAACTTGGCGTCTTTGCCATGACTGACGCCGGTATGAAGGAGGTCGGCAATCCTTCCGCAATTTTTCTCAGTCGGCACGAACAGCAGGCCGCCGGCTCCATCGTCACGGCGGCCTGGGAGGGCACCCGCCCGCTGCTGGTAGAGATTCAGGCGCTGGTCGATACGAGCCAGCTACACAATCCGCGCAGGGTCGTGGTGGGGATGGATCACAATCGCCTGGCCATGCTGCTGGCCGTTTTGCATCGGCATGCCGGTATTGCCGCTGCCGATCAGGACATTTTCGTCAATGTAGTGGGCGGCGTGCGTATCACGGAAACAGCCGCCGACTTGCCGCTGGTGTTGAGCGTGCTCTCGAGTCTGCGGGAGAAGTCCATTCCGCAGGATTGGATCAGTTTTGGGGAAATCGGTCTGTCGGGGGAATTACGCCCAGTTAGCAACGGTCAGGATCGGTTGCGCGAGGCACTCAAGCACGGCTTTACCCGCGCCATCATTCCCTGGGCCAACCGGCCCAAGAAACCCATTCCAGGTATGGATATTGTTGCCGCCAAAACCTTGGCGGAAGCTGTGGATCAGTTTTAGCGCGTCCCGCAAAGCGCCCTGTTGGCCCCGGCCGGCAAGGCCGGGGCGCTATCCAGCTAGACCAGACTTAGAGATCGTTGTATCCCTGCTCGTTGTGCATGCGGATATCCAGACCCTCGGTTTCGATTTCTGCATCCACGCGCAAGCCCATCACGGCTTGAATCAGTTTTAGCAACACAAAGGTCACCACTGCGGTGTAGACCAGGGTCGCCGCCGCGCCGACAAACTGCACGCCAACCTGTGAGCCAATGCTGCCACCCAGGCCCTGACCACTGAACAGGCCGAGCTGACTGGAAGCAAACACCCCGGCGAGCAGGGTGCCCAACACACCGCCGACGCCGTGCACGGGGAATACGTCCAACGAGTCGTCGATTTTCAGTTTCTGTTTGATGATCTGGGTCGCATTGAAGCAGATAAAGCCGGCCAGCAGGCCAATCACCAGCGCGCCGGCGGGACCGACAAAACCAGAGGCCGGCGTGATGGTGCCCAGGCCAGCCACCATACCGGTGACAATGCCAAGCACCGAGGGGCGACCAAAGCGAATCCACTCCATAGCCATCCAGGCTAGCGAACCGGCGGCCGCCGAGATGTGGGTGACCAATATGGCCATGCCGGCGTCGCCGTTGGCCGCCAGCGCTGAGCCGCCGTTAAAACCGAACCAGCCGACCCATAGCATGCCGGCACCGGTGACGGTCATGGGCAGGTTGTGCGGCACCATGGGCTGGTGCGGGAAGCCATTGCGATTGCCTAAAACCAGAGCGGCAACCAGGGCGCCTACCCCGGCCGTGATGTGCACCACGGTACCGCCGGCAAAGTCCAGCAGACCCATCTGACCGAGCCAGCCGCCGCCCCAGACCCAGTGTGTAATGGGGGTGTAGACCAGCAGCAACCAGAGCAGGGAAAACACCAGCATGGGTGCGAAGCGCATGCGCTCGGCAAAGCCGCCGATGATCAGCGCTGGGGTGATGATGGCAAAGGTCATCTGGAACATGATAAACACGGATTCTGGAATACTTCCGGAAAGTGAATCCTCGGCCAGTCCAGCCAAAAATACGCGGGAGAGTCCGCCGATAAAGTCATTAGCGGCACCGCCGTCGGTAAAGGCAAGCGAATAGCCAATGGCAAACCAGAAGATGGAGGCGGCGCAGGTGATGGTGAAACATTGCATCAGCACCGACAGTACATTCTTGCTGCGCACCAGGCCCGCGTAGAAGAGCGACAGGCCGGGAATGGTCATGAACAGCACCAGTGCGGTGGATGTCATGATCCAGCTGGTGTTGGATCCGTCGGCGCCCGCTTGGGCCATCGCTGCCGGCGTCAGGATCAGCAGGCCAAGGCTGCTAAGGGTTTGCAAGATTCGCACGCTTCCACCTCCCTCGGTTGGATTTTTTATGTTCCGGAATTGGGCGACTTGTCAGCGGGTTGATCCCCTGCGGTGCGCACTGCCGGATTTCGCCACCTTTTATGCCCACTTATTGGTCAAATGTCCAGATCGCCGCCGCAAGTTGCACCCTAATGATCCATGCTCGCCCACGCGACGTTGAATCCCCCTATCTTCTGGGTTTGAATGGGGGCTGGAATCTGTGGAAATCCGTTAAGAAATGTGTATGTCCGGATGTCAACAACAGGTGGTGGGTTTAGTATTGGCGCTGGCGGTAACCAGCTGCAGTTCCACTCCCTCCTTCGACGATGTGAACTTCGAGCAGTGGGTGGCAGATAATGCCAGCAAACGCTTTCGATTCACCGTGCCCCTGGGCCGCCCCGGCAATTCCCCGGATCAGCGCATGAGCGCGGCGGAAGCGGAGGATTTGCTTGCTGTCTACATGGATACCTACGGGTATTGCCGGGAGGGATATTTCGTCTATGCGAGAAACTTTTCCGGAATGAATTTTAGTCTGGAGGGAGAGTGCCAAGAGTCCTCCGGTTAACCTGCTGTACACAAGGGGGTGTCTTTGGGCGCCATTGCTCCACGACTTTTGCTTATTGACGACGACCAGACGCTAACCGATCTGCTCGCCCAGTATCTCAATCGCAATGGTTGCACCGTGGTCACCGCCAGTTCGGGCGAGACAGCGGTGCGGCTGCTGCAGGGCGACAGCCGCTTTGATCTGGCGGTCATGGATATCATGATGCCCGGCATGACCGGGCTCGAACTCCTGCCCATCATCCGCTCAAGCTGGCACATCCCGGGGATCATGCTCACCGGACGCGGCGAAGATATCGACCGCATCCTGGGTCTCGAGATGGGCGCCGACGACTATCTGGGCAAACCCTGCAACCCACGCGAGCTGCTGGCACGCATCCGCGCTGTACTGCGGCGCTCTGAAGAGGGAGCCAGCCAGCATGGTTCTGCGGTAATCGAATTGCACGGCATTCGGGTGGACCGCGGCGCCCGCAAGGCTTCCGTCGGTGACACCGTGGTACAGCTCACCACGGCAGAATTTGATGTGCTCAACGAACTGATGCAGAACGCGGGCAACGTAGTGAGCCGCGAAGACCTGACGCGCAAGGTTCTGCATCGCGAGCTGACCCCCTACGACCGCAGCATCGATGTCCACGTAAGTCGGGTGCGCACTGCATTGCGGCCAGTGTTCGGCGAACGCGACATGATTGTCACTGTGCGCGGCGTCGGCTACCAGTTCGTGAGTTGATCGCCCATGCGTACGCTGTTCTGGAAAGTTTTTTTGATCCTGGCCATGTCTCAGGTCTGCTTGATTCTGGTGGTGGCGGTGGTGCTGAAGTTCGAGTATGACCAGCGCTTCTCCGAATTCAACCTGAGTCAGAACTTCCAACCCCTCGCCGACTTTGTCGTGAAGCAATACGAGAACGGAGTGGATGTCACCGGCGGCGACTTTCGTTCGCGCGAAAATTCGCTAGCCATCTTTTCCTATGCAGCGGACGAGCTGATCTACGGGCGACGCTGGGGTTCACCGGAGAATCGGGTGAGCTGGAATTTTCAATCCGAGGGCGGCCAGGATTATCAGGTATTCGTCCAGGTTCCGCCGCGCAGTCGCTGGCTCCCTGAGGTGCTCAATACCTATCCTATGATCGGCGCCTTTGCCACGGTACTGATGTTTAGCTGGCTACTGACCTTCTTGCTCACCGGGCCCATCCGCCGCCTGAAAACTCACGTCAAGTCGCTGGCCGAAGGGGAGCTCGATCACCGTCTCGAATCCCGTCTGACGCGCCGGCGCGACGAAATCGGCGCACTGGCTACAGCGCTGGATGAGATGTCCGAGCGCATTCAGAAACTGTTGGAGTCCAAGCAGCGGTTGCTTTATGACGTGTCGCACGAATTGCGGGCACCGCTGGCGCGCATGCAGGTTGCCGCAGAAATGGTGCGCGCGCACGCCGAGGAGCGTGGCGAAGATCCCACCCTGCACGAGCGGGTCAGCTACGAAATCAATTCGCTCAACGCCATCATCACCCAATTGTTGCAGCTGGCCCGCAATGAGAGCGAAGGGGTGCAACTGGATACCAGCGGCCTGCGCGAACCGCTGCGCGAAGTAGTGGAAGACATGCAGTTCAGCTGGAGCGAGCGCGACATACGGCTGTCCTGCACCGGCGGGCTGCGCCTGTACCGATACCAGTCCGGCATCCTACGCAGCGCTGTGAAAAATGTGGTCGAGAACAGTCTGAAGTACAGTCCTGCGGACAGCCCCGTGGAAATACTTCTGGAAGAAAGCGAAGGTCAGCAACTGATTCGCATACGCGACCACGGGCCAGGCATACCCGACGATCGGCTCGAATCCATGTTTCAGCCGTTCACCCGTATGCAGTCGGAAAGCATTGAGGGCTTTGGCCTTGGCCTGAGCATTGCCAAACGCGCGGTAGAAACCCTCGGCGGCAGCATCATGCTCGGCAACCATCCCGAGGGTGGTTTGATTGCCGAAATCCGGTTGAAACTGCAGCTAGCCGACGACTACACCTGACTAGGCAATGCGCCGGTACTGCAGGCGCTTCGGTTCGGCATTTTCGCCCAGACGCCTGACAAGATCGGCGTGGTAGTCGGTGTAGTTGCCCTCAAAAAACACCACTTTTGAATCACCCTCAAAGGCCAGGATGTGGGTGGCAATGCGGTCGAGAAACCAGCGGTCGTGCGATATGACCAGTGCGCAACCCGGGAAGGCCAGCATGGCTTCCTCCAGGGCGCGTAGGGTTTCCACATCGAGGTCGTTGGAAGGCTCGTCGAGTAATAACAGGTTGGCGCCCTGTTTCAACGTATTGGCCAGGTGCAGGCGACCGCGTTCTCCACCGGACAGATCGCCGACGCGCTTCTGCTGATCGCTGCCGCGGAAGTTGAAGCGGCCGATGTAGGCGCGCGAGTTCACCTCGAAATTGCCGATACGCAGAATGTCCTGTCCGTCGGACACCGCTTCCCACACCGACTTCTTGTCATCGAGATTGGCCCGGCTTTGCTCGACAAAGGCCAGCCTGACTGTTTCTCCCAGACGGATAGTGCCGCTGTCTGGCTTCTCCTCGCCGGCGATCAGGCGGAACAGAGTCGACTTGCCGGCACCGTTGCCACCGATTACGCCAACGATAGCAGCCGGCGGAAGGGCGAAGCTGAGGTTCTCAAACAGGGCGCGGTGTTCAAAGGCCTTGCTAACGCCGCTGAATTCCACCACCAGATCACCCAATCGTGGACCCGGCGGAATATAAATTTCGTTGGTTTCGTTGCGCTTCTGGTATTCCTGCGAATTGAGTTCGTCAAAGCGGGACAGGCGCGCCTTGCTTTTGCTGTGGCGGCCCTTAGGGTTGCTGCGCACCCACTCCAGTTCCTGCTTGATGGCCTTTTGCCGCGACGACTCGGCACGTTCCTCGTGCTCCAGGCGCTTCTCCTTGGCTTCCAGCCAGGCGGAATAGTTGCCCTTGAAGGGGATGCCTTCGCCGCGATCGAGTTCCAGAATCCATTCGGCTACATTGTCGAGAAAATAGCGGTCGTGCGTGACGGCGACCACAGTGCCGGCAAAGTCGGCCAGAAATCGCTCCAGCCAGAACACCGACTCGGCATCCAAGTGGTTGGTGGGCTCGTCGAGCAGCAGCATGTCGGGTCGCGAGAGCAGCAGACGACAGAGGGCGACGCGGCGCTTTTCACCGCCGGACAGCTGGCTTACCTTGGCGTCCCAGGGAGGCAGACGCAGGGCATCGGCGGCCTTTTCCAGACTGTGCTCAAGATTGTGGGCGTCCCAGGCCTGGATGACCGACTCCCACTTTTCCTGCTTCTTGGCCAGGGCGTCAAAATCCGCGTCCGGCTCGGCGTAGGCGGCGTAAATTTTTTCCAGTTCGTGCGGGGCTTCGAGAGGCTCGGACAATCCTTCTTCAACCGCCTGACGCACGGTCTGTTCCGGGTTTAGGCGCGGCTCCTGGGCCAGATAACCGATCTTCAGTCCTGGCATGGGCCGGGCCTCGCCGAGGATATCGGTGTCTTCGCCCGCCATGATGCGCAGCAGGGTCGATTTACCCGAGCCATTCAGGCCGAGCACGCCGATCTTGGCGCCGGGGAAGAATGAAAGAGAAATGTTCTTCAGGATTTCGCGTTTCGGGGGCACGATCTTGCCCACGCGATCCATAGTAAATACGTACTGGGCCATACAAAAGCTTTGCAGTGAAAGAGCGCGCAAACTAGCGGAATCGAGACGATCCGGCAAGCGGGTGCGGCCAAAAACACCGCGCAGGTTAAAGGAGAAACCGGGTGTCACTGCCGTTGACCTATCTTGCCGTTGTTCTGATCTGGGCGGTCACGCCGCTGGCCATCCAGTGGAGCACCATCGCCTTGGCACCTCTGGCCTCGGTGGCCCTGCTGCTCGGCATAGTCGGCCTGGGAGTAATCTGCATCGATCGGCAGGCACTGGGCGACCGCGCGATTTTGGGGATCTTGCTGTTGCTGGACTCCAGTTTTCTCTTCGCCCTCAGCAGCTTGCTGGTCAAGCGCTGGGGCGCTGCCGCCGCGCCGATGGAGCAATTACTGGGGTCGCTGCTGGTGGCAACACCGGGCCTGGTTGTGGTCGCCCTGCTGGTGCCTGGGCCGCCCTATTACCAGTGGAGCCCCATGTCTCTGGGCGCCTTGCTGTTCCTCAGTCTGGTCGGATCCTTTGCCGGCTACCTGGCCTACTACCACCTCTCTCTCTTATACACATTCT